>PBTP01000030.1 GCA_002729275.1 Roseibacillus sp. | reverse complement strand
GTTCTCCTGCAGCTCCGGTGAGCTCCTCTCCGAGCACCCGGTAATTAACAAAGTGATGACAATTGATAGCAGGGTCTTCATCGAGGAGTCCGGAGAATGAGTTGGGGAGATACAGATTGAACTGTGTGGAGAGATGCGTGGTTCTATGGGCGGCCTGTGACACACATGATCGGTAGCTTACCTCAAAAACTGTATGAGCCCTTCACGCTTCGGGATAACAATGGCCCGGTAAGTGCCGATTCCCTCTTGCTGGTTCAGGGTCTTGGTCTCGCCCAGGCCTGGATCCGTAATTCGAACCGAGAGGCCCTTTTGGTCAGCGGTAACAGACTCGAAGTTAGGCGAGATATACATGGTGTCGGATCGGATAGCTGCCAGTATCATGCGCCTCTCAAAATCAATAGGAGGCTTTCGGAGTAAGGGGTCATCACTGGGAGGGGCTGGCCTTGTTCGGGTGATTTTGCGCTTCGGAATCCTCGCCACAAAGGCTTCGTAGGCGGCCTGGCTGCGGATAATTAGCTCAGAGGGCTTGGGAGATTGCTCATTAGGATCAAGTGTCAGCCGCCCTTCGTAAGAGGCAATAACTTGTAATTTCGCGGCAGTCCCGGCTCTAGCTTCCAGAGGTTCTTTTGCCGGCCTGCACCCTGTAAGCATAATGCCTGCGAAAAGGGTTGTCAGTGCTTTCATAGGGAAGAAGGGTTTGGTTTATGGCGCTTTGTGGTGAGAGGTTCGATGAACCTTAGCCCTCCTCGGTTTTTAACTGGTTACTGGTCTTAGCGTCGTGGTTACGAAGGACTTCAGAAGTCTTATTGCGCCCGTTGGCCAAGGCCTCGTCCAGTGCTGTATGGCCCTTTGCGTTGCGCTCATTGACGTGAGCTCCGTTGGCAATGAGAAGGGCGCATACCTCAGAAGCATGCTTTTCTGAATAACTTCGAGAGGCTTGGTGCAGCGCTGTCTCTCCGTCCGATTTAAGCTTCACATTTAAATCAGCGCCCCTGGCGATAAGAAATTTTATCAGATTCAGGTAACTTCTGGTGCCGCCTTGCGCGGCGCCGTGTGTTGCCAGGAATAAAGCAGTCTCTCCCGAGCGTCTGGTTCTGGCGTTCACATCGGCTCCCGCGTCGATGAGTAATTCGGCGATTTCCATGTTAGCGGCCATACTGGCCAGATGCAGTGGAGTGTGGTGAGTGTCATCGGTCGCATTGACCTCAGCTCCCCGGTCAATGAGGAGTTCCGCCATCTTGAGATGGCTCCCTTTCCGTCCGCTGTTTGCAGCGTGATGTAATGGAGTCATGCCGGGCTCATCCTGAAGATTTACATTCCCCCCCATGTCCAGATAGAGTTCTACTGCGGCGATATCCCCTGCTGAGACATCGGCGAGTATTTGTGCTTCAGCACGGCCTAGATAAACTGAGTCTAGGTGTGGGTCGCAACCCAAGGAAAGGAGCGTCATGAGCAATAGTAGGACGGTGTTTCTGATGGTCATAAGATGTGAGTCTAAAGAAACACGGGTATTGCTCCTTCGGGGGGGGCACAACTGTAGAGCCCCAAGGGCTCCCGGGTCGATAACGTTCGGTCGAAGAGTATAGGTTCAGCGAGAGCTCCTCGTAGAGCTTCGGAAAAAATGATTCTGGGTCCCGAGACAGGAATCTCCAGGATGTCCTGCTGTGAACCTTGTCTTTGGCAGAGTTGAAGAGGTCCCAAGGTGTCATGCATGCATCTGCCACGCATAGGACGATGCGAGGCGGCCTTTCGTCGAATGCAATACTCGGGCAAAGAGAGGGTCCAGAGTCCGGGTGGCAGTTCGTTCGGCCACGCCACGGGTGAGCCTGAATGGAAATCCCGTGGGACTGATGTCGGTTATTCCAGGTCCAGCGCGGAACCTCTGACCGTTTAATTTTCTGACCAGGAGAAATCCCAGAAGGGCTGGTCAGAAAGCGGGTGCTTGCGTGTGGGCTGGATTCTCGCCGCAGTCATTCCAGATGGATGAGCGATTCAGGCCCGGACGGAGGAAAGTTGCCCAGTGCTGTCAGCAAATCGGTCGCGCTCTACTCCGAGAATGTCTAACTGGGTAAGCCAAAGGTTGGCAAGAGGGGTGCCTTTGGGGCAGTGGATGTGCTTGCCAAGTTGAAGTGCTCCTCGGCCGCCACCGGCAACCACAATAGGAAGGTCGTTGTATTGGTGAGTTGTACCATCTCCAAGGCCCGCCCCGAGGGTGAAAATCGTATTATCAAGGAGTGTCGAGCCATCTCCTTCCTGAATATGACTCATTTTCTCAATCATTCTCGCGTATGCTTCGACGTGGAAGGCGTCTAGCTTCAGTAGGTCGTCAACATGCTTTTTCGGATTGTGAGTCATGCCGTGGTGACTTCGGGGTTGATCGAGAATCCCTTCGTATTTGAGAGTGGTTCCCCAGCGCTCTGCCCCGATCATCAGGGTGCTCACGTTGGTTAGGCCTGTCTGCAGGGCGGCAATCATCAGGTCGCCCATCAGGTAGATATACTCCTTGCGAGGGAGGAGTCCCTCGCCTGGCCGCGCAATGCTGACCGGTTTCATATCGGCCCGCATGGAGTCAACTCTATCGAGGCGCTTTTCGATTGATCGAACCGACTCAAAATACTCGTTAAACTTATCCCTGTCAGCAGTTCCGAGTTTTTTCTGGAAGCTTTTGGCGTTGCCGAGAACCAGATCTGTGATGTTGCGCGAGCGGAGGTTATTGCGTGTTCCGAAGAGTCGGTCATAGACCTTGCGGGGATTCCTCATCGAGGGTGCGACGTGACCCGATCCATACCATGACATATTATCAAAATAGATTGATTCAATGTTATCCTTGGAGTCGTTGCAGCTTAGCTCAAGGGTGGGGAAGGGGCTTGCTTGGCCGATAGCATCCGATGCAACGTGATCAAGCGTTCGAGCGATGGGATAGGCTGAGCCTTCTACTCCGAAAGGAGCAGCTTCGGAAAGGAAACAGGAGGCTGCCTGTGCGTGTGAGTCGGTTCCGTGCTGGAAAGTCCGATCCAGTCCGGTAATGAGCGAGACCTGTTTGCGGAAGGGGTGAAGAGCCTTGAGCGTCGGCGTAAAGGTCATCTCATGCTGGCCGACCGGGGTCTGCTGGCCCTCGAAGCGCCAAACATTGTTCTGTCCTGCAAAGTTTGGGAGGCTCCGGTCTGACTCCCCCGGGAAGAAGCCCCTGCGAGTCATTCCGTTGGGCATGTAAAAAAAGGCGAGTCGGGTCGCCGGTGCGCCGCTCGAAGTTGCCGCGGGGGATGCAGCGACACTTTCGAGCTGGGGGAGGCTCAGGGCGGCTCCGCCGATGCCAGCCAGAAACTTTCTTCGGGAGAGAGCTCCCGGCGCATCTGATTTGTTCCTCATGGTGTCTTTTCTGTTCCTTTTGGTTGCGTGTTTTTATAGCTGAAGGGCTCACTCATAGCGATCATCTTCATGATCGTCCGCAGGGAATCTTCGCCTGCCAGGGCTCGTTTCGTAATCGTGTTGAGGGCCGGGGAGTCCGCTGGTCCAAGTTCGCGGCCGAGGGCAAATGAGAGGAGATGAGCTGCAAACCCTCGTATAAATCTATGACGCTCTTTCAGGAGGGTCTCCTTGAATTCCACCGGGTTACTGAATTTGTGCCGGTTGTAGAGCTCTCCGCTGGAGTCAATTTCCCGACCATTCTCATACTGCGCCCGCCACTCGCCAGTGGGGCCATAGTTCTCCAGTGCAAAGCCTACGGGATCGATCTTTTCATGGCATCCTGCGCAGTCTTCACGCACTCGGTGCTCTGCAAATTCTTCCCTGATGGTCATCTTGCTCAGCGCCTCCTCGTTCGCTGCAGGAAGAGGTGGGATATCCGCTGGTGGGGGTTCGGGGGGGTCATTAAAGATGACTCCGTTAATCCACGCTCCACGGGTGATGGGGAGGCTTCGATCAGGATTAGAAGTCATGGTCATCACTGCGGCATTCGTAATTACCCCTCCCCAGCGAGGATCCGTTAGGGGGCGCCGTTTAAAGGTGACTGTTTGCACGGAGCCTCGTTTGCGCTTCTGTTCGCGATTATATATCGACTCCAGATGTGGGCTGTTCCATGTGAACGCTGGATTCAGAAGTTCAATCACGGATCGATCCTCGATGTAGAGCGTTTCGAACAGCAGCAAAGGCTCCATCATCATATGCATACTGGAACGATAGGCGCTGAAGTAAAAGTATGGGTGCTTTTTGGGGTCTGGAATCGAGGAGACCAGACGATCCAGCTGGAGCCACTGCGCTGGGAAAATATCACAGAATCTCGAGGACCGAGGGTCGATCAGCATCCGCTCAATCTCCTGACTGAGAATATCGGGGTCGCTCAGTTCTCCCGTGGCGGCGAGGTTTAGCAGGCGCTCGTCAGGAATGCTGATCCAAAAGAAAAAAGAGAGTCGTGAGGCGAGTTCGAACGCGTCAATGGGCTCTCTGCCATTATTTGCGTCCCGGTTATGATCCTGATCTTCCACGTTGTAGAGATACAGGAATTCGGGTGAGGCGATGGTAGCGCTGACCAGGGCCTTCATGGTTTCGGTAAAGCCAGCCCCGTTTTTCAGCTCTCTTGCTGCAAAATCGGTGTATCTGTCGAGGGTTTCCCTGGGAATTGGACGCCGAAAGGCTCGGAGCAGGAGGGTGTGTAAGCGGTCCCGAATAATTGGGACGACTTCTCCCTGTTCCTCTGGTGGCGAAGCGAAGATCGTGTCCCATGTGCGGCATTCCCGGGCATTGAGATCTTTGCTGTCCACGATCGAGTAGGAGAGCTGGAGGAATTGCTCCATCAGAAGGGGAGACAGGGTGAGGTGGTCGGCACGATTGTCGAATCCGTGCTCGGCGCGTCGGTCCTGCGGATAGGCCGCTACCCCCCGGAACCCCTCCGGGCGCTCACCGTCATGATCCTTACCTAGTGGTCGGTTCTGGACTCGAACGGACGCAGGCATTTTTCCTGATGCGGGTTTAAAGTAATCAGAGCGTCTGCGCATCAGTCGCTCAGGCATCCAGAAGATGTCGCGCTGTAGTCCCAGGAGGTCTTTGACCGCATTGTTGTACTGAAACCGGGTCATTCTCCCGATGGGAGTAGGCTCAAAGGCAATCTCTCCGAGTGAACGGTCGAGTTCCTTCTTGAGGTAAGTTATTAGCCTTATTCTATCCGGATCTGGTAAAGGCTTGGATTTCTTGGGCGGCATTTCGCCATCCGAGAGAACAGCTACCAGGTCCTCCATTAAGGCTGGATAGAGACCAGGGCTGTCCTCGCTTTCAAGCGCTACGAGGTCAAGGTCACCCTTGGTCTCCCCATCTCCGTGGCACTTGTAGCAGTGGTCTGCGAGCAGATCCTGAAACTGCGTGGGAGAGAGGGAGCCGGGTTGTTCTGTGCCAGATTCCGCTGAGAGCACGACGCTGATCGAGGCAATCGTGATGATCCCGAGGCTGAGACAGTAGTGGGCTAGGATGGGCACCTTGGAAATCTACGGGGCAGAGCGATTCTATTCCAACTGAATTCCAGCCCAAATGCCCAGCAATCGATTTGGCGTCTAGAAAATTGAAAGAAATAGCGACCGTTGGAAGTCGTTCTTTCGTAGAATAAATTAATCCTCAAGAAGAGTCAGGTCCTCAGAGGGTTTCTTGTATTTTTTCCGGGCAATATATGACCGGGTTTCATTGACCATTTCAGGTGTTACCACGAAATGGTAGTTGCGATAATCCTTTAGTTTAATTTGTCCGACTCGAAAGAAACCCCATTTCTCAAAGAACTCTGTGAGGTCGACTTTGCCGATATCGCAGCAAATACGGATAAATTGGAATTGATTACGAATGGAGTCGTTCCCCCGTCCTGCATCGGGCTGGTTACGCATTTCTTCCATCACGTCACCGTAGAAGTCAGGATTACCGCGTTTCGTGAAAAACAGGTGTAATTGCCAGAAAGGCACCAGGCGGTTGAAGACATCAGGGTCTTGCAGGTAGGAGATTTTTGGGTCGGAGTTGACGATTGATTTTCGCGCCTTGCTATAGTTTTTCTGAGTGGAGAGGCGGCTCTCGTTACCCATCTTGCCGCGGGTATACATGGAGAAGATGTTGCAGCTTACTTCCGTCATTCCACCCCATGTGATCTGGGGACGTAATTGAAGGACGTGCCCCGCCTCGTGACAGAAACCCCAGCACGGGTCGCCCTTGATGACAACAGCCGGATCTGCAACCATTCGCATGGTTCCTTTGTTCCCGAAATACGCTACCCCATCGCGGTCCCGGAACATGTAATAGTTATGATTTACCCGTGCCAGAATTCGATTCGGCGGAATCTTGTTGTATTTGACCAGGCCGAGGACCGTGTAGTGGTGGACTAGCATCGTGTCATAGTTTTGCATGAGCTCCTTTCCCTTGCCCCGGGTGTGAATATTGAACCACTCCACCGGGTAGGCGACCTGGATATGTTTCCCGCGGGCATCAAGGATTGGGGCTACGGCATTATCGAGAAGACGGTTCCAGTCCTTGTTGTCGTGCTGGCTGCTATCAAAGTAACCATTGATCTTTCCGGTCAGGAAATGAACTACGACCCGAGGGGCCTTGTCAGGCTCTGGGTCATAGTAGTTCAGGTAGACCAGTCCGGACTTTTTGACGTCAATGGTATTGAGCCCGGCCTCGATGCCGATTTCCTGACGTTTAAGTCCCCAGCCTGCAGGGTCCTTTGATGGTTCAATTCCCTCCGGAGGCTTCCGCATCCAGTCTGGAATCAGAAGAGAAATCTTCCGCCCGCCCGTGTCGCCAGCTAGAACAACATGGCTGCCGGCCTCGAGGTAGATACCGGTTATATTCTCATAACGACTGAATCCGTCTCCGAGTTTGATCATGCGCTGAAGCGCAGCGGGGGAGGGGTAGGCCCGGTAGGAAGCGGCTCGATGACGGGTGTCATAGCTTCCCTCAAGTAGTCTGCGTGCAGCATTCTTTAAAAGCTTACTTTTGAATCGGCCAAGATCCTCTTGTCCCACTTCTGCTTTCAGCTCTACGCAGGTGGGGTCCTTGAAGAAAGAGAGGTCGTTCCTTAGGTCGGTTTCGCTGGCGATCGCTTCTGGCAAAAGCATTGCAGTCAGGAGTCCAGCGCTGAAAGAGAGTGATGAAGAGAGAATCGTTAGAGACATGGCTATATAATGGGATGTGGCTCAGATGGTGGTGGAATCGTTGTTCCGGTTTTGGTGGGGAGGTAGTCAGTTTGATTGCAGGACAATATCGTCGAGGTAAAAGCCTGCAAAGCTCTGGGGATCGGATTCATTACTAATAAATCGAAATTCAAGCCTGATACTCCTGCCCAGGGCTAAATTTGGCAGAGTTACAGGTTGAGGAGCATTCCAGGCAGTGTCATTCCAGTCAATGTTGCTGACGATCTCCCCGAGGAGGCGATTGTCTGCTTCGGCATCGAGGACCCGGATGGAACCAGCATCGCCATCGCCCTCGGTGTCGATCCACTGTCGGTAGCTAAGGGTGGCTCCAGAGGGAGGGATTTGAACTGCGGGGCTAATGAGAGATATGTCCAAAGACCCCGTGTAGTCTCCTGAGAGATTGGTGCCTGCGCAGTGTGGGGTGCTGTAAGCGGTTATCGGGCCGAAGAGAGTCTCGCCAGGGACGCCGATTTCCCACGCCACTGAACCAGAGCCTTGGACGGTCCATCCCCGGGGAAGTTCTTCGGCGCTATCAAAATTCTCGTTAAGCAGGGTTCCAAGGTCTTCTTCTGCAATCGCAAAAAACCGTCTTGCGCCAGCCATTTTTACTCCGCTGAGAGTGTTCATTCCCGACGCCGAATTAGGAATATTAGCGAAGAGATTTTCTCCGTCATTGTATGGATCCCAGCTAAAAGTGGGTGTGTCGAGATTCGTGCTGCTGACCAGATCATACTGCTTTCCGTTCTCACCGTTCCACGAAAAGTTGAGGAGTTGTCCTCTTTGGCTTACCGCAAGAGTAAGCTCTTTGAGCGGCAAACCGTCTCCTGGTCCCGGCAGATGTCCGTATGCAGTTATTTGTGAGCGGGATCCATCCATGGTGGTGTTATGGTAAGTAGACCAGCCAAAGGCGTCATCTGCAGGTGGGTTAGTGCTCTCGATAATGAAGGTGCCACAGAGGCCTGCAAAGGGGTAGAGGACACTGTTATTCACCAGTGGGGCATAGTGATTCTTTTCAAATTTCCATACCCGAGTTCCATCGGAAAGGGACAGAGAGTCTTCGACGCGAGAGGGAGGGCCCCAGTAAAAGGCTGATGGCTGTCCGCTAAAAAGTCCGGGGACAGCGTAATCATTCGCTTGGTGGAACTGATTGATGAGAGGGTCTGGATGGCTTGGGGTAAGTGTCCACGAGTTTCCAATGCCGTGAGATGGGCTGTTTTGGGAGTCACGGTGCCCGCCCCAGACATCCAGTCCTCTCGAGGCCATGGGGGCCCCCCACCAGTGCTGCAGGACATAATCAGCCCCGTTTTCACTATAATTATTCTCGGTGAGATTAGTTACGGTATCAGCATTGCTGATCCAGAATGAAACATCTCTAGTCCATGCCCGATTGCCGCTGACGATGTCATACCAATATTGATAGTCTCCGTCATCTGAGGTCGTACTTCCGAGGTATTCCAAGCGAGCCACGGATTCATGGTTGGGGTCGTTGGTATCGAATTTAATGGAGCCTTGTGGTTCAAGGCCCATCACCTCGTCAAGGGGTGGCGATGCTGCTGAGGGAGCCTTGTGGATGATAAGAGCGGCACCAAGCGCAAGGGCAAGAGTGGAGGCGAGGCGGTGGCATGGGCCGGGCATAAGCAGCCAGTGTAGAGATGGATAAGAATCTCTCAACCTGAAGGAGGAGTAAAATAGCGCAGGTTAGGTGAGCACGTGAATCTTTTACTCCTTAAGGAGATCATCAAGAATCTCAGAGGCAACACGGAGACTGATATCAAGGCTTTCAGGTGATATCCGTTTAAGATTATCGCCCTCCGTATGCCACCAGCCAAATTGCGAGAAATCACCAATTATGTCCAAGGTTGGAATTCCTGCATTATTAAGAGGAACGTGGTCGTCTAGAATTGGGTTGAGAGCTTTTTTAAACCTATGCTCGGCATCTGCATTTCGCGCCGCCTTGAGCAGTGCCTGCTCAAGGAAAGGTGGGGTGTCGGAGGGGTAACGAATAGAGAGGTTCCGGTGGCCCACCATGTCAAGAATGATGCCCGCGGCCGGCTTCTTCTCAGACATGCGCCAGTTGCCTGCGTAATGCTTACTTCCGTAAAGTCCATCTTGAGGGCTGATGTTCTGGCCAAAGGCCTCTTCGCCATCAAAAAAAACTAGCTCTACTCTGGAGGCCTTCTCAGGGTCATTGCTCATCCTCCGGGCAAGTTCCAGAATGACTCCTACCGCAGAGGCCGCGTCGTCTGCGCCAACGAAACGGCGATCCGGATAATACTTGGAGTCAATGTGTGCGCCAAGCAGGACTGTAATCTGAGACTCTGTAGATCCGCCATGACGGGCGATCAGGTTGGTGAAGGTTACTTGCTTCCCGATAGGGAGGACCGACTTGGTGAAGGGTTGAGAGAAGGTTTCCCAACCGGAGACTTGTAATTGTGAAGCAATATATTCCCGCGTGTTGTTGAGTGCAGCTGAGCCGGGTGGTCGTGGTCCGAGCGAGACAATTGCTCTTGTGTGCGCATAGGCTGCGCGCGCCCCGGTGCGCTCCTGCTCTGGGGGAAGGCTGGTGCCCTCTTTTGAGCAACCTTGAAGGAGAAGGAAGAGAGCTAACCAGCCAAAGGAATATCGCGGCACAATACCCCGGTTGCTGAAGTTGCCGCACATGGAGAGGTCCAAGGGCTGTGGTTACAGCTCTTCGGCAGGGACTCCAAGAAGATCGAGAAGTCTGCCAAGATCATCGTTCCCGTAATATTCGAGCTCGATACGGCCCTTTTTAGCCGAATGGGATATCGAGACATGGGTGGTGAAATGTTCTCTCAGGCGCGAGGTGAGAGAGCGGAGCATGGCTTCGGTTTCGGGGTCAGAAACACTGCTCTTCTCTCTGCTGGAATTTGTCCTCTCACCAGCTTGAAGTTTTTGGACAAGTTTTTCGGTTGCTCGGACGGTGAGTCGCTGACGCATTACCTGATCTGCGACTGTTCGCTGGTCACGCTTTACCTTAATGCCCAGAATGGCTTTTGCGTGCCCGACGGTAATCAGCCCGTCTGCTACGAATTTCTGGATGTCCTTCTGAAGGTCGAGCAGTCGCATGGAGTTGGCTACGGTGGCTCGGGACTTTCCAACACGCTTTGCGATTTCGTCCTGCTTCATGTCGAACTCTCTCGCTAGCTTGACGTAGCCATTGGCTTCTTCGATCGCATTGAGGTCCTGGCGCTGGAGGTTTTCTACGAGAGCCATCTCCAGAACCTCACGGTCTGTGGCCTTGCGCAGGATTACTGGAACGGTCGTAAGACCCAGCTTCTGAGAGGCCCGCCAACGCCGTTCTCCAGCGATAAGCTCATATTTTCCGCGTACACGACGGGTGATCAGAGGCTGGATCACGCCATGAGCCCGAATGGATTCGACTAGTTCCTCGAGATTGGCTTCTGGGATTTCACCCCTTGGTTGCAGAGGGCTGGTTACTACCTCTTTGATTGGGACTTCAGCGACTTCAGATTCGGAGCCTTGAATGTCTTTAGACTTGGCGCGTTTTTTACTCGCTGAACCTGTCTGTTTTTTCTTCCCAGCCGGCGCGTTTTTTTTCGCGGTCGGTTTTTTGATGAGAGCTCCTAATCCCTTTCCAAGCGCCTGTTTCGCCATGTCGTTCACTATTAGGACAGACCAGGTCGTAAGATCAAATATCATTTCGTTATTTAAGGAGACCGGAGTTCCTTGTTCGCCGAGTCGTAGCGAGTGATGGCGTTCGGCGTTGGTCTCAACAGATTCGCGGTGCTTGACGGAGAGTCTCGCTTGCCCCAGAACCCTCCAGTGAGTCGGACCTTTTTGATGCTGCTAATAGTGGCGTTGCTTGGGAGTGAAGGTGTCTCAGCCGAGCAGAAGCAAGCCGGGAAGGTGCCTAAGGAGGTCCTCAATCAGGCGGTGGCGGCCACCCGGGCAATGGGGCAGGAGGTTTTAAAAGGGGACTACAGTGTTGCGCTGAATCGCATGTATCCTCGCTGGAAAAAACGGGCAGCCAAGAGGCTGGTGGGAGGGCAGGCGGAGCTGGCAAGGCGCTTGGGGGAGATGCCAGCTAAAATGGCAAAGCAGGGAATTTCGATGCTCAAATATGAAGTTGGGGAGCCAACCGGGGCCCACGAAGTGGTTCTTCTGCGAGGTCAGGACGGGAACGGGAAAGAGATAAACATGTATTTAGAGTGGTTGGTCTTTGTTCCAACGAGGGCAGAATATCGCATCATTGACCCTGAAACTCGATTGGCACGTCGGATTGAAACCAAAGGGTTTCAAGTGGCAGTGAACAGGAAGGGCACTGTAGACTGGTATTTTATCGATGGGCGAAATTGCAGCATTGCAGACCTTCGAAGCTTTTTCCCCGGGCTTCCGGAGGACCTGGGTCTTCTTGGAATGCCAAAAGTTGGAGGTAGCGAGGTTGGGCGTGGCCGATGAGTGCGAGGGATGGTGTAGTCAGCTCAACTCAAATCGAAAAGCGATAAAGCTTCAGGTAGCTCATGGGTAAATCAGCGAAGAATAAAGACAGTGGGCATGGGGGGGGTGCCAAAGGGAATCTCAAGGAAAGAGCCCGCAAAAGGCGTCAGCTTGAGCAGCTGAAGGAGCGCGCCAAGAGTGAGTATTGCGAGGCTCGATCCTCCGAAATTCATGGAACAGGGGTATACGCCATAAAGGATATCCCGGTGGGCAAGAAGATCATCGAATATCTCGGAGAGCGGATTGACAAGGAAGAGAGCGAAAGGCGTGCGAACGCGCAGATGGAGCTTGCGGAGAAGACCGGTGATGCTGCCGTTTACATTTTCACGCTGAACAAGAAATGGGATATCGATGGCAATATGCCGTGGAATACAGCCCGTCTCTTAAATCATTCCTGCGCTCCAAATTGTGAGGCTTGGATTGAGGAGAAGCAGATTTTCCTTTATTCCCTCCGCGATATAGCCGACGGCGAAGAGTTGACTTTTGACTACGGGTTCGACATTGAAAACTACGAGGATCATCCGTGTTTATGTGGCAGTGCTGAATGCGTGGGTTATATTGTCGGCCGGGATTTCTGGAAGGAACTTGCGGAGCGTCTGGCGAAGAAAAAGTCCTGAGCTGAGCCCGGGTCGAGCCACTCCACCGGAGAGAGTCTCCCTGGTTCCCACAAGACCCTGTTGAGCTGGCCGGTCTCTGCTGCTGGCACGATTGCCTGTTGGCAGATCGCTCTCAGGAGGTATGCTTTGGCAGTGAAACGTTGGACCCTGCTGTTTTTTCTGATTTGCATGATTCCTTCTTACCCGGCGAGGGCAGGAAGCCCCGAGGGGGCACTGCGTATCAGGAATGCCTGCGAAAAGGCCCTTGAGGACTGGGCTGGCAAGCTCGCTATCGCGCAGCCCGAAGAGCAATTGAACGTCTGGGAGAATCGCCCAGCCTCATCGCATCATGGGGCGCTGATGTGGAATGAGATCCGAGGATCTCTCGATAAGGAGTGGGCCATAGATTACTGTGTCTGGTTTCTGGAACGAGCGCCAGTGTATGCGGTCGGTCGGGAGGAAGGGAGTGCGGTCTCCAGAGCAGGCCAGATTGTGGAGGCTCTACGCGCAGTCCATTATCGAAGTTCCAGAGTTGGCATGCTTTGTCTTGCTCTGACGAGCCAATCTGATCCCGCAATCATGAAAGTTGTCGAGAAGGTAGAGGGCGAAAACCCTAGTGAGGAAGTTCAGGGTCAGGCGTCTCTTGCGATCGCCATGATGCTCAAGGGTTTGGGCGACGATCCTGAGGTAATGGAGAAGAGAATAGCTCATCTTAGGAGTGCAATCATCAAGGCTCATGAGGTTGAAGTCGGAGACACCTCGGTTTCAAAGCTGGCGATGGATGAGATTTTCATCATCCAGAATCTGACGAAGGGGAGGACGGCTCCGGACGCGATCGGACGAGATTCGTCAGGTGAGCCCTTCAAGCTGAGTATGCTGAAAGGGAAGGTAACAGTAGTCGCGTTCTGGCATACCAGAATGAGAGAGGCCGAGCGTGGCCTTAGTCTCCTTCGCAAGCTTCACGAGCAGCATGGCCTGCGAGGGATGAACCTTATCGGAGTAACATCTGATTCAAGGGCCGTCCTTCGGGGCCTCCGCGCAAACAACACCATTCCGTGGAGGAATCTTAATGATGAGGATGGCCGGATTCATTCCCAGTTCCGGGTCAGGGATCTCCCAATCGTGTATGTTCTGGATGCGGAGAGGAAGATCAGATACATCGGCGGACCGGGGTCATTCGTGGATCTTACCGTGGAGGGAATGCTCGCAAAATAAGGGCTCTTCGTCCGAGGGGGCAGTGGAAGGCTTCCATCCTGAAGTCCGGGNCTCATTCCTCGTCACTCTCGTCCTGCACTATTTTTGCAACCTGATCGAGGACTCCGTTGATGAAGCTGGGGGAGTCGGTAGTGCCAAAAGCGCGAGCTAACTCGATTGCTTCATTGATGGCCACAGCATTGGGAATACTCGGATCAAAGAGGAGTTCATAGCCTCCAAGTCGAAGGATCGCCCGGTCGACGCGATCGAGACGATCGGGGGAATAATTGTCGATGACTGTCGCCAATTCCTTATCCACGTTTTCAAGATGGCCACGGAGATTGCTGTAGTAGAGCTCAATAGAACTCGAAGTTTGAGCAAGCTCCTTTTCCGCCCTCGCGACCGCCCTCAGCTCGGGTAATTCGGTGAACTCATTACCGAGGGCGAGGGAAAGTCGGCTGAAAAGAGGCGCAATTCGGCTCTTTAATTGCACGGCCAGCTCTTGGGCCTCTCTCAAAGCTGGAAGCGTAGGTGTTGATCCGGTGGCGGCATCCGCTGCAGCAATCGAAGCGCGGTTGCTCTGATGAGCTCCACTCATGCTTTCGCGCAATCGAGTGCTTTCCCTGTTTCCATTGAGTTCCCTGCGAATGCCCTCGAGATGCTCCTGCAGGCGCTCTTCAGCCTCTCTCCATTCCTTGAGGTGTGATCCAATGTCGTCTGAAGGGTCCAGGCGCCCAATCAGGTCGAGGGGGCCAAGGATGTGTTCGAAGGACTCAAGGTGTTTGTCCCGTCCCTGCTGCAGGTGTAGGATNGCTTTTGCTCGAGCNTTGGTGGACTTGTCCCGCAATGATTCAAGAAGCAGATGCAAGATCGAGGGATCGAGGCTCTCAGGAAGAGGCTCGGAGGGTTGCAGCGCATACAGAAACTGTACCACTGCCTCGCGCATGCGTCGCCGTGGAGTATCAGGCATTCTTAGGTTTGAATCGAAGGGATCCCTTGCTGTCGAGTTCTGAGAAGACGTCGATCATCGAGGCTGCGGTTCGAGCCGCTTCTATGCCACGATTCATCTTATCTCCGATGCAGCGCATATGGGCTTGAGCTTCATCTTCAACAAGGAGGACTTCGTGAATTACCGGGGTTAGGTATTCTAGAGCGAGCTGCTGGAGGGCGTCTGTGACGTTTCGGGCAACAAGGTCTGCATGTGAGGTGTCGCCTCTGATGATGACGCCAAGGGCGATCACGCAGATGGGTTTTTCAAGCTCGAGGAGGGCTTTGATGGCTACCGGGATTTCGAAGGCACCAGGGACTCTGACCAGGTCGACTCGAGCTTCCGGAAGATACTCACTGAGTTCACTGATGACATGCTCTACCAGGCTGTCGCTGTATGTCTCATTGTATTTCGATGCAACGATAGCGAGTTTTCCCGCCTTGGTCTGGAGGATGCGGGGCTTTCTTGGAAGCGCTTGGGACATTGTATCTGGTATCGGCTGGGAGCTCTTTTCAGGGNCGACGAAAGCTGCTTCTACAGGTGGTGTCCAAGCTTATCACGCTTGGTGTCCAGATAGCGCTTNTTGTGTGGATTCGCCTCGGAGCGAATGGGAACCTGATCGGTAATTTCTAGGCCGTATCCTTCAAGACCCACAACCTTCTTGGGGTTGTTGGTGAGTAGCCTCATCTTGCGTATCCCAAGATGATGCAAGATCTGCGCACCGACTCCATAGTGGCGGAGGTCCGAAGCAAAGCCCAGTTTTTCATTCGCCTCAACGGTGTCGAACCCTTCTTCTTGGAGCTTGTAGGCATGGATTTTCGCTCCCAGTCCTATGCCTCGTCCTTCCTGGCGCAGGTAAAGTAGGACGCCGCCTTCCTCTGCTATGCGAGCAAGAGCGGTGTGGAGCTGGCTTCCGCAGTCGCAGCGCCGTGAGGTGAAGACGTCCCCGGTAAGGCACTCAGAGTGCACTCGGACAAGAACGGATTTGCTGGGGTCGATCTCTCCCCGGGTAAGAGCGAGATGATGAGATCCATCGGTAAGGATGCGGTANAGATGGCAGGAAAAATTGCCGTAGTCTGTGGGGAGGTCGATCGTTTCCTCAAACTCGACAAGGCGTTCGGTGCGGCGGCGATACTCAATGATCTGGGCGATCGTGCATGCTTTGAGCTGGTGCTGCTTCTGGTATTCCCCGAGGTCGCCAACCCGGGCCATCGTGCCATCCTCGTGCATGATCTCGCAGAGTAGTCCAGCCGGTGGAAGTCCTGCGATCCGAGCAAGATCGACCGCAGCTTCGGTATGGCCGGCCCGGCGGAGAACGCCGTCATCTGCCGCCTGGAGCGGAAAGACATGACCCGGTTGAACAAAGCTTTCAGAGGTGGCGCCTTCGTCTGCCAAGAGGGAAATTGTCCTCGATCGGTCTGCCGCGGAAATTCCGGTGGTAATTCCAACCGCAGCATCCACGGATACGGTGAAAGCAGTTCGGTGCTCTTCCCTGTTTCTTCGGGCCATTGGCGGAAGAGTGAGGTTTTCCACACGCTTCCGGGTCAGCGGGGCGCAAATCAGTCCACGACCATGGGTGGCCATAAATGCAATCGTTTCTGGCGAAGAGAGAGATGCTGCACCTATCAGGTCAGCCTCGTTTTCCCGATCAGGATCGTCAGATACGATCACAAGGCGGCCGAGGGCAATATCGGCTACAATTTCCTCAACTGGGCTGAACTTGAGTGCGGACATGGCCTGTTTCGTCTAGTTAAGAATTGGAAAGGCTAGGTTCTGTCTGTGGGTTTACTTCAGATTTGAGGAATTAAAAGGTATACAGGAAAAAGAACCGATATTCTTCCNGGGAATCTTCGGATCAGGGTATCGGACTGCAGGGTCCTTAGTGGTCTAATCCACGCACAAGGGGGAATTAATTAGCCGCTAATATAAAAATTAGCCTAGGCTAATTTCACTTTGCTTTTGTCCGGTTTTTGGCGCAAAATGAAAGGAGATGATCCACTGGATAAACCGAAGTTTGACCCTGATCTTATGTCTCTTTCTGGGGAGCTGTAAGGAAGCTCTGGATGTTTCGGGGAAACCACCGGCGTCTGGCTCATATCGAATTACGGCTACGACGGGCATGGTTGCCGATCTGGTCCGGCAGGTAGCGGGCGAGCGCGCGCAGGTTGATGGCATTGTAGCAGAGGGTGTTGACCCGCACTTGTATGCGGCCACCACGAGCGACGTTAAGGCCCTGCGGAATGGAGATGTGATATTCTACAATGGATTGAACCTTGAGGGGAAGATGACCGCGGTTCTCGCGAAAATGGCCGAAAGAAAACCCGTCTGCGCAGTTGCAGAGGCCTTTGAGGGCTTCGATGAATATGCGATTAAGGCTACGGGTAGTCAGATCGATCCCCATATATGGATGGATGTAGCTGGCTGGATGAGGGCGTTGGGTGCCGTTTCGAAAACTCTCAATTCTTACGATCCCTCTTTCGGGGCTCATTACGCGAAGCGGACTGATTCCTATCTGGCGATTTTGGGGAGGCTTGACGAGTATGTGAGAGAGGTGGTGCAGACTATTCCGCTGGAGCAGCGGGTGCTCGTGACGGCTCATGATGCCTTTGGATATATGGCTCGTGCCTATGGGTTTGAGGTTCGCGGTGTTCAGGGACTAAGCACAGAGGCTAAGCCGGGACTGAAGGATATTGAGGTGCTGGTCGACTTCCTTGTGGAGCGTAAAATCCCTGCCGTGTTTGTGGAGAGCTCGGTCTCTCGCAAGAGCGTGGAAGCCCTTATTGAGGGAGCCAAGGCCCAAGGGCACAGGGTAGTGATTGGAGGACAGCTGTTTTCAGATTCCATGGGGCCAGGAGGAACCTATGAGGGGACTTATGTGGGAATGATGGATCACAATGTCAACACGATCGCCAGTGCGCTAGGGGGTGCAGTTCCAGATGGAGGATTCCGGAAGTGGTCAGAAAGTAAGCCATGAAATCCTTTGTCGACGACCGCGAGGCACCCGCCGATGGACGCCCGGAGCATCCGGACAATATTCCCCTTTCGATCCATGATCTTACGGTAGCCTATGGGCGTAAGCCGGTAATCTGGGATGTGGAGTTGAATATTCCGGAGGGTAAGCTCGTCGGAGTGATTGGTCCGAATGGCGCAGGGAAAAGCACGCTGCTCCGGGCCTGCCAAGACTTGGTGCCTAAGACCTCTGGGGAGGTTCAAATCTACGGGAAACCCTACAAGGAGCAGCGAAGAAGGGTCGGGTATGTNCCTCAGCGGGAGAGTGTGGACTGGGATTTTCCTGTGAGTGCGCTGGATGTCGTAGCGATGGGAACTTATGGGACGCTTGGATGGTTTCGTAGAGTAGGGAAAAAGCAGANGGNAATATCGATGGAATGTTTGGAACGAGTCGGAATTTCACACCTTGCNGATCGTCAGATCAGTCAACTCTCAGGAGGCCAGCAACAACGGGTGTTTCTGGCGCGTGCTCTTGCACAGAATGCGAGGCTCTATTTTATGGATGAACCCTTTGCTGCGGTTGATGCGGCAACTGAGCAGGCAATCGTTAGTCTCTTGAGGGGGTTAAACGCTGATGGGAAAACCTGTCTAGTGGTGCATCATGATCTTGCTTCCGTTACTCAATACTTTGACTGGTTGGTGCTTCTGAACATGCGGGTCGTGGCTTCGGGNCCGACCGACGAAGTTTTCACACGGGAAAATCTGCAGAAGACCTACGGGGGGAAGCTGAGTCTACTTGATGATGTGGCAGACCGGTTACGCAATGTTGGTAGATAGGGGAAAGAGAGGGCTTACCGTTCTTGTGGTGCTCGTGATTCTGACGCTCGCTGGGGGTGCGGCGGAAGCAGCTTGGCCNGTGGCTGAAGTAAAAGGTGAGGTGTGGAAGCTGATCACGCTTCAATCGTATAACTCCCGACTTGTTATTCTATCAACAACCTTGCTTGGAGCGACCTCTGGTTTAGTCGGGGTATTCCTGCTGCTGCGAAAACGCTCCTTGATGGGTGATGCGCTTTCTCATGCGACNTACCCCGGTATTGGCTTGGCGTTCCTCGTGATGACATCTCTGGGTGGGGAAGGGAAATGGTTGCCGGGTCTTCTTCTGGGGGCATCGGTAAGTGGAGTGTTCGGAGTGGTCATTGTTTCAGCAATCAGGCGGACCACNCCGCTCAAGGATGACGCAGCGATGGGAATCGTTCTGGGAGTGTTTTTTGGGGCTGGTGCAGCTATCATGAAAATGGTCAGCAATCTTCCGGGGGCTGATGCAGCTGGGCTGGATGGCTTTGTCTATGGGACGGCGGCATCGCTTATTTTTAGCGACTTTCTGCTGATCCTTGTTGTCACAGGAATCGTTTGCGGGGCTGCGATTCTTCTCTTAAAAGAGTTTACNCTNGTCTGCTTTGATGAAGCTTTCGCGACAAGCCAAGGTTGGCCTGCGCTGCGACTGGATCTGACCATGCTCGCCTTGGTAACGGCAGTGACGGTGGTAGGGCTTCAGGCAGTTGGACTGGTGCTGATCATCGCCTTTCTGATCATACCTGCAGCGGCAGCACGGTTCTGGACTCATCAGCTACATGTCATGCTTTTGCTTTCGGTCTTGATTGGCGGTTTTAGCGGATGGGTTGGGTCGGGACTCAGCTCTCTTCTCTTGGATTTTCCAACGGGGGCGGTTATCGTTCTGGTAGCGGCGACAATATTCAGCCTCAGTATGGTGTTTGGTTTCGCGCGGGGCATCNTGCCACGTGCTNTTCGTCAGGCTCGCCTTCGGCGTAAGGTNGGAAGGCAGCACCTTCTGCGCGCAATCTACGAGCTTCTTGAAAGGCATCAGCTGGATGCTGCCGGACCGGTTAGTAATCTTGCAATAGACTTTGAATCGCTCGCGGTGCACCGGTCATGGTCACCTGCGGAGCTCCAGAGTCTCCTGCGCACTGCCCGGGGAGAAGATCATCTTGAGGATGAGGTGCCAGGAAGAGTGCGGCTATCTGAGTCAGGATTCGGGGAGGCATCGCGAGTGACCAGAAATCACAGGCTTTGGGAGCTCTACCTGATACGTTATGCGGATATTGCTCCGTCTCACGTCGACCGGGATGCTGATTTGGTTGAGCATGTTCTCGATGCTGACATCGTGCGCCAGCTCGAATTGGAGCTTAAGGGGCGACCAGTGAGAATGTTTGTTCCACCGAGCCCTCACCTNATCGATCAATCAGCAGGGTGACTTTAGTGAGTAATGGAATTTAATTGGGATAGCTTGGATACCTGGACCGTGGTGATCGGGGGTCTCAGTGCGGTTGCGGCCGCCATGCCGGGGTGCTTTTTAGTCCTTCGTCGGATGAGCATGATGGGCGATGCCATCAGCCATGCGATTCTCCCCGGAATCGCGATGGCGTTTTTGCTGACCCACACCCGGATCACCGCCATCATGTTTATTGGGGCGGCTTGTGCTGGGCTTCTTACCGCCGNATTTACCCAGTGGATCAGTAAATATGGGAAAGTGGACCGGGGAGCCGCGATGGGAATTGTTTTCACGACGCTCTTCGCGATCGGCCTTATTCTTATTCGGCAGTCCGCCAAGCACGTGGAGTTGGATCCCGGATGTGTCCTTTACGGATCGCTGGAGTATAGCGTTATCGATGTAGTGCAGATTGGCGCGCTCGAGGTTCCCCGGGCCGTGATCAGCATAGGGTCAGTAATGTGCTTCAATATTCTATTTATTGTGCTTCTNTACAAAGAGTTGGCTNTCTCTTCTTTCGATCCATCTCTCGCCAATACTCTCGGGTTCAATTCCGGGCTGATCCATTATTTGCTCATGATGGTGGTAGCGGTAACGACCGTGGCGGCTTTCGAGTCGCTGGGCAGTATCATTGTAATCGCAATGTTGATTGTGCCGCCGGCCACGGCCTTTCTGCTCACAAACAGCCTTGCTCATATGCTTGTTTTGAGCGCGGTGGTTGGGCTTCTTTCTGCTTTTCTAGGTCATTTGGGAGCTATGGCAATCCCCCCGGTCTTTGGGTTCGAGGCTACGGTGAGCTCTGGAATGATGGCGGTCGCTGCTGGTGCTCTATTCTTGTCTGCCTGGCTCTTTTCGCCGAGGCAGGGATTGTTTNTACGCCTCGGGGAGAGGAGGGAGCATGGTGGGAAGCCATTGCCCCCAACTGCTGGTGAGGGCTCCTAACAGTTTGGGTGCTGGCCCGCCCTCCGATGGTCCCAATACTTTGCAACAATGGTTGCACGAAGTCTGGGAGCTGTGATANCATGGCATTCTGCCGGATGATCCGTTAGCAACGAATCCCCGGGGTGCCAGCTTCCACACGTCATGACAGAATCAACGATGTCCGCGCTTAATCCGGACCGAGCGACCCTAAACTTTCTGAACGGATTCCCTGAGAAGGTTCGGAAGAGAGGCGAAAAGGCGCAGCAGGATGGAGGTGTTACCCAGATTTTCGGGAACCATCTGTTTATNCAAGGAAGAGTTGAGGATAAAGATGGAGTGCATCGGACCACCCTGCGGCTTCAGGGTAATAGATGGTTTGGTAACTGCACGGAGGAGAAGGAGGAGGTCGCAGGTGCAGCAATGTATGCGACCATGCTTGAGCGGATGCATCGGGGAGAGGACTTGCCGGAGTCTCCGAACGAGTTCGATGACACACCGGTTATCGACCTGATTGAAGACAAACTTGACAGGGAAGTTGACGACCAGGAAGCAGACTTTGTCAGCAAGGTGGAAAAGCGCTACCGGCGTTACGTGATCGAGGGCGAAATTCATGATCATGACATGGTAAGGCTGAGCCCCAGGTGGGAGATCAGTAGTTATGAGCCGCTCGAGCTGTGGCCTGTTCCTCCGGGCGATATTATCGAGTTCTGGAATTACATCGCCTATGCTTTTTACAAGCGAAAGTTGAATTACCCGGAGTTCATGAATGCGATCACCGATCTCGGTGCGGTGCAGCGCAAGATGAGCGACTGGGAGCAGGAAAGAGAAATCGCGGCATGGTATGACCGCATTGAGCGGGTTAATGATCGGCCTCCTCAGATGAACCCCGTCGATGCGGAGTTTCGATTGGTCTCAACAATCAACGAAGCTCGAGTGGAGGCCAGGGAAGAAGGCGGGGAATGGTACGCGTTACGGGAAAAGCAGGAGATTGAGCGTCTTCTGGTTCTCTATCGGGATTCGGCATTGAGGGTTGATGCGGCGAGCCAGATTCTATGGGAACACTTTCTCAGTTTTTATAATGAGCATGGAGAAACCGGGCTCGATCTCGATGAGGAGGAATCCTGTCGATTCCTTAACAGAATGTTCTGTCAGGAAGCAGTCAGGGGCCGGCTGGTTAACTTGGATGTTCGAGAGTTCAAGGTTGTTGATGAGCCTCTGAAATGGGTGTGCGACGATGATCCGGCTAATCCCAATTGCTTTGCGCTCCAGCTGGTAACCAAAGGGGGCGAGGATGTTTCTCACTCCGTTCGTCTTCTTCCGGGGAGAGAGGAGCTTTATCAGTCTGATGAAACCGTCTTTCCCGGGCCGCCACGCTGGCTTGAGGAGACGGAGGTGATGCCACGGTATCTGATCCCCAAGACTGTCATTGATAGTCTCGAGGGGGTTGAGTTTCTCAGAAAAATAGGCGCGAGACTTCCTGATTCGATGCGTCGAAGAGTGGTAGACCTTGATCTCTATCCTAGGTTCGAGATGAAGATCGTCCAAGGTCTTACCGCTGCTGAGACGGAGCATCTGGTTATTGATGTTGCGGCCCTGGAAAAGAAAGAGCGACGAAGCGAAAAGCTGATCAAGGGAGGATGGGAGCTCGTGGAGCAGAAACCTGTCCGAGGAAAACAGCTTCTTCGTTTTGCCCGGGAAAAGCTCTACCCGATTCCTGGAATTCTTGCAGAACTCGGCCTCTCGTACGATGAGAAGCTCGATGCATTTAAGACCCGGATTACAAAGCAGTTCCCCGAAAAATTTGCCGAGTGGAACGAAAAGATGCCTGATTCCGTTGAAATCGAGATGGATGGCAAGCTGCGTACGATTCTTGCCGATCCGGTTTCTGCTGCGGTCAGATTCGAGGTGGTAAATCAGGAGATTGATTGGTTCGACCTACGCATTGTGATCGACGTTCAGGGGGTTAACCTGAGTAAGGCTCAGATTCGTCAGCTGGTCGCCGCTCGCGGTGGATACGTCCGGATGGATGACGGGTCGTGGATGCGACTTGAGATCAAGCTGGATCCCGATCAGAGGGACGCGGTAACGCGCCTTGGTCTGGATCCCTTTGACTTGTCTGGTGAGACTCACCGAATGCACGCGATGCAGTTGGCAGATCCCAAGGCCGCTGAGGTATTCGATCCCAAGGCATGGAAGCGCATCAAGGATAGCGCCAAGGAGATTAATATAGACGTCGAACCTGAACTTCCCCCCGAATTGAATGCCGAGTTGCGGCCCTACCAGGTTGATGGTTTCAACTTCCTGGCCTATCTCGCCACCAATCGCTTTGGAGGAATCCTCGCTGATGACATGGGCCTCGGAAAGACGGTTCAGAGTCTGGCGTATGTTCTATGGTTACGGCAGCTCGCCAAAAACCAAGGTAAGCATATGCCCGCTTTGGTTGTTTGTCCGAAGTCTGTTCTGGATGTATGGGCGATGGAGGCAGAGCGGTTTGCTCCAGACCTTAAGGTGCAGGTTTTACGCAGTCGTGATCAGCTGGACCTGAAGGCGTTGGAGACTGAGCTCGACGTCCTTGTTCTCAACTACGCGCAATTGAGAGTAGGAGGCGATGAGCTCAACAAGGTCAGATGGCTGGTGGTGATCCTCGACGAAGGTCAGCAAATCAAAAACCCGGATTCCAAGGCAGCTAAATCTGCGAGGGAGCTAAACGCTGAAAATCGTCTGGTTCTTACCGGAACGCCAATTGAGAACCGCCTGATGGACATGTGGTCGTTGATGGCATTTGCCATGCCCGGGGTTCTTGGGTCGCGAGCGTATTTCAAGAAGCGTTTTGATAAGCGTAAGGATCCCAATTCCCAGAATAGGCTTGCTGCAAGATTGCGCCCGTTTCTGTTGCGCCGGACGAAGGGGCAGGTTGCCAAGGATTTGCCGCCTCGAACCGAAGAGGAGGTCTATGCCAACATGGATGGGATTCAGATGGAGCTCTATAAGGCGGAATTGAAACGAATTCAGAAGGCCTTGCTGGGGCTCGATTCTGACGAGGCAGTGAAAAAGAACAGCTTCGCAATTCTGCAGGGTTTGATGCGTCTTCGGCAGATATGCTGTCACCCAGGCCTTATCGATCCCAAATATCTCAAGGAAGAAAGCTCCAAGCTGACCGCGCTCTTCTACCTCCTGGACCAGCTCCGCGAAGAAGGACACAAGGTTTTAGTCTTCTCTCAATTCGTATCGATGCTTGAGATTATCCGGACGCAGCTTGAGGTGGATAGCCGACCCTTTAATTACCTGACAGGTCAGACCAAGGACCGGAAGGGAGAGATTGAAAAATTCCAAACGACAAAGGATCCATCTGTGTTTCTCCTTTCGCTGAAGGCTGGTGGTTCGGGGCTTAATCTGACCTCGGCCTCGTATGTCATCCTCTATGATCCATGGTGGAACCCGGCAGTGGAAAACCAGGCAATCGACCGGACACACCGAATCGGGCAGAAGAACAAGGTCATCGCCTACCGACTTCTCACTAAGGATTCAGTTGAGGAGAAGATTCGGGTGCTGCAGCACCAAAAAACCGCCTTGGTGACCAATGTCCTTGGTGATGAGGGCTTTGCAAGTAATCTGGCTCTCGAAGATCTACAATTTATCCTGAGTCATGGAGGAGAGCTCGACGGGGAAGCGGAGCCTGGAGCCTGAATTTAGATTGGGGAGCCCAAAGAGCGCTTTTTAGCTGTTATTGGTCGTGATTTGAGGTCCTTACGAGAGTGGTTAGAAAGAGAGGCTTTAGGCTCAGGTAGGGGCCTCCTTTGAAGAGGCGATGTAGGCTTTTAAGTTTTCCGTTGTTTGATGGCGGAAGAAGTGCTCCGTTTACCATGTTGCCGGAGGTGTTGAGATCCTCTCGGCTTCAAGGTCCCATCAAAATTGTCATGAGTCACAGAGGTCTTTCCCAGTTCGTTTTTGCCGCCTTGGCGGTGTGTTTCGTCAGCTCAGATAGAGCGACAGCAAAATCCGCCGCCGAGCGTGAGGTCTACAAAGACGTAGTGGTCCCAATTTTGCGGGCCAAATGCTACCAGTGCCACGCTGACGTCTCAGAGAACCCAAGTGGGAAAAAGAAAATCAAAGGGAAGCTGGAACTTACCTCCCTTGCGTTGATGAAAAAGGGGGGTGACGAAGCGCCTGCTGTCGTCGCGGGTGACCTTGAGGAGAGTACCCTCCTGATGCGGATCATGCTCCCTCATGATGATGAAGAGCACATGCCGCCAGAGGGTAAGCCCCAGATTGAAGACAATGAACTGAAGGTGCTTGAGTGGTGGATCAAGGCTGAGCTACCGGTGGATAAGTCGATGAAGGATGCCGGGGCGCCCGATGATGTTCTTGCAGCGGTCGAAAGTCTTCCGACCGATGAGGCCGTCAAAAAGGCGCTCGCGCAGTTGTATGCTGAAGCGGGAGAGAGTGCGGCACGCCTGGCGGCCGCACGGGATGCCTTGGAGGCTCCTATCGCTGAGGTCTCCGGTCACTTTCCCAATTCGATAGGTTTTGTGTCACAGCAGGATAGTGATCTGACATTCACGGCGGTAAGTATGCGACAGGACTTCAACGATGAACATCTTGCCAAGCTTATCCCCGTGAGCTCGGGTCTAGTCGATGTGAACCTGAGTGCCACATCGATTACGGATGTGGGTGCTGTCAGCCTCGCTAAAATGACCCGCCTTCGCAAGTTGTGGTTGAATGGGACCGGGATTACGGATTCCGGACTGGAGGCTCTGCAGCCTTTGAAAGAGTTGGAGTATCTCAATCTCTATGGGACGGAGATAACAGATGCGGGCCTCAAGAAACTCGCGGGTCTCAAAAACCTCAAGAAGCTGTATCTCTGGCAGACAAAGGTGAGCCCAGCTGCCGTGGAGGAGTTTAAAAAGTCCGTCTCGGACTGCGACGTAAATATGGGTATTAAGGTTGAGTAGAAAAGAATCTTTGCCCTATCAATCCTCTTGATCGCCCTCGCGAAAGCGGTCACGAAACTGCTGTCTGCGATCGGCATCTCTGACGATTCGTTCCTGCTGATCTCCAGAAAGTCCACTACTTGGTAGCCATGCGCGCGCGCCTTCCGGGTCCCTTCGGATCCAAGAGCGAGCCACTCCATTGAGCGTTTCAGACCGCATCTGGTCATCCGCAATCGATCCGGCCCACTCCGCAGCCATTTGCGGGTCTGAGCCATCGAGCTCGTTGGCATAGCTCTTTACCGCAGCATCACGAGAATTTGAGGGAGCCATGTCCTGAAGAAAGTTGCCGGCTGCTACCGGATCTTCCCGAGTCCAACGTTCCATTGACTGGCTGATGGCACCGGATTGGGTAGTCTCGGGCAAGTCTGCGACCCACCGGACTGCCTGCTCCGGGTCCTCTCTGCCTAGTTCCTCTGCGACCTCTCGGACTGCACGTTCTGCATACTCCTGGTTGGCGTGGCTTCGCACCCACTCGGCCGCTGCGGCAGGGTCTTCACTGGCAAATCGATCGGCGATCCGATCGAATGCGGATGCCTTGATTGTGCCCTCGGGAAGGTTCTCTGCCCAGGCTGTTGCATTGGACATGCCCAAAGCAATCTGTGCGGTGGCGATGGTATCAAGTTGCCGATCGAACGCGTAGGCTCGTCCTCGGTCGAACCATTGCCTTCGCTCCTCGCTGGTGTCTTCTTGTGCGACCTGGGTTCGCTGTATCTGGTCCAGCTCCAACACGTAATCCGTGGCGGCATCTGGATCGGTGCTCGCCATTCCGCTGACAATCCCCTGAGTGAGAACTCCCCGAGCCATTTCGTTGTCGACGGTTGCCAGATAGGCTTTTGCTCCCTCGGGGTCTTGGCTTGCCCATCCCGATATTGCGGCTATTCCAGCCTGAGCCTGCCGGCGGGGATCTTTCCGGAATTCGTCGACTGCCTCCATCGCCGCAGATCCATCGATTTGCCCCCAAGCCCGGAGGAATAGAGTCATTTGCTCATCTGATCCTTGGTTTCTTCTGCTCTTTAGTTCTTCAAAAATTCCTCCGGCAGAGGTAGCGTCCATGGTAAGGATGAGCTCCGCAAACATGCGGTTAGCGAGCAAGGGGTCACGCTCCTTGAGGAAGTCTCCGACGCTTATGGATGCACCTCCTTGTCCGGCGCCGAGGTTAATACGGCTAGCATTCCCCTTGTTGCCGGTCACCCCTCCCTGAGATCCACTGCGGGAGATTGATGGTTTTCCGGTGCTTTTCCGGATGAGAGTTCCGGCCGGTTCTGCCGAATTCTCAGAGGTGGAGCGGCCGAAGAGAAATGCGCCCAGTGCCAAAGCGAGCCAGGCAGTGTTTAGAAGGAGATACTTGTTCATTGAGAATACGCTCTAATTGATACCAGCGTGCTTGGAATGGTAAATCCGCATGATTTTTGAGGAATCCAAAAAACTAGGGGGTTTTTTTAATTTCGCGGTGGAGCCAGGCTTTACCGTAGGTCCAGAGCGCTTCTGCAGAGCGCTTTTTAAGGTCCATCGCATCGGCCGCTTCTGCCATTGTCATTCCGACAAAATAACGGAGCTTCACGAGTTGTGAGACCTGAGGATCCTCCTCCTCCAGTTTATCGAGAGCTTCATGTATTGCGATAAGCTCCTCCCTTGGAGCCTTGACCACAATCGAGGACAAGGCCGAATCTAATTCAACTTTCTGTGCGCCTGATCCGCGCTTCTGGCTGAGGTGCTTCCGTGCGTGGTCGACCAGAATACGCCGCATCGCTTCGGCGGCAGCCCCAAAGAAATGATTCCTGTTCTGCCAGGATCCTGCGGAAGATCTTTCCAGCCGGATCCACACTTCATGGACAAGTGCGGTTGCCTGAAGGGTGTGGTCGGGGCGTTCACCGGCCATTTTACTTCTAGCCAGACGGCGGAGCTCTTCGTAAACGGCGGGAAGGAGATCTCCTGCTGTGCACGTCCCCTCCTCAAGGCTGCAAAGGATACGAGTAACATCGTCCAAGGTTCTTTCAGGTTCCGAAATCGGATTGGTTCTGTCAATTAGACAGCTTGCGAAGAGTTTCCCTGCGGCAAATTGAGGAAATTGACGCATTCATAAGCCGCGAGAAAGTGGTAGACTCTGCCCCGTTAGAGGTTGAAATTCAGTCAAAGGATCAGATTTCTGCGTCCACAATCTATCGTTCTTCAAAGTGATTCAGACCGAAGGTGAGGAGATGTTTCCTGTTAACAGGGTGCGGGAGATTTTCACCGCTGCGATGTCCTGTGAAGATGCCGGCAGTCGGAATGAGCTCCTTGAGCGTGAGTGTGATGGCAATAAGGTTCTGCTTGAAACAGTTGAGTCGCTGCTTCTTGAGTCAACCAAGGCAGGGAGTTTTCTGGAGCAGCCGGCAGTTGAGGATCCAACCAGAGGTCTGAACAATACGAGCGATCTTGGCGCTGGGGAGGGTCTGGGTGATAAGATCGGGCCATATCTTCTGCAGGAGCTAGTTGGTGAAGGAGGGGGGGGTAGGGTTTATAAGGCGGAGCAGCAGCAGCCGGTTCAAAGAACCGTCGCGCTCAAGATTCTCAAGTTAGGGACGGATACTCGGAGTGTGATTCGTCGTTTCGAAGCTGAGCGACAGGCCCTCGCGGTAATGGATCACCCTCATATTGCGAGAGTTCTCGACGCAGGGGCGAGTCCTGATGGTCGCCCCTACTTCGTCATGGATTTTGTGGAAGGGACAAGCATCACAAAGTACTGTAAGGCTGAACGGTGTTCTGTAAGGGCTCGAATAACTGTCATGTTGAAGGTATGTCGAGCAGTGGAGCATGCCCATCAGAAGGGGATTATCCACAGGGATCTGAAACCCTCGAACATTCTGATAGTCGAGGGTGACGGTGAGCCGATTCCAAAGGTCATCGATTTTGGGGTAGCAAAAGCAGTCGATTCATTAGGTGCGGATATATCCGTGACCGTTCACGATACGGTGGTGGGAACTCCGGCCTATATGAGTCCTGAGCAGGCTTTTCACGATAAGGTGGATATTGATACCCGGAGCGATGTGTATTCTCTTGGTGTTTTATTATACGAGTTACTGACGGGCTATACACCCCTCGGCGCTGATCGAATGAGAAAAATGGGCATTGACGAGATTCGCCAAGCCCTGAGGGAGGCTGAGCCATATCGGCCCTCTCTTCGGTTGCGGCACTCACGGGTTGAGGATAGGGAGCGGATTGGGAGCGAGCGCTCATCGACCATAGCAAGAATAGAGGCGGAGATCCGGGGAGACCTCGATTGGATCGTGATGAAGGCCTTGGAAAGAGAAAGGTCGAGGCGTTATGGTGGAGCGAATGAGCTTGCGGCTGATCTAGATCGCTACATGCGGCGATTGCCGGTATTGGCTAGCCCGCCCCGTGCCGCTGACCGGATTGGGAAGTTTCTCAGAAGACACCGGACATCAGTGGTGGCATCGGTTGCGTTACTTCTTATCCTGATTGGGGGAGTGGTTATCAGCGCGCGGCAGGCCCTGCGTGCAACGCTTGCCGAGCAAGAGGCTAGAGAGGCTCAGAGGGAGACATCCATCGCTTATGAGAGAGCTCTTCGGGATAGGGAAGAAGCCCTGAGGAGTGAATCGATGGCAAGACTTCATGAATATGTAGCAGATATTAATGTGGGTTATCATGCAGTGGAGGATGGGCATATGGCGAAGGCGCTGAGCCTGCTCGAAAGGCAGCTGGAATCCGATCCCTCAGGGGAGTTGCGGGGATTTGAGTGGCGTTACCTTGCGTCACTTTGCCTCGGAGCTCCGCATCGGACCCTGTCTCGCCAGGCTGGCCCGGTTCGCACTCTTTCGTTTTCTGGAGATGGAAGCCTGCTGGCCGTGGGGACCAGAGAGTCCGTCCAAGTCTGGGACCTGGAAGCAGAGGAGCCTCAGGCCTCGGTAGCAGGTCCTGCCTCGGCGGTCGCTTTTCTCCGGGGGGATGAGGAATTTGTGGTGGCCAATCGCAGTGGTGTAGTGGTGCACGATGTCGAGAGTGGCGAGGTGCGGAGGGAGTTAGTCGGGCAAATTGGAGGGGGAGCGGTCGCCCTTTCTCCGAGCCAGAGGCTTCTTGCGACGAGTGGCGGGGGCGGTGTTACTTTGTGGGATACAGAGAGCTGGCAGTCGGTCAGACAGTTCCCCAACGTGAGTGGTCCACTTGCGTTCTCCAGCAACGAGGAGGTTCTTGCGACTGGGTCGCCAGAGGGAATCGTATTGTGGGGTATGGGCAAAGGGAGGAGGACAGTGCTGGAAGACTCTGCAGTTCCTCTGCGAGGTTTATTTCCAGGGGGTCGCAGGATTCTTTTTTCTCCGGGCGGTAAATTTGTAGTAGCGCCTCATGTGGAAAAGTCAGAGCTCGGGATTTTCTATCTTGGAATTTGGGATGTTGATAGCGGGCAGGAGCTAGGGTTCCTCCCTAGTAGTCCAGCAGATGAGGGGCACTCGGGAATGATAACTTCTCTCGCGGCCGATTGGGGTGCGCAGATTATCGCCTCGAGCAGCTGGGATCATTCTGTGCGGCTCTGGGATCTTGAGAGCAGGCGACTCCTCAGATCCCTTCATGGTCACCGTGGCGAAGTATGGGCGACAGCTCTGTCGCCGGAGGGAAGTCTGGTTGCAAGTGGGAGTAAGGATGGTGAGGTAAAGGTCTGGCCGGTGGCGGGTCCTGCCGAGGCCGCCGTCCTTGAAGGTCAGTGGAAACCTCTGGGTTTCACCCGGGATAGCCGTTATGTCGGCGCCCTCAACCGAAAGGGTGGGCTTGCTATTATTAATCTCAATACCCGGGAGGTTGTTCACCAAGTGAAGGTGGATTCGTCGAATGAGCGCTACTCTCGCTTCGTGGCAGCAATGGCCGGCGATCTAGTGTCCCTCGCGGAGGCAATGCCAGAGGGAAAAGTGAGGCTGAGAGATTTGGATCAGGGTCAGATTGTGGCCGAATTCGAGAGTGGCAGTTCACGCGTCGACCAGATCGTAATGGCTCCTGATGCACGCACGATGGTGACCGTGGGGTGGCGAGATGACCTCGCGTGGTGGGATTTGGATGATCTTGCAGAGCCAATAATGCGAATCGTCGGGCGGCAGGCGATTTTTTCAGCTGACGGCAGGACGCTCGCAACCGTTGAAAGGGGAGGGGGTAGTGTTATCTGGGATTCCGTCACAAGGACAGAGCGCCTCCGGATTGAGCATGGCGGGCAGTCATTCGGATCAAGCGTCGCAATATCGCCAGACGGGACTGTGCTGGCACTTACCTATGGTATTGATGACTTTGAAAATGCCGTAAGCCTCTGGGAAACTGCAACTGGAAAGCATCTGGGAACCCTTCAGGGGCACAAACAGGCAATCTGGTCGGTAGCATTTTCGCCTGATGGCCGCACGCTCGCGTCTTCCAGTGCGGATGGAAGCCTCAGGTTGTGGAATGTGGCATCAAGGCGAGAGCTAATGTCTCTCGAAGAGGGTGGGGCCGGCCTTGCTCATCTTGCGTTTTCTCCTGATGGATCTTTTCTGGTGGCAGGAACTCCACCCTTTGCGGGGTCGGGGCAGATTCGGATTATTCATGCTCCCTCTATCCGTTCGGAAGGGCTCGAGAGGTAGATCATTGCCTGATGGGTTTCCCGGGCTCAGGGAGTTCCGGTAGTGAAAGGCCAAACAGTGATGCGATTGTGGCTACGAACTTCGTATGTTGAGGGGGTACGGCACGATGCCACTTAGTTAGATAATGAAGAAAGGTTTCCCCCTGAGGAGAGGGGGAAGAATTCAACCAGCGAATGGCATCCCAATGCCCCGGATTTCGCTCAAGGAGAGTCAGGATTGCAAGGGCCATCGCGCCGTTTTTTTTCCGGTCGGTGGGATTTCCGGAAAGATGAGCTGCATGCTTTTGGTAATACGCGGGCAATCCAATATGCAGGATCTCGAGATAGTCCTTTCTTCCCTTTCGGATGTTATCGGCGTAGTCGAAAAGAGCAGGAGAATAGCTCCTCCAGTTGCCATAAGGGGGGGTGGTTCTCCACTCCCGTGACATGGACTGAAGGCAGTAGAGCGAAGCGGTCTCGCAGAGGGTCTCCTCAAACCATAAGTTCCCGCGATAATCGTTATCATACCCGCAGAGCACGTGGCAGATTTCATGAGCGAACTGGTAGGCATACTGAGCCCAGAAGGTTTTTTCGGTCGCTAGTCTTACCAGATACTGCCCTTCCTTGCCCCGCTGGAATAGTGCAATGGGACCATGCTGCCCTCTGCTAACCTCCACCGTAAATTCCGGGACCCCTTCCATCTGTTGCATCAATTGATTTCCAGCCGATCGACATACTGCTTCAATGTCGGCTCTTGAGGCATTGAATTTTTCGGCGTTCACCCTGACCGTAAGGGCTTTTCTGGAGTCTGCGTGAGTAGTGCCCGTGGTGCAGACCAGCAGGTGTGCCAGTGCGACTGCAGTAGTTCCGAGAATTTTCATCGATCTTTCGGATATCAGGCGAGGATTCATATTCCTGCCTCGGATGTCAGTAAGCTCCCCTGATATGCTGATGAACCTCTTCTCTGTAGAAGTCACGGAGGACTTGGTGAAGGTCCGAGGAAAGGGAAGGGGTCTTGGTGACGGTAGCGTTTTCGAAGGCTTGGGCGGGAGAGCTGGCCCC
>PBTP01000002.1 GCA_002729275.1 Roseibacillus sp. | reverse complement strand
AATGTGAACGGAGACAGCTCATTAGCCTGGCGGATTGTCTCAAGGTGATAAATCGACATTGCCTTAATGTGGGCCCCCTGCCCCTGAGCAATGACTTCTATCTCTACAGTTTCCTTAGCCCACCGCCACTATACGCTGAACTATTTGTCTCTTTAGAGAAACACCATAGTGTCCAGCGAATCAATCCTGAACAACCGGATACCGGTATTGGCGGCAAACATTTCAAGTTCGCTACCTGGCGCGACGAAATCAGCGCCTGCTGTGAATGGGTCGAAGCTATATTGAGTGTTTCACCGAACGCGCATATTGGTATTGTGGGTGAGTTAGATGAATCTCGCATGCGCGAAGTTAAACGGCGCCTGAATCAAACACTGGACCCACCGTCTCTGTTGCAGTTCGATACAGCCCCTAATCACATGAATAGCTCACAAGCCGACGCAAAATTGAATGGTGAAGCACTAATTCATGACGGTTTGTTATTACTCGGATTAATTCGAGAAGATCAGCTGAGCGAAGAAATATGCCGCTTATTGCGCTCCCCTTTTCTGCTTGCTGAACATACGGATTGGCAAGTCAGGTTTCAACTAGAGCGCCATTTGCGCAGACAACTCGCTGACCGCTGCCAACTCAGCGAGCTGCAGTTTATTGCCGGGCGAGAAGGCAAAGACTATTACTGGCCTGAGTTTTCTGCGGCGCTTACTCGCTTGCGTGAACGTATTAGAAGAGAGCATTCCCACCTATCGCCATTGCGTTGGTCGCAACTGTTTGCACAGCTGCTCGCAGAATTAGGGTGGCCTGGTTCTCAGCTATCAAACTATCAACAGCGCGTACTCGAACAGTGGCAAGAAGTGTTGCAGCAGTTTACTCAACTTACCCCAGTAATCGGCGCTGTTGACATAAACAAAGCATTGGCAAGTCTGCGTAGTCTGGTGTCGAGAGCCGAAGCATCACAAAAATTTATGCCAGCCGTAAACTTGTCATTATATAGCCTCGAGGAAGCCGCCGGACTTGAGTTCGATTACTTATGGCTTTTAAACATGAATGACCAGGTCTGGCCACCCTCCATCGCGCCGTCACCATTTCTTCCCTACAACCTACAGCGCGACAACCAAATGCCAGCAAGTCATAGTGAAGTGCAGTATGAATTCGCAGTTGGGATTTTTACAGCCCTTTGCAAATCAGTGAGCACTGAATTGCGCAGCAGCCACCATCAAAGCGACGATGACGAGGAATTCAGACCCAGTAGCTTTGTGGCAAACTTCGAACAATTTTTCCCTGAATCCGGCGAACAAATTGTCCTGACGTCGTTTTATGGCAAACAGCATTTCCGCCAACAGCTCCTAATTCAAGTTGAAGACGATGTGGAGATTCCCCTTGAGGCATCAACAGACAGCCTCGGAGGACATCAGGTTCTGAGCAACCAATCCAGCTGCCCGTTCCGCGCATTTGCCCTTCATCGCCTCGATGCCGCACCGCTGCAGCCATTTAGCACGGGCTTGAGTAAGATGGCGCGTGGCAGTGCCATGCATATTGCACTTGAGCACCTGTTCAAGAATATCAATAGTCAGAAAACCCTGACTCGACAGACTAAAGCGCAGATACATAAGTTATGCGAGCGGGCAGCTGAACAGGCTGTGGGATACTTGACCCGTAAGCATAAGGTGCTAATGACCCCGCGATTTCAGTCTATTGAGGTTGAGCGAACAGCGCAACTACTGCAGAAATTTTTAACAGCACAAGAAGCTGAAGCTGGGCGTTTTGACTACAGTATTCTGGAATTAGAACAGAGGCATCATTGGGTACACAATGAGCTGCATTTCAATCTGGTGGTCGATCGTGTTGATAAGCTAGCAGACGGCAGTCTTGCTGTCATTGATTACAAGACCGGCAAATCTTCTCCCTCCAGTGGAACCTGGTTAGCTGACCGGCCGGAAGATTTACAAATTCCATTCTATTTTACCGCCATGGCGGAAATGCGGGGAGCGCCGGTAAAAGCGGTTGCCCTCGCCCATGTTAATGCCGCGCGTATCGATTATACGGGCTTGTCAGCAGATTCTACATTCCACGTTCGCGTCAAACCTACCGAGGAAGAGCGAGGAGTAAAGAAACCCTGGTCAGAGCTTACCCAGTTGTTTACCAGCCAGATTTCTCGATTTTCATCCGAGTTCAAGGCGGGTCTAATCCGGGTTGATCCTGCTAACGGCAATGTTACCTGCCGCTATTGTGAATTGGCTGGGCTCTGTCGTATCGATGAGGCAGAAACAGGAAGAGTAGAAAGTTTACAAGCAGATTCTATTGGGGGCGGTGATGTCTAACGCCTTACCAGACCACGCAGCGCGGAAAACTGCGCTGGAAGTGTCGGAATCATTTATCGTGCAAGCCCCAGCAGGTTCGGGCAAGACGGAATTGCTCTCCCTGCGTTATCTGAAATTGCTTTCGATTTCCCGGCAACCCGAGGAAGTTCTTGCAATCACGTTTACCCGTAAAGCCGCTAGCGAAATGCGAGACCGCATTATCAGAGTCTTAAACTGGTGCCAGGACTGCATGGACGGCAATTCTGCGCCTGTGGATGAGATANAGCGCTTGCGACTCGACATNGGTAGCGCCGTTTTGGCGGCGGACAGTAAGCACGGCTGGCGGTTACTCGAGTCACCTNGCCGGTTTCGGGTTCAGACAATTGACAGTTTTTGNTTCTATCTTGCCAAGCAGCTACCAATTCTGTCGCAGGTGGGAGGNAACCCTAACGTCACGGAGCANATCGAGCTCTGCTTTCGCGANGCCATTAGCGCAACGCTTGGCAACCTTAACTCCGANACCCGNCTCGCCGACGACATTGCGACCGTCCTGGGNCATCTNGACAATGATGTGGCCGCGATTGAANCNCAGNTGATCACGCTATTGAAGCAGCGCGATCAATGGAGTAATTATATATTCGCCCTCACCAATNCCGCGCAGCCGACTGAACGCTACTTGCAGTCCAGCCTTGAAGAATTAGTGGCTGAAACTTTATTGGCAACAATAGCACTGCTCAAGGAAGATGAAGCAGAGCTAGTCGAACTCTATAATTTTGCCGCAAGCAATCTGGATAAAGAGGGACAATTGCCCCTAGAGGAATTTATACCCCTTAATACTCTGCCAGCAGCCAACAGCGAGTCCTTACCACAATGGCTTTTTCTGATCAGTTTTCTACTTAGCAAGCTTGATCCAGATAATCGCGCTAAAGGCAATTGGCTTAAACGTGCGGTTGCGAAAAATGGATTTCCACCAGCTAATCAGCCCGACAAAGAATATGGAGCTTTATGCAAACAGCTCAAGAGCAGAAGAAATGAACTGGTCAACAAATATCTGCCTGACTCGGAACTGCTAGAGGCGCTTTGCTATGTAAGATTACTACCTGGCCCTGAACTGGACCGACAGCAATGGCATTTTCTGATGGCACTTTGCCATGTGCTGCATGCACTTAACGCCGAACTGCTGCTTGCATTTAGCCGGTTTCGCCTGGTGGACTATACCCAGACTGGCGCAGCAGCGGGTCTCGCCCTAGGGAGTTCGGAGGAACCGACCGATCTTGCGCTGGCGCTTGATAATGTCATCAACCATATTCTTGTTGATGAATTTCAGGACACTTCGCAGCTCCAGCTCGAACTTTTACGGAAGTTGACGGCTGGCTGGGAGCCTGATGATGGTCGCAGTCTGTTCCTCGTTGGTGATGCCATGCAGTCTTGTTACGGTTTCAGAAATGCCAATGTAGGCATTTATCTGTCGGTAAAGGAACGAGGCATCGGTGAGTTGAGCCTCATGCCACTGGCGCTTAGCAGTAATTTTCGCTCTCAGGAGCCCGTCGTGTCCTGGGTAAACGAAGTATTCTCCGGTGCGTTTCCACGACACCCCAATATATCTCGCGGCGCAGTGCCCTACAGCCCAGCCCAGGTGATCCATCCCAAGAGTGATGGCACAGGCGTCAGAGTTAAACTTCTGCATCATGAAAGCGACCAACGCCAGGCAGCTAACCTTGCAGAAGCTCAGGTGGTCGCCGAGCAAGCCAGCGCGCTGCAGCAGCAGTTTCCGAATGACAGCATCGCGATACTGGTGAGAACTCGACCTCAGCTCCAGGCCATTGTGCCGGCATTGCGCGAAAGAGAATTGCAGTGGCGAGCCAGTGACATCGACCGCCTAGCGGCCCTGCCGGTGATTGAAGACCTCCTGAGCCTCGTTCGCGTGGTGATCAACCCTGGGGATCAGCTTGGCTGGCTTTCCTTACTGCGCGCGCCCTGGTGTGGACTCTCAAGTGGAGACCTGCTCGCGCTTGCCGCCGATAAAACTTCAGCCTCTATCTGGCAAGCAGTGCAGCATTTCCGCGGCACTTCACAACTTTCTCAACACGCGAGGGAAATGCTCGACGCATTCAGAACAGTCATGATGTTTACCATGGCGAGTCGGGGTAAACGCAGCCTTCGACAACATATCGAAGCAAGTTGGGGATTGTTACGGGGAATCAACTGCTGCCGCAGTGAGCTGGAATTAGAAAGCGTTGCCCGTTTTCTCAATTTATTAGATGAGCAAGAGATCGCTGGCGGACTCAGTAACTTCTTCGACTTCCAAGATATGGTGTACTCGTCATTTGTTCCAAGTACAGACGCACAGGAAAGCCTCAGTGGACTCCATCTCCTGACAATGCACAAGTCCAAGGGCCTGGAATATGATCATGTATTGCTGCCGAGTTTGTCGCGCCCTCCTCGTCACGATGATAAAACGCTTTTGGTTTGGCATCAGCGTCTGAACACTGCTCAGGAGTCGCACCTGTTTATGGCGGGGGTGACCGAAACTGGCTCTGAGGAGTCTTCGCTCTATCAGCTAATCAGGTACGAGCACAAACACAAGCAGTTACTAGAAAGTACGCGCCTGCTTTACATCGCCGTTACCCGCGCGAAGAAATCCGCTACGCTNTTTGCCAATGTGGTACGAGATGAAGNTGGCGGTCTTAAGGAGCCAGNCAGTGGCACCCTGCTTAAGCGGATCTGGCCGCAACTTGAAGGTCATGANTCGGTAACAGTATCAGCATTGGAGGATNTCGATGCCGTTTCAAAAACAGACGNTNGCGGAATCTCNGATGACATTNNGCCCACATTGATAACTCGCTTTAATCAAGNCATAGAATTTGAGCCGTGGGAGCAAAGGGCATTAGNNNTTCCGGCAAAGANTGAAGAAACAGCGGCTAATGAAAGTCGATCTGGCGCGCAGGAATCGCTGCAGCCGGCGTTAAAAAATGCAGCTTCGATTTCAAGCACGGCTGAGGAGAATTATCAGAAGTCCGAATTACCGAGTATTCTTGGCACGCTTGTGCACCGGGTTTTAGAGACCTATGTGTCAGCGCCAGACAGGGCTTTATTCTTGCGAGACCTGAGGTCGCTGGAGCCGCACTGGCGTCTGGCAATACGCCATCTGGATTTGCAGCACGAGGCTGAAGAAAAAGCGATCGCATTTATTCATGCATCAGTACGACGCACTCTCGAAACGCCCTCGTTAGCCTGGATCTTCGATGATCAGTACCTCGATAGCGAGTGCGAGCTGGAACTATCGCGGCTTCAGTCCGGCCAACTAAGAAACTTTATTATAGATCGGACCTTTATTGATCAGAATGACGTACGCTGGGTGATAGACTACAAGACCAGCACACCATCTGCAGGTCAAACGATTGATAGCTTTGTAGCTGAGCAACGTGAGAATTATCGGAGTCAGCTGGATAGTTATCGCAGCTTGTTTAGCTACATGGAGTCACGCCCCATTCGCACTGGACTCTTGCTCACCGCCATTCCTGCACTGGTTGAAATGGAGTTTTGATCTAGTCACAGTCTGCAGGATCGACCGCGAAAATACCCGGGGCATTCCTGAGATACCCCTTGTAATCCATGCCGTATCCATACAGGTAATGGTCAGGCACTTCGAGTCCGACGAAGTCGGCTTTCAGATTTGTGGTTTTGCGATCATGTTGCTTGTCTACTAGCACCGCGCTCAGTACGTCCCGCGCTCCCTGGGCCTGACAATGCGCCATCACTGCTGCCAGCGTATCCCCTTCATCCAAAATATCGTCTATCACCAGAACCTGTCGCCCCTCAAGCGAGATGCTTGGATAACGCTCCCAACGCAGGTCTGCGCCCTGGATATTGTTTCGATAGCGCGTTGCGTGCAAGTAGTCCATCTGTAGATGAAACTTTAAACGGGTTGCCAATCTACCGGTTAGGATTAGCCCGCCATTCATAACGCAGAGCAGGATTGGGTTGTGCCCATGAAGTCTATCAGATATGACGCTAGCCATGGCGTCAATTGCCGTTTCCACGACCTGCTCGGAGTACAAGCAGGTAGCTCGCGAGCTAACGGTCTTAATAAGTTCGAGTGTCACTTGGCGCCTATGGATTATTCCAAAGTTTATCAATGGTATTTTGCATTATAACGCGATTAGTCCGATATCAGCGCTTCAGGTTCTGGTCGCAGTTGATCCAGACCATCCAGCGTGGTGGTCGGGAAAGCAAAGTCTGCGCCGTGCGTATGCACTATTTCAACAATCTTTAAAAGCACATCCTGCTTAACTTCATGAAACCGAATCCAATTCGTGGTCTTGGTAAAGCAATAAATAAAGAAATCGAGAGAGGAGCTGTTATAGGCGTTGAAGTTAACGATCAGTGTCTGTTCGGCATCGATATCTTCATGCGTTGTCAGCATGGCTTTCACAGAACCAATGATACCCTCCATCCTCTCGGAGTCTTGATAGCGGACACCAATAGTTTCGCGGATGCGCCGGTTGGTCATGCGGGATGGGTTCTCCAAGGCAAGTTTGGTGAATACCGAGTTAGGTACATAGAGCGGGCGCTTGTCGAATGTTCTTATTACTGTAAGACGCCAGCCAATGGACTCGACTGTGCCCTCGATTTCACGATCAGGTGAGCGAACCCAATCACCAATAGCGAATGGCCGATCCAGATAGATCATCAGACCGCCAAAAAAATTCGACAATAAGTCCTGAGCTGCGAACCCAACTGCAATCCCCCCCACGCCGCCGAAGGCCAGTAAGGCGCCGATTTCAATGCCTAGGGTGGGCAATGCCACTAGTGCGCTGGAAATTACCACCGAAAGCCGTAACAGTTTTGCCAGCGCTATCAGGGTTGTTGGATCCATCCGGGTCTGTTCACGATCGGGCCGCTCTTGCAAATCCTTGAGGATGTGCTCCTCTGACAGGGTTATAAATCGGACCAGAAACACCATGAGCAGGACAATAAAGGTAAGCTGTCTGACCAGATCCAAGTTGCCAGCGCTAAACAATTCGGTGTCGATGTATCCGTCGCTGATTTGAATCGCCCAGAGCAAACCCATAATGAGTATGAACCAGCTTACCGGGTCATGGGCGGCCTTAAACAGGGCGTCATCCCACAAGTTATCAGTCTTTTCAAACTGTCTGCCCAACACTTTGAGGACGCGCATGGCGATAAAGCGGGCGATCAATGTAAGCGTGACTGCCGCAAATAGTTCAACGCCCCAACCCAGCTCGGCCAATCGCTCCAGTGAAAGAAACTCAAACATTCAATTAATCCTCATTCGTCAGGAAACCAGTACAGCAATCTGATCGGTTGCTGCTTGCCATCTCTCAGTTTTATACAGATCGCTGATGTCAGCGGCTGGGGTCGCCCGCAATTTGCTTAGTCGATAGTTGCCTGCGGAATGATTTGCGTCCAGATAATCAGCAATTGCGAGTGCTGCCTCCCTGTCGTTGCAGCTTAGCACCATGTCACATCCTGCACTGAGTGCCTTCGCTGCACGGTCAGCGGGACTGCCACTCTCCCGGGCGGCCTGCATCCCGAGATCGTCGCTAAAAATGACGCCTGCAAATCCCAGTTGCTGTCGCAGGATTTGTTGAAGCCACTTGCTGGAGAACCCTGCGCATTCGCTATCTATCGACGGATAGGAGACGTGGGCGGGCATGATGGCGTCCAACACATCAATGCAGTGGCTGAAGACCTGCATATCTGTACCGAAGATTTCTTCCGAATCCCGGATATCAACTGGCAGCTCGTGATGAGAATCGGCAGCCACTGACCCGTGCCCTGGAAAGTGCTTTCCAGTAGCAATCATGCCGGCCTCATGCATGCCATTGATATATGCCCGAGCCAGATCCGTCGCTGTTTTGACATCCGCTGCGAAGGCGCGATTTCCTATGACTGCACTGATATCTGTATACAAGTCCAACACGGGCGCAAAGCTTAAATCGATGCCGTGATGCAAGATTTCAGCAGCCATGACCCAGGCACAGCTGCGCGCCAGTTCCAGCGCCCTATCTGGATCTTCTTGGTAGACCGTGAATAGACTGTGTAACGGAGGTAACTGCTCGAACTCATGTCGGAAGCGTTGCACCCTGCCCCCTTCCTGATCCACTGCAATCAGCAGCTCCGGATTGCAATTGCGGGCGTCTGCCACCAAATCACGCAGCTGTCTGGAGTCGCGATAGTTACGGGTAAACAGGATCAAGCCACCAACTACCGGCCGAGCCAGCAACTGACGATCCTCTGCAGTTAATTCCGGGCCCTCAATATCCAACATCAAGGCGCCCAGGGGGCAATTGCTTTCCATGTCTACTGTATTCTCTTGATAGTCGCGGAATTATCACAAATAACATTTTGCCGAGCAAAATTAGTTTTCAAAGCTGTTCAATAGCTTAGCTCGTACTGTTAATTCTGTCGTTCCGCTTGTAACAATTTTATTGGAAAAAGTGCTTTCTTTTTTGATCGGATACTACCGATAGTGTGAATTATCGGCGGCCATTGATCGTGTGGATTCGTAATTGACATGACTTCATGCCGAAACAATACCCCGCGCATCGGAGACAACTGTATGCCAGGGCGGTGGAAAAGAAAGGAACACAAGATTGCAGTAAATCGCTAATACAACAGACACAGGAGACAAGGTTATGAACACTCGCATGCCTGAAGTATCCACTTGGTATTAGGAGTTAGCCATCGGCAATTTATTTGAAGTCGTCGCTATAGATCAGGCCAGCGGCGGTATCGAATACCAGTTACTTGATGGCGAAGTCGGAGAATAAGACAGTGCCAGCTGGCAAATGCTCTATTTGGCCCCTGCCGAAGCTCCTGAGGATTGGCGTAGCCCATATGCCCTCAACACAGAAGACTAGGCTTACTCTGACCAAATAATGGTACCGTAAGACTTCTACGGGCCACTCGCTGAGCTGGAACCGGAATTAATGGATTTTGGTGACGATTTTTAGATTCTCTGAGGACGATCCAACCCATAATCTTACTCTAATAAGCTTACCTCACCCCAGAAAGCCCATGAATTAGGCGTTTCAGCTTAGTCATGGTCATTTCTAAAGTTTAATTGAGATCGTCAGATAACTGTATATAATTACAGTTGTATTCATTCTAAGGCCTTTATCATGCACAAGCTTACGGGACGCCAGGAACAGATCCTCGGCTACATCAAAGATTATCTGCAGGAGACCGGGTTTCCTCCCACACGCTCTGAAATCGCCCAGGAAATGGGGTTCAAGTCTCCCAATGCAGCAGAAGAACATCTGAGGGCTTTAGCGCGCAAGGGCGCAATCGAAATGCTGCCCGGCACCTCAAGGGGTATTCGTCTGCCAATCAATGAACAGCTTGGACTACCCATTATCGGACAGGTTGCGGCCGGTAGTCCGATATTGGCAGAAGAGTCTATTGCCGATTACTGTGACATACCGCCTGACATGTTTTCGCCCCAGGCTGATTATCTGCTCACTGTAAAAGGCACCAGTATGATTGATGTGGGTATTTATGAGGACGATTTGCTCGCCGTTCACAAGGCCGATCGCGCCAACAATGGTGACATCGTTGTCGCCAGAATTGACGATGAGGTCACCGTAAAACGACTGGAAACCTCACGCAGTAAGTACAAGGTGACACTGATCGCTGAGAACCCGGATTTCTCGCCGATCGAAGTCGACATGCGTAGCAGCGACTTCGCAATTGAGGGAATTAGCGTAGGCGTAATACGCCGGCAGATATAGCTCTATGGCGAGTCGCCACTCTTCCAAGCGAAATGCGAGATTAGGAAATTACTGGTTTAAGAAATTGCTCGCTTATGAAATACAGCAGCGATAAAACAGCGAACCTGCAATAAAAGGATAGGCAAAGAACGATTAGAGAATGTATCGGACAGGGCTAGAGAGTGTCTAAAGACTAGTAAGAGAGGCAAAGGAAGAGAAAGGCTAAGTAGCCAGCACTAGGTAAATTCCCGTCACGCCCTGTCCTGAATGTGGCACTAATCTATTGAATCCATTGGCAACTTTGCAAGCGCTCCACAAGTAACGGTCCGCAAGCCCTGTGGAGTTGAATTGAACACCCCTAGGGAAGCATGACCGCCCTATTTCTTCTTGCTTACTTTTTTCCCGCTTTCTTCCTAGCCTTTTTCTTCCCTTTCGCGGGCGCCTTTTTCTCAGGCTTTTCGACGTCCCACCTGCCGTCCCGGTAAAAAGCTTTCCAGCCCGTGGCTTTCTTCTCGACTTCCGTCTGTATGTATTGTTCCTTGGTTTTACGACTAAATCGCACAAGGGTTTTATTACCTTCATCATCCTCAGTTGGCGCAGAAAAAAGAAACTCATACTTCGGATCTATTACATCTTTATGGGGAAGCAATTCTTCAACCAAGGGGGCACGAGTCTCTCGATTCTTGGGGAATTTACTGGCAGCCAGAAACATACCCGACGCGCCGTCTCGCAATACATAATGATCATCCACCGTCTCACAAGCCAATTCTGGCATTTGCACCGGATCCATTTTGGGCGGTGCAGCCTCACCGTTGCGAAGCAACTTACGGGTATTCTTGCAATCAGCGTTACTGCAGCCAAAATACTTACCGAACCTGCCGGTCTTTAGCTGCATATCGGCCCCGCATTTATCACATTCTATTACCGGGCCATCGTAGCCACGGATTTTGAATTCACCGTGTTCAATTTCGTACCCCTGACAATCAGGGTTATTACCACAAACGTGTAGTTTACGTTTTTCATCAATTAGATAAGCATCCATCGCCGTATTACATATCTTGCAGCGATGCTTGTGGCGAAGCTGAATGTTTTCCTGCTTTTCAGCTTCCTCAGCCGTGTCGGTTCTTATCGCCTCCTCGCCCGGGGTCAGGTTTATAGTGCTCTTGCAGCGCTCTTTGGGTGGCAAGGAATAGCCAGAACAACCCAGAAAAACGCCAGTAGAGGCTGTCCGAATCTGCATATTACGGCCGCACTGAGGACACTCAATATCAGTATCCGTGGGCCTGTTGGTGCGCATACCACCCTCTTCGGCTTCTGCTTCCGCAAGCTGACTGGTGAAACTCTGATAGAAATCATTCAGCAGAGATTTCCAGTTTTTCTTACCCGCAGCCACGTCATCGAGAGAGTCTTCCATCTTCGCTGTAAAATCGTAATTCATCAGCTCATCGAAACTTTCGATCAGCCGTTCGGACACGATATCGCCCATCTTCAGGGCATAGAATCGCTTGTTCTCTACCCTCACATAACCTCGATCCTGAATGGTAGAGATAATAGATGCATAGGTAGAGGGACGGCCGATATCTCGCTTCTCCAACTCCTTAACCAGACTTGCTTCGGTAAAACGTGCGGGTGGCTTGGTAAAGTTCTGGAAAGGATCAAGCTTTTCTAATTTGAGAGAGTCGCCGACTTCAACTTCCGGAAGTACCACGTCTTCCTCTTTAGATGGCATTACCCGCAAGTAGCCATCGAACTGCATTATGCGACCCTTTGTCCTGAGCTCGAACTTGTCTGCCGCAATGGTAATACTGCTGCTAAGGTAGCGTGCAGGAGGCATTTGGCAAGCCACAAAGTACTTCCAAATCAAGTCGTACAGTCGAACAGCGTCCTGCTCCATACCCATTAGCTGGGTTGGCAGCACTTTCACGTCGCTGGGCCGGATTGCCTCGTGGGCTTCCTGTGCGCCTTCTTTAGAGCTGTAGAGAGCTGGCTTTTCCGGAAGGTATTCCTTGCCAAAATTACCCTCAATGTAGTCTCGGCACATCTGGATCGAATCATTACTGAGGTGCGTCGAGTCGGTTCTCATATAAGTGATATATCCAGCTTCATAGAGCCGTTGCGCCATAATCATGGTTTTCTTGACGCCAAATCCGAGCCTCGTGCTGGCCGCCTGCTGTAAGGTAGATGTGATTAACGGTGGCTTTGCCTTAGAGGAAGTTGGGCGGTCTTCACGCTTGCTTACCGTGTAATCTGCCGCCTCGAGGATCTTAAGCGCCGCATCAGTTTCGTCTTTGCTGCCTGGACGGAAGTTTTTCCCTTCATCTCGCACAACCTGGCCACGCAATTTATTTTTGTTGGAAGTGGCAAAATCAGAATAGACTTCCCAAAACTCCTCGGGGATAAAAGCTCGAATTTCCTGCTCTCTCTCGACCACGAGTCTCACGGCCACTGATTGCACCCGCCCTGCGGATAGGCCTCTTGCAACTTTCGACCATAGCAGGGGTGAAACCATGAAGCCCACCACCCGATCAAGGAAACGCCTGGCTTGTTGCGCTTCTACATAGCGCATGTCTAATTCGCCCGGTTCTGAAAAGGCCTCGGTAATGGCGCGCTTGGTAATCTCGTTAAAGACCACGCGCTTATAACGATCGGGGTCCCCACCTATTGCTTCCTTCAAGTGCCAGGCTATGGCCTCCCCCTCTCTATCAAGGTCGGTCGCGAGGTAGATATTGTCCGCTGATTTGGCGACCTTCTTTAAATCGGCAACAACTTTCTCCTTGCCCGGCAAAATCTGATAGTTAGCCTTCCAATCATACTCTGGGTCGATTCCCATTCTGCTTACAAGCTGTTGTTTTGCTTTCTTTTTCTTGTAGACGACCTTTTCTTCAGGCTTCATCTTTCGGGTCTTGGCTGCAGCTGCTGCCCGGGCCTTGGTATCGATCGGCTTGCCGCTGCCGCTGGTTGGTAAATCGCGGATGTGACCCACGCTGGACTTGACCACGAATTCCGGGCCTAAGTACTTGTTTATAGTCTTAGCTTTCGCTGGAGACTCAACAATTACGAGGGATTTTGTCATTTTATACGCCTGGATTGCGCTCTATTAAGATCTGACATGCTGCGAGCAGCGCACATATATAAGGGCAAGATTGTTTTGGGTCAAGTCTTGAGTAGACATTTATACAAGATTCCCGAGTTCAGCCACGGAACCTAAATGGCGCGAAACCTATCCGAAATTCGGGCAAAAGAAGCAGGGATCGTTTTCCGAAACGGATACTTAAGGTAGGAAAGTAATCATAAAGCGCTTGTTCTAAGTGCCAGTTAGCACTTTAAAATTGGCCGCCCGATTCATTAGGCTCAGGTCAAGCAATTTGCAATTTCCACAATAAAACTCTAAATATCCACTTCGCGCAGCCAGCCAAAAACATCATCATTCTCACCCTTTTGAATACCAACCAGGGAATCATAGAGGTGCTGCATCACAGGCCCGACAGTCTGCCCATCACCGTTTACCATGTGCCAATCATTATCGAAGAAAACCCGACCCACCGGAGACAGCACAGCAGCCGTGCCGCAAGCCCCCATTTCCTGAAATGACCCAAACTCTTCCCTTAAGTCGATGGATCGCTCAACGGTTTTCATATTGAGCTGAGTCGCTGCGATTTCCATAACCGAGCGGCGCGTGATACTGGGCAAGATGGCATTGGACGCTGGTGTAGTCAAAGTGCCATCCTCCATGGATACTATGATGTTGGCAGACCCTGCCTCGTCGATATAACGATGTTCCGCTGAATCGAGATACAGCGCTTCATTGGCACCTAATTCCTGGGCTTTCAAAGTAGCCATCAGGCCACCGGCGTAATTGGCGCCGGCCTTATAGCTCCCAGTACCCTGCGGTGCCGCGCGATCAAGCTCGGACACAGCTAAGCTGATGGCCGCGAGGCCTGCATTTTTATAATAGGGCCCAACCGGCGATACAAAAACCCGGAATTCAAATGATCGAGCTGGCTTGAGCCCGAGATTTTCACCAACACCGATCAGCATGGGGCGAATATAAAGGGACGCCCCTGAGCCATAAGGGGGTATCCAGGCATAATTCGCACGAACTGTTTCCTCCACAGCCTGCAGGAACAAGTTTTTTGGCACCTCGGGCATTAGCAGCCTAGCAGCAGTACGGTTCATGCGCTCGCTGTTGAGCTCAGGGCGAAAAAGGAGAATACGGCCATCTCTCGCAGTCTGGGCCTTCATGCCCTCAAAACACTGCTGCGCGTAATGCAGAGAAGGTGCCCCCTCCTGGATAGAGATATTCTCATCTTTAATCAGGTTTCCTGACTGCCACTCTCCATAGATATGGGTGGCGGTAAAGCGGAAATCTGTTTTCACATATTGAAACCCGAGCTCTGCCCAGTTCAGTGGCTTCTTGATCACTTTTGCATCCAACTGCTATTCCTGTCTATAGCTTATATCCAACTATATTATTCAATATTGACTCTGGAATAGCCAGATAGCTCTTGGCTCAGATCATTTGCTGAATTAGACTCTGCACCAACTTTGATGGCAGCTGTCACTGCCAAATCTGAGCCGGAGGTTAGATTGGAGATTGCTGCACCAGGGCTTGTTGATATTGGCGCAAATCTCACCCACAGCTCATTTGAGCATGATTTCGTTGCCGTAATTGCCGAGGCGCAAGCAGCAGGCGTGCAGCATATCTTGCTTACCGGGACTGACCTCAAAACGAGTCAGGCGTCATTTAATTTTACACAGCGCGATCAACAGCTATTCAGCAGTACGGCCGGTTTTCATCCCCATGTTGCGCAGCAGGTCACTGCCGGGCACTTGGCGGCAATAGAAAAACTCGTTGCAAAGGATAGAGTGGTCGCTGTCGGGGAGACGGGGCTGGACTTTAATCGGAATTTTTCTGAGCCAGACTCCCAATTAGCAGTATTCGAAGCCCATTTGCAAATTGCCTCCAAGGTCAGCAAACCTCTATTCCTGCATCAAAGAGAGGCCCATAAACCCTTCTTCGAGAGGTTGTCGTCATACCGGAAGGAACTGGTTGGCGGCGTAGTGCATTGTTTTACTGATAGCAGATCCGCACTACGAGACTATCTCGATTTGGATATGCACATTGGTATCACCGGCTGGGTCTGTGATGAGAGGCGGGGTAAAGACTTGCAGGATATTGTTTCCTACATTCCTCAGGAAAAATTGCTGATTGAAACGGACGCCCCGTACTTGCTGCCGCGAACCTTAAGGCCAAAACCAAAGTCCAGGCGAAATGAGCCGAAATATTTGACTGAAGTCTTACGGATTCTCGCCGAATGTAGAGGTGAGGATGTAAATAAGCTGGCAGCCGCCACAGCAATCAATGCTAGGCGTCTGTTTGCATTGCCAAGCCCCTAGGTGCCTACATATCGGGCATCATTTTAGCCCATGGGGCCTCCAGATTATTCACTTTCGGACAAATTTGTTATATTTTCTAGCGACTTGCCACAAGTGAGACTGATAGCGAATTGAACAAGCGCGCATTTCTAGAGGGGTTTTTTACCGCCAGCACCGTCGCATTTGGGGGTCACTTCATGTGGCGGCGCCTGAATCGTCAGGAATCGCTGATCTTGAGCGATACGGAAAGTCCGGTATTGCCGCAGACTGGTGAAGCCGCCCCCAAGGGCTTCGCCTTTACACCAGTTGAGATAAAGAATTTGCTGCCCCAGGAAGGCATCCCAGTTCCCGCGCCGGTTGCCGACCTGCGGACGCCGGTTCTGGCATCAGAGACCCTGACAAAGAGCGACAGCTACGGCGACAGCGGGATTGAAATACCCGCTTTGCCCGATGACCAGGTAGATGCTTATCTGCGTAAGATTCGAAATTTCGATGCGATTTTTGCCAACGATATCTATCTCGATCAGCGTTATGAATCAGTGTTGGTGAAAACGACAAAACATCTAGCGCAGGTTGAATCCTATATAGGCCACGGCAACTTCAACTTAATGAGCTTCGATGAGATGCTGCGGGCCGGCCGGAATTATCCTGCCATCGGTTCTTTTGAAGCAGATGAGCTCAATTTCCTGGAAGAGATTTTCTTCGCCAATCCCAATCGGTATGGCTTTTTCGGCAAGAAAATCAGTCATGAGATTACAGACGCGATTCCGAAGACCGAGGTTTCTAAAATCCCGAATTCAGGGCATTTCCTGCTGAAGGGTGAGTCTCTGAATCTTTACAACAAGATCAAGGCTGACGTAGGGGACCAAGTCATTTTGACTTCAGGAGTTCGCAGCAATGTGAAACAAATGCATCTGTTCCTTGCAAAGTCGATCGAAGCCAATGGCAATCTCTCTAGGGCATCTCGGTCGCTTGCGCCACCGGGACATTCATATCACGGAGTTGGTGATTTTGACATTGGCAAGATTGGCCTGGGCGCACGCAACTTCACCAGTGAATTTTCCCAAACTGACGAATACAAACGCATCGCCCGACTTGGATATGTGGATATCCGGTACCCAACCGACAACCTGTTTGGCGTTCGGTTCGAGCCGTGGCACATCAAACTAGGCTAGCGAGCTGTTCATAGCTAAAAGGCCAACCAAGTTCTTCACCATCTGGCTCACGCCGCACCACAGGAATCCGAATCCCGTAACGTTCAACCAGCATCTCATCGCTGGCAATGTCGATTTCCTCCACCGTAACCTCAGCCTGCTGCTTAAGATGTGCCAACATCTCTTCTGCGTATTCGCATAGATGGCAGCCCGTGGTGGTATAGAAAGTCAAAGTGTGCATGAGACAGTCTGATAAACTCGCTTTAAATTTTGTGGCTTTTGGGTACTGTCGAAATACAAATCGAATAGATCTTTTATACCATCATGAGTCAAGTGTTTACGCAGCTCATAACCAGGAAACTGCACGCCACACTCCGCCAGGCAAGTACTTGAGCAAATTGCTGCTCAGATACAGAGGAACTAGAGGTGTTGAGCCTGAGCCATGGCCCAGCCATCGCACCAGAACCTGCCAGGCACCTGCATTCACCACCAAACTCAGCCAACTGAGGCCGAGGGCAAGCACAAGCCACCACCAGCCCTCAGATGTGATCGACAAAGCGCGCAGACCTACGGCATGACCGGCCAGTGCCCAGCCCACAAATCCGAGCGTGATCAGGGTGATCCACAGCTTCAGGCCTCCGGGAGGCTTCACCGACAGCAGGGATCGGAAACGCTTCAGCATGTCCACTCCTGCTGGGCCTTGAACTCAAGGGTTTCCTGGGAAAGCTGCTGCCAGAGACTTTCTGGAGAGAGACCGGCGCGCTGTGCAAGCTGCTGGAGGGCATCCCGCTCGGGCTTCACGGACTGAGTTCCATCCGGCTTCAACATCTGCTTGGCCGCCAACTCGCCCCATGGAGTGTGGAGAACTCCTCTACGCCGCGGCAGCACCCAGCGCCCCTGACGCCGTTCGCGCAGTCCCAGGGTTGGACTGTCCCTCCACCAGATCCGGCGCAGATCCGCTGCCTGATCAGGCAGCACCAGGGCCGTGACGGCAGTTCCTGGACGCCCCTTCTTCATCTGCAACGGACAACAGGCCACGTCTACAGCACCCGCATCACGCAGCTGCTGGATCAGCCATGCCAAGGCTTCAGCCGAAACATCATCAATCCAGGCCTCCTGAATAATCAGGTCCTGCCAACGGGGCTGGTTGGATTCAACAGGGGGCTGAGGGTGCTGGCGAATGAGGCGCAACAGGTTGGGACGGTCCAGCTGACGATGGCCAAGGCCAGTTCCCACCACCTCGGGAGCTAACTGATCTGGCCATCCGAACCCGTCAGCAAGCACAGCCATCAGAGCCAGACCAGTCGGAGTTGTGAGCTCAGCTTCCGGCCAGTCATCGCCCCAGCGCAGTTGCACACCATGACGTCGCGCCAGCTCGAGGACTGCTGGAGCAGGGACCGGCAGCCGCCCGTGAGCTGTGGCAACCGAGCCCCGTCCCGCTGGAGGAGGGACGCACCAGACCGACAGCGGCTGGAGATGCTCCATGGCAGCGCAGACACCAACCACATCCACCAGGCTGTCAATGGCTCCAACTTCGTGGAAATGCACCTGTTCAGCTGGAATGCCGTGAACGGCTGCTTCAGCGTCAGCGAGTGCCGTGAACACCGACAGCACCTGCGCCTGCAATGAAGGCGCAAGCTCGGCATTGCCGATCCTTTGGCGCAACTCTCCCCAGTGTCGATGCGATGGATGGGGGTCTCGCCCTTCAACATCGACACGGAGTCCCCGCAAACCGCCGTTTCGCGCCTCCTCAACACGGAGCACATAGTCGTTCTCAAAGCCAAGCTCCCGCAGAGGGGCATGAATCACCTCCGGCGGGACCCCTAGATCAAGGCAGGCCGCCAGCAACATGTCTCCGGCCAGACCGGTGGGACAGTCCACCACGTAGGCAGCGGAGTTGCCAGAGGTCATGTCAGCTCCGGATCGAGGCCCTCCAACAGCCTGTCAGCGATGACATCCAGATCCTCAAGACGCTTTTTCAAAAACTGTTCCACCTCGCGTCGAGCACGGCGCTGCTCGCGTTGCGCGGTGGCCACATCCTGACCTGACAACCCCCAGATCCTGCCGAGCAGTGCCCGATCATCAGCCCCGCCACGAGCGGA
>PBTP01000029.1 GCA_002729275.1 Roseibacillus sp. | reverse complement strand
GTAGCGCTGACGGTGAAGTCTGCGGCAGAGCCTTCCTCGGTATTGCCCGCCGGGGTGGCGATTGTAAGGACCGGAGGACTATCCGAGTCGTCGATTGCAACAGAGGCCGATGGGCTTGCACCAACCACAGCGTCTCCACTGACGCTATCTAAGGTGATAGTGAAAGTTTCTGCTCCCTCATAAAGAGAGTCGGCGATGGTGGAGAGGCTGAAGGCAAACTCCGTGTTGCCGCTAGCGAGAGTGACAGTAGCACTTCCGTTGAAGTCACTTCCATTCTGGGCCGTGCCGGCGTAGCTGAGAGTCGCTTCCACATCTGCCGTGAGCTGCAGACTGGAGGTGATGAGAAATGAGGCATCGTTGCCTTCGGTCACGCTGGCTTGATCGGCGGCAATATTAATTTGAGCGTCTGTGTTGGTTCCGTTGACCGTCACGCTGACAGTGGTCTCACCATTCAGGCTGGTATCAAGACTGTAGGTAAAGGTGTCGACCACACTCAGGCCAACCCCGAGGGTGTCAAAGGCACCATTGGCGTCGTAGGTGAGCGCGCCATCAGCGGCGAGGGCAACCGAGGCTCCGGACGGCAGGGTGACGGTCGTGGTTCCCAGAACGAGGTTGGTTTCCCCGGCCAGAGTGACGATGTTGCTTGCCTGAGCTGCATCAGGTGCTCCGAAGATCGCATCGAGGTTGGCGGTGACCGCGGCAGCACTCAGAGCACCGTTGTAGACCCTTACAATGGAGATCTCTCCATCGAAGCGGTCGTTGGCCTCGTTGAAGTCAGGGATATCAGTAGTGCCGAAGGCCCCGAGGAAGGGCGCGACATTAAGGTCTCCACCAGTTGTTCCTTCCGAACGGCCGAGTCCCTCATCGTCAGATCCGGACCAGTCGACAATATTACCAGCTTGTCCGTTCAGGATGTTGAGCCCGCTTTGGGAGTCCACGAGCACACCATTGACGTAAAGGGACAGGACGTCGGTAGCGATGTCGAAGGATCCAAGGACATGAACGTAGTCTCCACCGGCAATTCCATTTGCGGGGATCGTGGCGATGGCCTGGGCGACNAGAGTGCCGTTTCCGACGGTCAGAATCAGTTGGTCATCGATCAGAATAAGAGACGTGCCCGTGCCATTTCCACCGGAGCCCCAGATCGGCTCTGGTCCCACGTGGTCATCTGGTCTGATGAGGGCTTCCACCGAGAAAGAAGAGGTGCTGAAGTTGCCGCCGTAAAGGTGGTTGGCGGCAGTGGTCTGGTCGGTATCTCCAAGGAGGCCGCCGCTTCCGGTTCCGGAGAGGTCGTAGGCGTGGGTGATTCCGGGAGGCGAGTTGTCCAGAGGGGTGAGTAGAATCGATCCCGTGCCGGCAGTCTCCATGGTGACGGAATTGCCCGAAGTGGTGTTACTGTTGTTCCAGCTGCCATCGGTGTTTGCAGCCGCTGGATCGCTTGCATTGAGGTCAAAGGGTGCTCCTGTGGTAGAGGTTCCGAGGGCGCCTCCGACGCTGTCGTTGGCGAGTGCGGCGATCACCGCACTGCTGGAGCCGGTCGCATCGACTGTTGCAAAATCAGGGCTTGCGCCAGCCTCGCCGAAAGTGGTGAAGGTAATGGANGCCGAAGAGGTCGCCGTTCCATCAGTGACCTCATATGCGATGGTCTCGGAGGTGCTGGCCCCGACCGCAAGGGAGGTGAGGGAAGCAGAAGTGGACGGGTCGTAACTGAATGATCCATCCGCATTAACGGTGAGGGTTGCGCCTTCGGGAGTCACAAGAGCGCGGGGAGCTCCTCCTGCCACAGAGCTGACCGAGAGGGCATCGCCAGAGTCTACATCAGAGTCATTGCCCAGCAGGTTTCCACTGGTAGCGAGGGTTTCCCCGAAGGAGGNAGCCTCGTTGGCTGTGACCGGGGCGTCATTGAGTCCAGTGACGGTGATGGTGACGGTGGCGGTTGTCTGCTGGTTGAAGATGTCGGTCACCGTGTAGGTGAAGGTGTCAGCGATCTGGTCGTCATCATCGAGGCCCTGCAGGGCAATGGACCCGGACGGGTCGTAGGTGTATTCCCCGCCCGCAGTGACTGTAACCACCGCGCCATTGGCGCTGGAGGCGTCGAAGTTGGTGACGGAAAGGGAGCTCCCGGTGTCATTATCCAGAAGAGAGGCTCCTGCATTGGAGGCTGAGGTGTCTTCGTCGGTAGAGCCCGTATCTGCGCTCAGGGCCGTCTGGGCTCCCACGTTAATTGTGAAGGATCCCGAAACCGCGTTGCTGCTGGTGTCTCTCACTGTGAAATCGAATCCTCCAGAAGCAGGGTTGGCTCCTGCATCAAAGGCGAGTAGCTCTCCGTTGATATCGGCCTGAGTGAAGGTGTCACCAGCGGCAAGGGCGGCTCCGCCCAAAATAAGCGTTCCGGTAGCTGGTGCAGTGTCGACAGTGTAGGTCAGAGCGGAAGCGGCATCGCTGATATGGATGGTCCGAAGGCTTGCTTCGGTNATGAGGGTGCCTGTTGAGTTGACTACCGCATTGAGGGGTAGGTTCACTTCCACGACGGGAGCGGTCGGNGCGGAGGANATACTGCCGATATTGAGGGCCTGCAGGCCGATCGAATTCGCAATCAGNGNATTGTTCAGTCCGAAGCGGGCGGTGGTGGTTTCCACGGCGTCACCCGCGCTGAGGGGAAGGACTGCNCCTGCCCAGTCNCCGGAATCCCGGGCGCGGTCGCCGCCGTTGCCNGCCGTGCGGTCGCGCTGGTAGGCTCCTCCATTACCATAGGAAATTTTGCCNGCGGTCCCTCCGTTCGGGATGGTCTGGAATCCCTGTCGCGTAATGGTCCGGGCTTCGCCNGGAGGGGTATCGTAATCGTCGAGGAAGTGGGAGGCGANGAAGAGGTANTCCCCGTCCTTNTTCACGGTAACCTGAGNNNCGCTGGATCCGGCNTCGTANCNGAAGGAGGCNTTTGAAANNGGNGAGACGTCTGAGAGGTNCAAGGCGGTCTCAGGATTGCCTTGCGCCGCATTAATGTCCTGCGGGGGACCAGAAAGGCGAATCACCTCTCCGTAGTTAGGAAGCTTGAGAATAGTCAGGCCGGTCAGGGCGGCCTCAAGTGCGACCGCGGTATTGGTGGTGGCTGGGTTGTTGTCCCGAAGAACTTCAACATTCAGAACGCTGTTGTCTGCAGTGGTTTGGATGATGGTGCCAACGGAGCTCGCCCCGGTTACCATAAGACCGCCAAGACCGTCCCCTGAGCCAGCATAGCGAATGTAGACCACCGTGGAGGAGTCCTCTACGGGAGTTCCATTGATGGCGAGTCGCTGGGTGATCGCCTGGCGGTGGCGGTTGCCGCCGCTGATCCGAAAGCCGGTGTTAGCGAAGACGAGATAGCGTCCTGCCTCGTCGAGGGTGATATCGCTGGTGCCGCTGGCGTGCGTGAATCCAGCATCGATTTCGTCCTGCACGTCATAACTGACCACGGAGGGGCCCGCAGAGGTGGCACTGATCAGGTTCGCAGCATCGGCACTGGCGCTCAGGCGCAGGTAGCTGAGACTGTCATCAAGTTTGACAAGCTGGAGGTCAGCGTCTTGCTGAGCGATACTGTTTTGAGGGTTATTGTCGGAGCGCTTCGATTCAAATCCTACAGAGTCGCCTTGGGCCACCTCTACGATCGAACCACCTCGGACGAAATTGTTGTTGTTGTTGCCATCCCGGGAGTAGCTCGAGGCCGCACCGTAGGAAATGGGTGAACCATTAATCAGGATGGTATTGTCGAGACCGGCACGGGTTGCAATCCCGGGATTGGTGTTGAGGTAGCGGGTGCCGTAGAGGACAAGATGATGGCCGGCCGTGAGGTTGACGGCCCCACCAGCTTGGAGATCGAAACTATCTGCAGTATCGTCGACTGCGGTGGTGGCAAAATTATGAGCGACTGAATTCCCCAGTCCGGGCTCGATACTGGCACCATTGCCGATGGTGTAGACAGCGCGATCGCCCGGAGTGCCGGAGGCTGCTAACTGCGCGTCAGCGGATGGGCTTGCGATAAAAAGTACGGCAGTGACGTGGGTTGCAATTACCCAAGAATACAAGGTTTTCATTTGTCGGAGGGAGTCGGTGGGTCGGGCTGGATTCACGGATGTTCCATGGAACCAGTGTCTTCCAAGTGTCGAATTACAATTCTCGCCATTTCATCCCACGGGTCAAGGGTTCTCGAGGCTATAGAAGAGGTTTTCCTGACCTCTGTAGCACCGGGAATGCCACGGGGCGGAGGGGTCTCGAAGATGAGGCCTTTGTCTTGAACCAATTTCGCCAAAAACGCCTATTTTCCGGGTAATTATCGAGGTTGGAAGTCGCTGGAGACAAGGATGCTCGAGACCGGGTGTTATCAGGTGGGGTGAGCGAGGGGGCCCATGGAAGTCCCTGCCAAGGGGCGCTGGGGGGCGTTGGTGGCCCCGCGGGTGCCGTTGAGGGGGCTCCCAGGCTATTTTGAGCCGGCCGTGAGCTCGCGAATCTTGAGATTACGGAAGCCACATTCACTGCCGTGATCGGTGAGCATGAGGCGGGCAGTCAATTTCTCTCCAAACTTCGCCACCTTCTTGAACTTACTGGAGGCCACGTTGGAGAGGACGTCTTCGCTGCCGCAGATATACTCCAATACTTTCCGGCCATTTAGCCAATGGGTGACCTTATTGGCCTCTACCCGGATTCGGGAGGAGTTGATCTTCGGGTAGAATCGCACCGGCGGAGGATCAGCTGGCGCGAGGACTGCGTAGAATCCTCCGGTGGAGCCCTTGCTGGGCTTCTGCTCTAACTTGGCCAGCATCTGATACTCATGGCCGAGTTTGCCCCGGGTTTCATCGACGAAGTATTTGATTCCGTTGTTTCCCCCGGATTCCATCCGCCATTCCCACGAAAACTCAAAGTTGGAGAATTCTTCCCGGGAGACGATGTTGCCCGGCTTGGCCCCGGCTCGTTTAATCAACCATCCTTGCGAGACCTCCCATCCGCTGGCGGGAGGGGCATCTTTCCCAAAGACGCGCCAGGAGCTCGCAGATTTCCCGTTGAAAAGAAGGCGCCAGCCATCGGCTCGTTCCTGCGCGGTCAGGGTATTGGAGCTAGGCTCTCCTGCGTGAGCTGCCGGCACCGAGGTGAACAGGAGAAAGAGAAAGAAGGTTGCGTTCTTGAGTGTCAGGAAATGTCTATTCACCGGGTTTTGGAGGAAGGAGAGGCATGGTGTCCTCGCGGCAGGGCCGGTCCAAGGATATATTGCGTGCTCAGCGAAGTTCGACACGCAGGCGGGCAAATCTCACCAAGTCTCGCTGGGGAGAAGGCATGGTGAAGCGGTAGAGAGTAGTTCCATCGGGGCCGGACTCCCGGGAAATCAAAGCCTCGGTGGGGGCATCGGTCCAGGCGCGAAGATCAGGGGAAACTTCCACCCAGACAGTGGCGTCGTCCGCTGCGCTACGGGTGCGGAAGGAGAGGACAGAGAGGTCCTCCACTATCGAGAAATGGAGGCCCGAATCTTCTGTAAGGGCATAATCAAGAATGGATTGTGAATCTCCTGCGAGGAAAGAGATGGAGTCGGAGGAGCTTGGGTTTCCCCCGGGAAGAATGCTGGCGCGCCAACTGAGCGGGTTGGAAGGGGGAGATTCCCCGGGGGCGACAAGAATAAGGCTCTGCCCGGTCTCGTCCGGGGCTTGTGGCCAAGGGTGGGAATCGCGGTAACGGAAATCGAGGATCGTAGTGCCGTCACGGGCCAGCAAGGTAATGCGCTCGCCTCCGTTGGAGAGGCGCGTTCCGTTCGCGAAAGATCCGGCAATGGGCAAACCGAGCCCATAGGCAATTTCAAATGCGGTGATATTCTCTACGACGAGGATACGCTCTCCGGGGGAGAGGAGGGTGACCTCGGGGAAGGTGAACTCAATACCGTTGGAGAAGGAGAGCCCAGTGAGGTCCACTACCTCCCCTGAAATATTAATCAGCTCGAGGAACTCGGTGGGACTCTCTCCGAGAGGATGATAGTGCACTTCACTGATCGCGATGTGTTCAGAGGTGGCCGGGATTCCTACCGTAAAGATGGCACTGGTCAGTGCTGACCACGTTCCGTTCCTCAGTGCCCGGGCCTGCAGACGGGTGCTTTGCCCAAGGGCAAGGGGGAGACCATCGTAGACTTGGGCGGAGGGAGAGACGCCGGCGTTAATAGTTCCGGTGGCTGCTACCAGTTCGGGAACGAAGAGAAGNTCATTGCTNTCCGATTGCTGGTTCATGCAGTGAACNGCGAGCACGTTGGTGCCAAGTCGNAGGCGATTGANNGAATTACTGAGATTGAAGNTNCTNAATTCGANAGCTGATCCGTCCGGGTGGNCAGCAGAGGCGTGGGAATTCCAAGCGGGATTGGNGGGTCGNTTTGCGGANGCCNCCTCTCCTCCNTTCAGGTAGGCGATGAACCCGTCATCATAGCGTGCNCGNAANGTCAGGGAGGTGANNGCAGCTAGCTGGGCTCGGTCNTGAATATCGAACTCCCACCGNGCGTAAGCCGAGGAGTTCAGNGAATNCATNTCACTCAGATCNACCCCGAAAAGCCCTTCAAAGCCTGTGTCCAGCTCGAATCCGACCCCGCTTGCCCCGCTTNTCCAGCCGGTGTCATCAAATTCAGGNTCCGTCCACGTCATTGCGAGAGAGTCANCTGNAGGGACGAATGCTTGGGTTGGAGATCCCTCGGGGAGCAGGAGGGATTCGGATCCTGCAGTGGTCGGTCGTCGGGGATCACTTCCATCAGTGGTGTAATATACAGTGCCCCCGGTGCTCGCACTGATNGTGACCTCCGATTGATCGGTGAAGAGTCCTCCNTGAGGAGNGAAGTCCGGGGCTTCCACCGAGGGATAGAGTCCNCGAGCNCTGAGCTGAGAGATCAGTGTTTCGGTGCGCTGGGGGAAGAAATCGCTCTGCATGGTATTNTACATCTGCCGCCAGAAGGTTTCCCGGCGGGCGGGAGGGAAACGGTGGCGGTCCCCCCATCGGACCGCTTCCGTGATCAGAGGTTCATAAATCTCATCGGCCCGTGCGTCCCATAGTTGAGCGGCTCCTTCCGGAGTGAAGGTTCCCCCGTTAAAGCAGTGTAGCCGGACCCGGTCAGCGAAGCGCAGGCGATACTCTTCGTTGGCGGTCAGTCGCTGATGCACGCTCGACGGAAAGTTCGGCGTGTTCTCAACCGTGGCATCGTTGGTGCTGGAGTTTGTGCCCTGAGTAGCGTTCAGGTCNGTTCGTTCAGAGTCCCATGCGAAAAGCATCCACTTGGCGTCCCGGTCCCTGCGCCGGGCTGCTCTCCAGTTGGACTGATCCCAGTCGGTATTGCCGGAATAGAAATTGGTGATAAAGTAATCGATCCAAGTATCGGGATCGATGAAGATCAGGGCGTTCGCATAGTTTCTCGGGTTNCTGAGATCGCGGCGTGTTACCGCTAAAGTGCGATTCCAGGCGCTCAGGTCACCATCGATTACCTCAAGAACGCTCGCCCTCCCAGCATCCTTGATCGCGTCCCAGTCCTCTTCCTCGCCGCCGAAGTGNTCTGCGAGCATATCGTCCTCAAAACGNTCGAAAATATGATACATGCCCCAGTAGAGCCCGTTGAGGTAGAGATGAGCATACATCTGGTGTTGGAAGGGCTGCCCGGTAGCGCGCTGCGCGTCNCGGTGCCACTGATCACGAATATACTGCGCCCGCTCNACCACACCCGGATTCAGCCATGAGTCTCCATTNCCTCCCCGAAGGATCAGGGAGTTNAACTCGGTGACCTCGGAATCANCAAANAGGGGGAACCGNAGCTTGGTNGGGCCATACTCTGAGCGGAAGACTGCCCGGAGATTGTGTTTGCCGCGATTGGCGGAACGACTCGCGCGGCCTACCGCCCGGATTCCTCCGTTCAATTGAGTCTGGGCGCCATCCGGAAAATCGAAGAACTCGTAAGAGCAACGCTTTTCCCATTGGTCGCCNCTTTGGTCCGAATTGGCGTAAAACCCGCTCTCACCNTCAAAGAGGTCGTCGACGTCCATGACAACCGAGATAGAGGGAAGAGAACGCAGCGAATCGATAATCTCCTCCCGGGAGTAGGCTGTGCCAATCAGGTCCGGGTCCATTTCGTAATCGGTTGCACGCTCTCCCCAGGTCGAGGGAAAGCCCTGCGGCGTTGTGCTCTGAGCGAGCACGCTGGACGGAAAGATGTAGGNATGGGTNTCAATGTTCGTCGAAACGAGTCCGAGTTTCAGCGCGACTGCCCTGACGGTGGCGGTGCCATTGATTGTAAGAGGGCCGTTGTAGAGTGTGCCGTTGCTTGAGGACGGNTCGCTCCCGTCCAACGTGTAGTATATGGAAGCTCCCTCGGTTCTGCTGCTGATCGTAAGGTCGAAGGGTTCTTCATAGAATCCACGATCGGGAGTNAATTTCGTATCCGCGACGAAAGCCCCGGTATCAGGCTCTCCTGGGTTTTCTTCCCCTGGAGTAGGCGTCAGGAAGTAGCCCGCGGAACGTTGTCCGAGGTCGATACCCTCNAGCTGAGGGTCGATGAGGAAGTCGCGATCGCCAGCGCTGAGATTTGTTCCATGAAAAGCAAGAATGTTGTCGGTTGGACGCAGGCCAGGCAGGACCTGCGATNCATTGAATTCAACTTTGCTCACGGCCTCCACGTTGGTCCGCTCTGTTTGCGCCGCTGCGTTCCATGAACTTCCCACCGGAATGTTGGCGCTCGCGACTTCCTCGCCGTTGATGAAGGCACGAATGCCATCATCGTAGCGGAGAAAGAGACGCAGGCCCTCCAGCGAGTAACCGGAGGGAAGGTCAAAGCGGGTGCGGGCAAAGAGTGACGATCCTCTGTTGAGCATCTCACTCTCGACATTGGTAGTTATGTAGCCGCCGAATCCAATCGAGCTGGAGGGGCGAAAGCTTCCTTCCGCTAATCTCGTGATGGNGTCTGATGACAAGGCGACCTCGTAGAGGGCGACATCTGCGAGTTTGCCAGCGAAATAGAGAGGAGTCCTCTCGACGCGCCGGCCAATGGCGAGCTGGAGAGCATTAATGCTGGAAATATCGGTATCGACAGGGACGTTCGCCGGACCGGTGGCGGGGTCGTCCACGCCGTCGATGTAGAATCGAAGATCCGAAAGTGTAGGTGTGGTATCTTCTTCGAAGACGACGGCGACGTGATGCCATTGGTTATCGGCGAGACTGGTGGAGCCTATGGCGCTTCCTCCCCCAAGGTCGCATCGGATCGCGCCCAAGGTTCCACTATCCGGATTGCTGTTGAGGCGGAGATGGAATTTTCCCGAGGGGGCATCCCGGTTCCCCCACGAGATGATCCCGTGGTTCGAGGTGTCGTCTGATCGGATCCAGAATACGATGGAGCGGGATNAAGATCCTCCAATGCCGGGCAGGGTGGTCTGGAGAAAGCTCGCGGTGCCGTCAAAACTCAGGGAGGACTCCGGTCCACCGGCAATGGGTGGAGCGTCGAGGTCCCACGGTGATGATNCGCCCGGTATTCCAATNAGGGAGCCCGGAAAATCTCCGCCGGCGTCGCGGGCGACGCTGCCAAAGCCATCATCAAGAGGCCAATGGTTTCGTGGAGCAATNACGCTTCCGTCGTTTCCATCGAGGTCAAATCCGAGTGCAAGGCTTCCGCTGTTCCAATTGGCGTCGTCAAAAAGAAGGTCTTTCCACTGTGGGTCGAGATCACCTTCGCCTGCAGGGACGAGGTAGCGGGCTGCCGGAGTCTCTGCGAGGAGGTTGATTTTGAGCGAGGCTTCTCCGGTGCCATAGGAGACATCAGTCCGTTGCCGGGGAAAAGGAACGATCTCAGAGCCGAACTCAGTGAGAGTGCGGGATCCATCAGGCGCAACCAGGGAAAGATAATCGCCACCTGCATTNAGTTCGAAGTTTGTATGTAGTTCGGCTCCGGATGGGGTCCGATTCTTTCCGGAGGCAAATACNACAAGGTATCCGCCTCCTCTGACGATCGAGCCAGNAGGGAAAANCCANTGNCGTGGTTCCGAGGGNTCATCCGTGAGGGAATGACCTGCGAGGTCGANGGNGGNCGGGTCGGGATTGTGGATTTCAATCCAGTCAGGATAATCTCCGTCCTCGTCGGAGATGATTCCATCGTTGCTGGCCATGAACTCAGTGATCCGGGGGGGCGCGGCCATGAGGGCAGCAGCTTGGAGGAGGACTAGAGTGAGAACTGCCCGGGGCAGCGAGGGGGTAAGGGACATGATGAACGGGTCTCAGGGGATTGTGGGTCCCGTGGATGGGGCGGAGCGAGTCTATTTTCCAATGTGGCCCTGCGTGTGTGGAGCTGGATGTAGAAGCAGGCTTGGAGCGCGTTTTCCTTCCCGGCTCAGGATATCAGGTCTGCTTTGATTGATCGCGCTGGGACTGTCCTGATGATCAGGAGTAACCCGGACGGGGTTTGGAATGGCTATTCCCGGGGGAGAACCTTGTCCTGTAGGAAGGAGTTGCCGGAAAGTCCGAGGGTGAGTGCTCCGCCTATCCGGGGGTCGCTGGCCCCCTGAAAGACTCCCTTACTCATCATGACCGTTTGGGTGGAACCAATGGGCCCGGTGGGGCGGACAATATGCCCCCATTTGACTAGCCGCGCGGTGGTTTCTTGCTCTAGCCCGTCTTCAATCCTTAGCTCATCGGGGAGCCACTGGTGGTGAAAACGAGTCGTCTGAGTTGCTTTCGCGACATTCATGCCATGGTCGATGATGTTACTCACGAGTTGAAGCACGATGTTGATGATGCGACTCCCCCCGGGACTTCCGGTGGCGATAATGGTGTCGTCTTCTCCGAGCAGGATG
>PBTP01000028.1 GCA_002729275.1 Roseibacillus sp. | reverse complement strand
GTCGTTGAACTTCAGGGCCTTCGTTGGTTACGGGGACAGGATTTGAACCTGTGACCTTCAGGTTATGAGCCTGACGAGCTACCGGGCTGCTCCACCCCGCGATTTTTTGTTCCGCCCTCACGAGCAGACACGGAAGCTAGGGCCAGAGCGAGGACCCTGCAAGGGAAAATCTCCAGCACCCCTCTCTGCTGCACGCCCCGCAAACGAGCCTCCATCAATCGAACCACCCCGGGCTTGCGCCCGCGCGCTGGATTGCGACCCTTGGTCAACCAGAACCCATGAACACGATCGCGCTTCTTCTCGTTCCCAGCCTCGTCCTCGGCTTAATACCAACCTCAACCGCGCAGGAAGATTCCAAGCTAGCCATCACCTCCAACAACCCGCACCTGCAGGTCCGGAGCGGTCTCGCCAACCTGAAGCAACGCCTCGAAGAAGATCGTAAGTGTCATGTCGCCTTCCTCGGAGGATCAATCACCCAGAACCCTGGCGGCCACACCGCGATGGTTCCCGCCTGGCTGGAGGAGACCTTCCCGCAAGCAAAAATCTCGGTCACTAATGCCGGTCTGAGCTCGACCTGTTCCACCAGCGGAGCCTTCCGTCTCAAGGCCCATATCTTGGACAAGGGAGAGGTCGATCTCCTTATTGTCGAGTTTGCTGTTAATGATGATCAGGATGCCGGACACACCCGGCGCGAATGTATCCGGGGCATGGAGGGTATTATCCGCCAGGTTCAACGCGAGCATCCCAAGTGCGGAATCATCATGGTCCATTACCTCAATCCCGGAATGCTGGATAAACTGACGAAGGGTGAAGTGCCGGTTGCCATCGCCGCCCACGAGGACGTTGCTGTTCGGCACGGGGTCATTTCAGTCAATGTCGCCGCGGAAGTCGCCGCTGCCACCAGCGGAGGACGCTACCAATGGAAGGATTATGGGGGCACCCATCCGGGCAGGTTCGGCTACCGGGTCGCCTCCAACATGATCATCGCCGCGCTTGAGGCCGGACTGGCCAAAAGCCAGGACTCATCCCCTTCCAAGTTGTCCGACTTGCTGGATGCCGGGAGCTATGACCACGGCTACTTCCTCGCTCCCAAGGACGCCAAGTTCTCCGCCGGCTGGCGGGTGGGAAAAGTCAGCCGGCAGCTTCTCCCGCTCGGGGGGATCCGCTCACAGTATTCTTCCTACGAACTTCTACGAGGCGACCAGCCCAATAGCGCAATGACAATCGAGTTCACCGGAAGGACCATCGGGGCTTTTCTCCTCGCCGGACCTGACGCTGGCATCCTCGAATCCCGTATCGATGGCGGACCATCCACCCGTCACGACCTTTACCACCGCTTCAGCGGAGGCCTGAACTATCCCCGCAGCGTGATTTTCAGAACGGATCTGAAACCGGGAAAACACACCTTGGAACTCCAGCTGGCAGAGCAAAAAAACCCAAGAAGCAAGGGAACCACCGCATCCATCCTCTTTTTCGAGGTTAACAAGTAAACATAGGAAAAAGGTCCGGGAGTCGCCCGATCGTATGGGGAAACACTCTAAAGCTCTACCAAGGGTGAACGCGGTGCGTTTTCACGTTGCTGATTCGGTCCAGCCCGCGCTAATTCTAGGGCATGCACACTAGCATCCGAACCGCTCTTTCCGTTTGTGCCGCACTTGCGGCCCTCGCCTCCTCCGCCCCGGGCAAGCAACCCCCTGAGAAAGCGGTTGCCAACCTCGATATCGGAGACGGTCTGGAGACTACTCTCTTTGCCTCCGAGCCAATGATGCTAAGTCCCTCCAGTATTGACATCGACCACCTCGGCAGGGTGTGGGTTTGCGAGGTCGTCAACTACCGGGGCCATCGTAACAAGCGCCCGGAGGGAGACCGTATTCTCGTTCTTGAAGACACCAGCGGAGATGGCAAGGCTGACAAATCCACCGTCTTCTATCAGGGTCGCGAAATCGATTCCGTTCATGGAATCTGTGTTCTGGGTAACAAGGTCATTATCTCCGCGGGAGACAACGTCTGGATCATGACTGATGAGGATGGAGACCTGAAGGCCGACAAGAAGGAAGCCCTCTTTACCAAGATCGGCGGTGCCCAGCACGATCACGGAATCCATGCCTTTTCGTTCGGCCCCGACGGNAAGCTCTACTTCAATTTCGGAAACGCCTCACGCCAACTGGCGGATGCTGAGGGCAAGATNATCACCGACAAGGCCGGCAATGAAGTAAANGCCAGCCGNCAACCCTACCAGCAGGGTATGGCATTCCGCTGCGACCTTGATGGGTCCAACGTGGAAACCTTGGGATGGAACTTCCGCAACAACTGGGAACTGTGTGTCGATTCCTTCGGAACCGTCTGGCAGAGCGACAATGACGATGACGGAAACAAGGCGGTCCGAATCAACTTTGTGATGGAGTTCGGTAACTACGGNTTCCGCGACGAATTCACCGGAAAGGGATGGCGCGACAAGCGCACNAATATCGAAAAGGAAATTCCCCTGCGNCACTGGCACCTGAATGACCCGGGTGTCATCCCCAACCTCCTCCAGACCGGACAGGGCTCTCCTACCGGCATCATCGTTTACGAGGGCTCCCTGCTTCCCGAGGGTTTCCAGAATCAGGTAATTCACTGTGATGCAGGTCCCAATGTCACCCGGGCCTACCCGGTAAAAACTAATGGCGCCGGCTACTCAGCGGAGATGGTGAACATTCTTCAGGGAGCGCGTGACAAATGGTTTCGCCCTTCCGATGTCTGCGTTGCTCCTGACGGATCCCTGTTCGTTGCCGATTGGTATGACCCGGGCGTCGGAGGCCACGGCATGCGGGACCTTGATGGAGGACGAATCTTCCGGGTGGCAACGCCTGGCTCCAAATACAGCGTGCCCAAATTTGACCTCAGCACTGCTGAAGGAGCTGCCAAGGCTCTAACGAATCCCAACGGCGAAGTGCGCTACCTCGCGTGGACCGCTCTACACGAGATGGGGGCCAAGGCCGTTCCTGCACTTGAAAAACTCTGGAAAGGAGAGAACCCCCGTCACCGCGCCCGCGCCCTTTGGGCCCTCGGCAAGATGGAAGGAAAAGGCCAGGGCGTGGTCAACGCTGCCCTTGCCGATGCGGATCCCGATATCCGAATCACAGGGATTCGGCTAGCGCGCCAGCTTGACCTCGATCTGATCGATACGGTTTCAAAGATCGTCATGGACAAATCCGCGGCAGTCCGCCGGGAAGCAAGTATTGCCCTGCGCTTCGATGGCTCCGCAAAGGCCAATGCCCTTTGGGCCGATCTGGCTCTGCAACACGATGGCAAGGATCGCTGGTATCTCGAGGCTCTCGGTATCGGATCAGACCTCCATGCTGATGCGAGGTTCGCGGCTTGGCTTGCAAAGGCCGGCAAGAAGTGGAACTCCGATGGTGGCCGCGATGTCGTGTGGCGGGTCCGCTCCAAGCAGGCCCCTGCGTTTCTTGCCCGTATCATCAAGGATAAGTCTCTCAAGGATCACGCCTCCCCACGCTACATGAGGTCTTTCGATTTCCACAACGGAGAGGAGAAGAACAAGGCCCTTGAGAGCCTCCTTGACCTCTAGGAATCCTGTAATCTTTCTATGCGAGTCTCCCGTCACTATGCCGCAGTCCTGGTGACGGGGGCCTTGGCCTTCACTCTGCCCGCACAAGGGCAGGCGGATCCGTCCCGCGACGCCCTGATCGTCGAGACGATCCTGCGGATTGAAGGCTTCGACCTCTCGAGCTCCACCAAGGCGCAGGGAGCAGTGAACCGCTACCTCAAGGAGAACTGGGGCGGGGAACGGTATCTCGATCTCATCAAGCGCTTCAACCTTCAGGAGGAGGCACCCGGATTGCTTCGCTTGGCCCTCAAAAAGTCTGAAACTCCAGCAGGGGCCGAGGCCGCAACGCTGCTCGTTAGCCTCGGGAAGGGGGAACTCCTCGCCGAGAGCCTGCAAAAAGAGGACGAGATTGCAGCGGGACAGGCGGCAAAAGCCATTGCCCATACCGGGGATACCACCCTGATGGCAGCCCTCCCAAAGGTTCTCGCTAATCCGGACCGCCCGCTAAGCGTCCGCTCATCAGCACTTGCAGCCCTTTACGGCAAGGACCCCGGGAGTCAGTCCAAACTCCTGGCCATGGTCAAATCCAATGAACTGGCTGAGGACCTTCGCCAGACCGCCTCGGAAATTCTGATGCTTTCCCGGAATCCTGAGATCCGGGAAGAAGCCAAAACCATCTTCTCGGTGGCGGGGGGAGATTACCCATCCATTGCTGAGCTCCTCAAACGCAAGGGTGATCCCTCCAANGGCAAGGAACTTTTCATCACCAAGACTTGTATGATCTGCCACGAGGCAGGAGGCACAGGCATCAACTTCGGACCAGGCCTCTCACAGATCGGAGACAAATTGGATGCCAAAGCCCTCTACCANGCGATTCTTCAGCCTAGCGAGAAAATCAGTATGGGATTTGAGGGATGGGAGGTAACGCTGAAGAACAAAACCAAACTCGTTGGTATCATCGAGGAAACGGAAGAAAACCTCACCCTGACCATGATCGGAGGTGCGAAGCAAACGATCGAAAAGGGTGAAATCACAAGCAGGTCCAAGATGAAGCAGTCGCTCATGTATCCCGGCCTTCATCAGTTAATGACACCGGAGGAGCTGGCAGACCTTGTTAGCTACCTGAGCTCACTCCGAAAAGGCGACTAGAAGAGCTACCGGGAAATAGCTCCGACCATGGTTCCCCGGCAACCTGTAAGCATGAGCACACATACCNAATCGCCNCCTCGGCTCCTCTGGGTGGCGGTAGTCCTCGTGCTTATTACGCCAATCCCACCTGCTCAGGCCTGCCTGATATGTCTTCCGGTTCCCACCACCTCCCCCGTGGATTATCTGCTCGGAGCCGATCTCATCGTAGTGGCACGGGAAGACCCCGGTGCCCCTTACTGGCTGACTCCTACTCAGATTCTGAGAGGGGACGCCACTGGCATCGATCGGAGCTTCTTCTTGGAGGCCCCTTTACGGCCCGGGCCCTCACTTGACCGAAACCGTGAGGTTATCTGCGCCTATGGCTCTCACCTCGGGGATTCGCAACCAGAGTGGGTCCGGGTTGGAGACGCCAGCGCCGACTTCAACCNTCTGGTGNCAGAAATCCTGCAGAACCGGGAACAATGGCAGTTACATCCCGGAAAGCGTGCCACCTATTTTTCCAGATACCTCGGCCATCAGAACCAGCAGATCCGTATGCTGGCCCACCTTGAGGTAGCTCGAGCTCCCTATGACCAGATCCGGGAATTCAAAGGTATCCTCACATTTCCCGAGTTGCGCTCCTCTCTGCAGAATTTCCGCCTGACTGACTGGCACCCCCTTTACATACTTCTCCTCGCCCAGAGTGGGCAAGGGAGGGATCTCGCGCTCATTTCCGGCAAAGTTCGGTCGGCGGCCGAAACCGGGCTCAGCCTGCACCTTGCCGCTTGGGTGACAGGATGGTTGGAAATTGAACCGGAGAGCGCCCTCCAGTTCCTCGAGCGGGANTATCTCTCTGGCAATCCTAGAGATGCTGCGGNAATCCGGGCTATTTTCCGAGCTCTCTCGGTCCATGGGAACCGGGGTCATCAACATTTGCGGGAGCGTATCGCAGAGGCTTACCGCGCCATCCTTCACCAGCAACCTCAGATGGCGCCGGGAGTGGTGAATGACCTGATGAACTGGCAACAGTGGGGTCTGGCAGATTCCCTCCGCCCTATCACGACCAGCCCGCCAGCAGGCATGGACCAAGCCTCCCTTCTGCAGATCCATGCCTACCTGCGAAAGGCTCAGGATATCGCTGACACCCCCCCAGCAGACGAAGAAGCCGGATCTGGCTGGAGGCCGGTCCTCATTACCCTCTTCCTGCTCCTTATACTTCCCGCTGTTCTAAGCCTCTGCCACCGGTGGGCAGCTCGGGCTAGACCTTCATGAAAGCTGGAACCGGGGGCCTACTCCGAGACACAGTAAACAAACTTTCCGGAACGAAGGTAGAGCGCATCCTTGGNCAGAGCTGGTGTGCCGCTGAAATCGGATCGATCATCCAGCCGGTTCTGCGCGATCTGCTTCATCCCNGGATTTGCCTCAAAGACAAAAGTTCCATTATGGCGACTGACCGCGTAGAGCCTCTCGCCCACCCTTACTATCGAAGCATAAAAACTGAAGCGCTTGGATCTCGCTATGCCTTCTACTGTCCGCTTGGAGAGGACTTTCCCGGTCGCAATTTCCATGCAGATTGCTTCCGCTGAGTCATTGACCCAGTAGAGGTTTTTCCCATAGGCCAAAGGGGTTGGTACGTAGGTGGTTACTTTGCTGTCCCACTGCAAATTGGCGGTAACATCCCCACTCCCCCCACGCTTCAGACCAATACTCATTTTACGTGGATAGCCCCCGAAAGCACAGATCATGTCATCGGTGATGACCACTGAGGGAGAAACATTTCCNGGCACCCTCGTTCTTGCCAGCCATTTCCTTTTTCCGGTTGCCGGATCGAGTGCAAACAGCTCGTGGGGAATCGAAAGAACCATTTCATCACTTCCGTCCTCTGCAACCGTCATCTGGGGAGTAGCAAAGGCCAGCTCGAGTTCCTTGGACTGGTAACGCCACTTTTCTTCCCCGCTATCCTTGTCAAAGGCGATCAGCGCGCGCGCCTCATCCGCGGCATTGATAATCACAAGATTTCGATACAGCACCGGGCTGGCTGCCGAACCCCAGCGTCGGTTACTGGACTGCGCACCCACCGACTTGCTCCAGAGAGGCTTACCTTCAATCGTATAAACGTGTAAGCCAGACTTTCCTGTGAAGACGAAGACTCGCTTTCCATCNGTCGCAGGAGTGCTNCTGGCATAACCATGCTCCNTTAAATACCCTCGGTAAGGATCCTCCGGGTTGGCAAGCTCGATGGATTTCTTCCAAAGAATCTTCCCGTTGTTTCGATCAAGGCAGATCAGCATTCTCCCGAGGTCCCGCGCGGAACCCACATTCTCAGGATTGGTCCCGTAGCCCGTATAGCAGGTCACGAACAAACGATTCTCTACGAAGACCGGACTNGATGATCCCGGGCCAGGCATCGCAGTCTTCCACTTCACGTTCTTCTTTTCTCCCCACTCCAAGGGAATTTTCGCTCCCTCAGGAGATGTTGCCAAACCTCCAGGACCGAGAAATTGCGGCCAACTTTCGGCAGCCGCAAGAATCCCGGTGAGAGCACTCATGGTCATGAATGATACGATCGTCTTCATGAAAGAGGTCTTAGCAGAAGCCCCCGGGAAGTCACCGTATTCCCGATGGGATAGACTGGCCCTCAGAATAACAGTGAGATATAGATAGTGCCCTCCGCAGAGCNGTCATGACTCATCACTCCAAAGCTGCCCGCTTCGTTCCTCTCGCACTCCTCGTGCTATGCGCAGGATTCGTAATTCAATCCTTCATCCCTGTCTCTCACGGGGAGGAGAAGCAAGCNGAGGCCCCTCCACGTATTGAGGTGCTCTTCCTGGGGAGTAAAAACCTCTTTAATCATGACCCTCCGACTCGCTTCCGTGTCCTCCGGGAGGCCTTGGGGCCCAAGGCTGTCAATATCACCTACGCGAATACCGTCGAGGCTCTCACCAAAGAAAACCTCGCTCAATACGACGTGCTCCTGATCTTTGCCAACCTGTATGAACTGGATGTCAAGACTCAGGGACAGGCGCTCCTTGATTTCGCACGCAAGGGAGGAGGGTGTGTGCTTCTTCATTGTGCCGCCGCGTGCTTCCGGGACTCGGACTTTCCGGAGTATGTCGACCTTCTTGGAGCCCAGTTCAAGTCCCATGGCAAAGGAGTATTCCGGGCCCGCATCGTGAACCAGGACCATCCGGTGATGAAGGGATGGAAAGGGTTCGAGTGCTGGGACGAAACCTATGAGCATAAGCGCCACGGGAAGGACCGGATCATCCTGCAAAAACGTGATGATGAACCCTGGAGCTGGGTCAAGACCTACGGCAAAGGCAGGGTGTTTTACACTGCCAGCGGCCATGACCATCGCTGCTGGGACCTGCCTGAATATCACGACCTCATCCATCGTGCCATCCGCTGGACAGCGCACGACGACAAAGTGAGCTGGCTCTCGCCGCAGCATCTTCCCACTTTGCGGTATCGCCGTGCCGCCGCCCCCAAGGATCCCAAGAATCCAGTGGGTCCNCTTAATCAAATCCAGAATCCCCTCACGCCCTCCGAGTCTCTGAAGCTTGCCCAGATCCCCCCCGGGTTTGAAATACGGCTTTTCGCGGCCGAACCGCAGGTGGTCAACCCGATCGCAATCAACTGGGATCAACAGGGTCGGCTATGGGTCGTAGAGGCTTTTGACTACCCTCATAAGGTTGGCTCCGAGACGCCCCGGGACCGCATCAAGATTCTTGAGGACCGGGATAACGATGGAGTCGCTGACAAGGTCACGGTTTTCGCCGAAGGACTCAACATCTGCACCAGCGTCCTTCCCGTATCTGGAGGGGCCATCGCTACCGATGGCGCAGACATGGTTTTGCTGAAAGACACTGATGGCGACGATCAAGTCGATCAACGACACGTCCTATGGTCTGGAATCGGCCTCCGGGATACCCATGCCTGTGTCTCGAACCTCAGGCATGGATTTGACGGCTGGATCTACGCCACGGTGGGCTACAGCGGTCTCGATGTCACCGTGGGTGGAACTCGACATCAGTCCTCTCAGGCGGTCTTCCGCTTTCTTCCCGACGGGTCGGATTTTGAGATCTTACAGAACACCAGCAATAATACGTGGGGCCTGGGATTCACGGAGGAGGGAGATCTCATAGGCTCAACCGCCAATGGGAACGCCAGCTGGTATCTCTCAATTCCCAACCGGCACTTTGAACTGGTAGGTCGAAAGGGGCAGAAGGTAGCTCAAGCTGACGAGNCTGAAGATCTTGCTCCCATTACCCCGGATTACTTCCAGAACAGCCCCAAGGGAAAACATTCCTCGGCGGCTGGACACGCCGTCTACACCAGCCGCCGATTCCCAAAGCCCTGGTGGAATCATCGGGTTCTGGTCTGCGAACCACCGATGCACCTCATTTCTGCCCCCCAAATCGTCCGAACTGGTGATCGCTTCCGGACAACAGGTTTTGAGCACAATCTCTACGCNTCNGCAGACGCGTGGTCCGCTCCCGTTTCTGCAGAAGTCGGACCGGATGGNGCAGTCTGGATGGCTGACTGGTATAACCCTATCTGTAATCACAACCCCTATCGCNCCCACTTTGAAAAGGGAGAAGGTAATGCCTTACGCTCCGACGATCGAGATCGTGAACACGGACGCATCTACCGCATTTACCCAACAGGCACGCCGAATGACCCCTACCCCGACCTGACCAGGGAGCAAAGTGCACTGGAAGCATTGAAGCATCCGAATCTTTTCTGGCGTTTAACGGCCCAGCGGGTCCTTGCTCAAAAGCTTGAATCCCGGACCCTTGTCGCCGCGGCAAGAGAGACTTCGTCTGCCCGTGCCCGTTTCCACCTCATGGCGGCCTCCGCACACCGCGAAACTGACGCAACTCAGACCGCAGCGATCGCCCATCGCCTCGGATTCGGAGAGGCGCACGAGCCGGCATCTAAATATCCCATCATTTCGGTCCGCTCGGAAACCCTCNAACTCAACCTGGAGCGCGCGTGTGACCCCGNAAGGAACCCCATGGATCGCAAGGCTGCCGCCCTTCGACTNGTTGAGGCCGATCCCGATCCTCAGCTNGGCAAGGACCTACTCCAACTCGTCATTTCTGAACCCTCCCTNCCACAGAGCAAGCACCTTGCAGACGCCATCCGCCTGGCCATCATCCGTCANCCGGAAGGCTTCCTCCGAGCGCTCCTTGAGAAAAAANAGGAGGGAAAGGTTGGGGCACTACTCAGCAGGATCATCGAAAACACCCTCCAGAGGGTGCGGCAAGACCCGGAGGTAATCTCTGACGGGCTACGCNTTGTCGCCCTGCAATCAAAATCCACTCTCGCCAGGCAACTCACAGAGGCAACAACTGCTCCTGCTCCCACTCCCCCAAGCCCCTCTCTTTCCTCCAGCGCCAGACGCGGCCAACAGGTATACCTTGCCTGCGTCGCCTGCCACCAGCCCGATGGCAAGGGTCTGCCCGGGGCCTTCCCTCCTCTCGTTGGATCCAAGAGACTTATGGGACCGGCGGACCTTCCTGCTCGGATTATCCTCAAAGGATTGCAGGGACCCCTGAAAGCAGGGGGCAAAAACTATAACGGGATGATGCCGGGACACGAAAATCTACTGACAGATCAGGAGGTCGCCGACGTCATGAACTACACGCGGACTGTNTGGGGGAACCAGGCTGAGGAAGTCANGAAGGAAACGGTGGCGACTATCCGGTCTTCCATCGCGCAGCGCACCTCACCTTGGACAGTGCCCGAATTGAGTCTGGAAAGAAAGCCGCTGAAATGATCCCACCGGCAGAAATTCCCCCTTCTCTCGCCCTCTACATGGATGGGCTTCGTAGCCACGACCTCGCAAAGATCGAGGATAGCTTCGCCGGAGATATTCAGTTCGTCACTCCCGCACGGACTATGGAGTCCAGCGAGATCCTTTCCTTTCTGGCAGCTCTCTACCGGGGATTCCCTGACTGGAAGTATATCAACGACCCTCCCGTTATCACCGGGCAGGGAGCCATTGGAGTCAAGTGGCGCCANGGCGGCACCCACACCGAAACCCTCGCCTTCCCCGGCTTCCCCGCCTACCGGGCCACCGGCAAAAAAGTGACTATNCCTGCACACTTTTTNTATTACTTGGTCGACGACCAAGGTCTTCATGAAATTCGTCCAGATCCCATCCCTGGGGGTGCTCCCCGCGGTATTTTTGAACAGATCGGCGTCAAGGACCCTCCGCTGTAACTTCCCCCAGCCGGGCCCTCTGCAGTTTAAACCCATAGGAAGTCTATCTTCGTCACAACCACACCATGCCCTTCGCCATCATAACCCGGGACAAACCAGGACACTCCCATCTGAGAGACCAGAATCAGGCTGCCCACAAGGCCTACCTCGACGACCGCAAGGCGATCCTNCTTGCTGCTGGAGCGATGCTGGATGACGACGGGGCGAGCGCCCATGGCGGAATCCTGATCGTAGACGTGGAAACGAGAGAAGAGGCAGAGAACTTCGTCAATGCTGACCCCTTCTCAGCGGCAGGCCTCTTCGAAAGTGTCCGGATCACACGGTGGAGAAAGGCGTTCTTCGAATACAAAAGATTGGTGGATCTCTGAGGGCGCATAGACCGTTCGCGAGGATCGACAGACGCATTTTGTCTGCTACAGGAAGGTAATGCACAAACAATGGCCGGGTCTCCTATTGGCTTTCCTTGGGCTGTCTATTGCCTCCTCAGCCAAGGAGTTCCGACTCTACTACCTTGGCGGGCAGTCGAATATGGATGGCTATGGAAAGGTCTCCGAGCTCCCGGAGAGCCTGAAGAGCGAGAAGGGCTATAAAGACGTCTACATCTTCCATGGAAACATGGGCCTCGACGGCAAGAAGCCAGATGGTCGCGGTGCCTGGCTGAAGCTAAAACCAGGACACGGAAGAAACTTCAAGTCCGACGGGTCAAAGCATAGCTACTCGGATCGCTTCGGAATGGAGCTCACTCTCGCCCGTACTCTGAAGCAGCAATATCCCGGTGCCCACATCGCCTTCATCAAATACTCCCGTGGGGGAACCGCCATCGACTCGAAGGCAGCAGCTCAGAAGCGCTTTGGGGCTTGGGATCCAGAATGGGATGGCGGCGAAGGAGAAGGGAAGGGCATCAACCAGTATGATCACTTCCGAGCCACCTTGAAGCATGCCTTTGCCGACAAGGATCTTGATAATGACGGCGAGCCCGACACGCTGATTCCCTCCGGTATTCTCTGGATGCAGGGCGAGAGCGATGCGGACAATGAGGAAGTTGCCAGGCGCTACGAGTCCAACCTCTCCGAACTCATGAGCCTCATCCGCAAGGATCTGGGAAAATCCAAAACGCAGATCCCCGTAGTGATTGGGCGTATCACTGACTGGAAAGTCTGGAAATTTGGCGCCATCGTTCGCAAGGCGCAGGCGTCGTTCGTGGAAGGTGATCCCCGGGCAGCGCTGGTTACCTCGACAGACTCCTACGGGAACTCGGACCCCTGGCACTATGACTCTGCCGGTTACCTCGATCTCGGCGAACAATTTGCGAAGGCCCTGATCTCGGTGGAAAAGGGCCCTTCAAAATGAGTTCTCTCACTCAGCCGCTGCTTAGAGCAGAGGACTGGCTGCAAAAGTCAGCCAGCCACAGATCACGGGCTCTGACATGGACACAACCCACACGGGATCGCAGAGCACGCGGTGAAAAGCACCCGGTTCATGATTTCCTGCATACCTATTACCGACTCTCTCTGGGTCAGCTGGAGCGGTGGCACCCAGGAATTGGGGTCATCATAGAAGATTGCTCAGAAGCCCGTCAGATGTTTCGTCAAACGCACTACCGGTTTAAGGAAGGGACCTGCTCGGTCGACCCTGCCCAGTTGGGTCCCAAAGCTCGCACACGACTTAAATTTTATCTTCAAATCCTCCAATCGACCAACAAAAGGCCTCCTAATTTCGCCTGTCACGGCCTCCATGAATGGGCCATGCTCTACGAGGGTGCGGAGGTTCGTCATGGCGAAACAGTTCCCCTGCGTCTCCCCAGGAAGGAAATCGACACTCTGGTTCACTCCCGTCCGCTGTGCTGTAGTCACTTTGATGCCTTCCGTTTTTTCGCACCCGGGGCCAAAGTAATGAACCGTGTGCAGCCAGATCTCTCAGCCCGCGAGGAGAATGAACAGCCAGGCTGCATCCATGCCAATATGGACCTCTACAAATGGGCAGCAAAGTCACTGCCATGGGTCTCGAGTGATCTTTTGTGGAACTGCTTTGGCCTTGCCACGAGGGCACGCGAAATTGATATGAGAGCAAGCCCCTACGACCTGACCGGCTTTGGTTATGACCCCATAAAAGTGGAGACTCCCGAGGGACGTCGCCTCTACGAGAAGTTACAACGCCAGCTCGCTGATGAGGCCCTGCCTCTCCGTGGCAGCCTCATCCTCCAGCTCAAGAAGACTCTGAGCGCTGACTGACGACAGGATGTCTCTTCCTATCTCTTTCTCCTCAACGCTGCTGCTCCTCAGCGTGGTTCTCACCTCCATCTACTGTAGCTCATGCAGCCACCACGGGGAAACCACCCTGCCCGATCGCACGAACGCCACCATGGATCTTGCCCTCGATACCGCTGGCGAGAGAATGTTTTACCGGGGCACCGCCCTGATTCCCCGGGGCTTCAATTCGGACAAGCCTTTTGACCTCAGGATCCGCCTCGCCCCCTGGGGAAACCCGCCCGCTAACGAAACAAGCCGGGAGGCCAGCGCGATCCTGGCGGAAAAATTTGATGGGCAAGGTCGGTATCAGCCCGGCGGCAAGAGGGAGGGAAAGGTCACCTTCGCCGGCCAGCGCCTTCAACTCTGCGGCGTGATCCGCAACAACGGAAAAGAGCTGGATGGCGAGTGGTTCCTGGACGGAGTCGAGGGAGGAGGCTTTCGCATCATGCCCGAGGGCTACCTCTTTCTCGGGGATTAAGCACAAGGAACTTCCGCAATGACGCCCCCAGAGCCGGAGACAGCCTCGATCCGTTCTTGCCCAAAATTGTCCCGCGGCTTGCTACCCGTGAGACATTCCTTTACCCCTGTATTTCCTGACATGATCCCAAACGTTCTTGCCGATCGCTATGCTTCCCGCGCCATGAAGGAGATCTGGTCCGCGGAGGGCCGTATCATCTTGGAGCGCGACTTCTGGATCTCGGTCATGCGTGCCCAACGAGAGCTTGGCCTCCCAATCACGGAAGAAGCCATCAATGCCTACGAGGCCGTCAAGGCAGAGGTTAATCTTGAGTCGATCCAGGAGCGCGAACGCATTTCCCGTCATGACGTTAAAGCTCGGCTTGAGGAATTCAACGACCTTGCCGGCCATCAGGAGATCCACAAGGGGATGACCTCGAGGGATCTCACCGAGAACGTAGAGCAGTTGCAGGTTTTCTCCTCACTTCGCCTGATTCACGACAAGGCCATTGCCTCCCTGACCACGCTCGCGAGACGGGCTCATGAATGGAGAGACATCATTCTGGCAGGAAGGACCCATAACGTTGCAGCCCAGCCTACAACCTTCGGCAAGCGCCTCTCCATGTCGGGAGAGGAGCTTCTAGACGCCCGGCAACGTCTCGAGAACCTCGTGGAAAGCTATCCTGTCCGGGGATTGAAGGGGGCCGTGGGCACGCAGATGGATCAGCTCTCTCTCTTCGATGGCGATGTTGAGAAGGTCAAGGAGCTGGAGCAGAAAGTAGCTTTTCACCTTGGGCTTCCCGGTGACTGGGTCTGCGTGGGCCAGGTATATCCCAGGTCTATGGACATGAGAACCGTGTCGACGCTGACCGACCTCACTGCTGCGCCCTCCTCAATGTGTACTACCTTACGTCTGATGGCAGGGCACGAGCTTGCTTCAGAGGGGTTTGCCAAGGGTCAGACTGGCTCAAGTGCAATGCCCCACAAGATGAATGCAAGGTCATGCGAACGCGTGAATGGCTTTCACGTGATCCTGAAGGGCTATCTCGCGATGGGAGCAGGCCTGAGTGGGGCCCAGTGGAATGAGGGCGATGTGTCCTGCTCGGTCGTGCGCAGAGTCATGCTACCAGACGCATTTTTCGCTGCAGATGGCCTGCTCGAAACCTTCCTGACCATCCTGACCCAGATGCAGGTCTTTCCCGGAACCGTCAGCAGAGAAAACGAGCGCTATATGCCTTTCCTGCTGAGCACCTCTTTCCTTATGGCTGCGGTAAAGGCCGGAGCTGGTCGGGAGACCGCCCATGCTGCGATCAAGGAACATGCGCTGGCGGTAGCCAGAGATCTCCGGGAAGCCACCATCTCCGACAATGATCTGCTGGACCGACTTGCTGGTGACGATCGCATCCCCGTCTCCCGTGATGAACTCCAAAAGGTATTTGAGGACGGCAAGGGCAATACCGGAGCCGCCAC
>PBTP01000027.1 GCA_002729275.1 Roseibacillus sp. | reverse complement strand
AGCTCCGCGGATCACCGAGGCTGATCTTGTTGTCATCGAAGAAGAGACTTTGTTCCCTGAGACCATCTCCTCAGTTCGAGAACTAGTGAGGCGCACCAAGGCTCCGAAAACCGTTTTGATTTATCATTTCTCAGCAAGCAATACCGCAACTGCTCTGGCCAAGGCAATTCACGGCGTGCAGCTTTTGAAGGCTCCGGTAGTAAAAGAGCAGTTGCTCCGTCACTGCATGATTCACCACAATGGCCTCCTGCAAAGCCAGCCAACGATTCCAATTGATCCCGGGCCAATCCCCGCCCGTCTCTACACTCAGGACCAGCTTGGACAACTGGCCAGAGTGTCCACCACCGTGGAATGCGAGTGCCCACAGCACCTCGCGGGACTTCTACAGGGACTTGCTGCCTTCGAAAAATACAGCAGTGAATGCGAAGATCGAAACCCCGGGGACGCCCTCCTGCACGCATTTTTATATCGAACGACAGCACGGGTTCGACGCACCATGGAGGAAGCCCTCCAGCACGTCGTCCTTGCCGAAGGCATCACTCTCGAGTGATGATCGCGGCAGGTGATGAGTGCAGAGGACAAGATTCTTATCGTAGGTGGAGGCTTGGCTGGTCTCGCCTGCGCAGTCCGGCTCCATGAAGCAGGCAAGGCCGTCGTCCTCCTCGAGTCCTCTGACGAACTGGGGGGAAGAGTGGTTTCCAGAATCAAAGAGGGGTTTATTCTGGATCGGGGATTTCAGGTGTATCTAAGCACCTACCCTGAGGCCGCTAAATTCTTGGATCTCGAGGCCCTCGATCTAAAAGCTTTTCGACCAGGGGCGCTCATATTCCAAGGTAGTGGATTTCATCGCCTGATGGACGTTTTCCGGTGTCCGCAGTATGCACTCTCGACCCCGTTCCAACCGATCGGCAATCTCTGGGACAAATTACTGGTGGGAAAACTGAGGTTAGAGGCGCTCAACCCATGGAAAAAAACTCTCCGAGAAGACACATCCACAGAATCTTACCTGAGGAGTTATGGATTCTCCGAACGGATGATTAACGGGTTTTTCCGGGCCTTTTACGGAGGTATCTTCCTCGAGAGAGAACTCAGAACATCCAGTAGAATGTTTGAATTTACCTTCCGGATGTTCGCTAAGGGCAAAGCCACGGTTCCCGCCAAGGGCATGCAGGAAATTCCTCGGCAGCTAGCAGCACGGCTACCGAGGGAAGCGATCCGAACGAATACCACTGTTGACTCGATTGAATCAACCCGGGTCTCCCTGTCTGATGGGGACACAATTAATGCCGATAGGATCGTCGTGGCAACCGATGCGGAATCTGCAGCTAAGATCGTGCCGGGACTTAAGGGTGATCCGGTGCCCTGGCGATCCGTTACGGGGCTCTACTACTCTGCCCCTCATTCTCCGCTGAAAGAGGCTATCATTGCCCTCAATGGAGAAGCAAATGGCCTCGTAAACAACGTCTGCGCACTTTCGGATGTGGCTCCGAATTACGCCCCCGATGGCCGCGCGTTAATCTCGGTTTCTGTCCTCGGCCTTCACCATGGCGAACAGTTCGAAGATACCATTCTTCGTGAACTTCAACAATGGTTCGGAGAGCAAGTGCAGTTATGGGAGCACCTGCATACAGATCGGATCCGCCGCGCTCTGCCAGAGCAGATCCCACACGAGGGAGCCGAGGAAAAAGAGGCATTTCGGCATCATGATGGTCTCCTGATCTGCGGAGACCATTGCACCAGCGCCTCGATCGAGGGCGCCTTGGTTTCCGGTCTCCGCACCGCTGGATTTATCATCAAAGAAAGCAGGAGAACGAAGCGCCAATGACTCAACTACTGGGACATATCATCCGCCTGGACAAGGCCCTGCCTGCATCCGTCCTTTTCCCCGTAGAGGCGCACATCTCGGTTCGTCACAGATCTGATCAGCATTTGAGATTTTTCCGCGACTGCGCTAAATAAAACTGTGATTGCAGGAGTTGACGGATGCAAGGAGGGATGGGTTGGAGTATGGCTCGATCAATCTGGAACAGTAGCAGGCACGTTCTCCTCCGTCTCTCTGGAGGAGGTTCTCCAGAGCATCCCAGACCTGATAACGGCAGGAATTGACATGCCTATTCAACTCCTTGACGCTCCTGTTCGTCCTGCAGACACGCTGGCAAGGAGCGCCCTTGGTGCGGAACGGGGGAGAAGTGTTTTTCCAGCACTTCCCCGTTTCACAATAGGGAAGAAGTGGATCGACGCAGACTTCAATGACGTGAATACGCAATGCCGGAAGCTCTACGGGAGGGCCTTCTCCCGGCAAAGTCTCCACCTCCGGGCGAAAATCGCAGAAGTGAACCAGGCACAAAGGGAGGGGTTCCCGGTAATCGAAGTGCACCCTGAGCTTTCTTTTGCTGCTATGAATAATGGTCGGCCTCTTACCTTCTCAAAGAAAACGTGGGGAGGATTCCGTGAGCGAATTTCCCTGCTAGAGGAGAAAGGTCTACATCTGAAAGATAGCCTTCTTCTGCCCGTTCGGAATCTTGCCCCCGATGATATCATTGACGCGGCAGCAGCGGCATGGTCCGCCTACCGATACTCTGTTGGCCAGGCTGCCTCTTATCCTGCGGGCGATCCGAAGCCCAGTGAGCCCCGGATCTGGGTATGACCCCCTTATCGACAGACAAAGGTTCTTTGCGCTATCGGACTTATCGCGGGTATCTGGCATCTCTCTCCAGTCATTGCTGCCGCAGCTGACCTCTCATTTCTGATGATCATTGAGCTNGCACTTCACATTAAAGCTCGGGATCCCATTACGAACACTGTCACACCATTAGCGGCGCTCCTGCTGGGCCGGTTCCCTGCCGTGATCCCCGTGCTGTAGTCTTAACCCCCTCTACTCTTTGCCACTCTCTTCACTGCGATTACCCGCAGGTCCACCTGAAAAGTCATGAAGTCTCTTGCGCTNCTGCGAGGACGGGCAATCTATTAACTCGAAACCTCCTGCCCCGTAGTCCACTCGAACAGCGAGCGGGCCCTCTGCCAGATGGGCAATCCTGATTCAGCATTTCCTCTCGCCCAAAAATCTCCCCCATGACTCGTGACCTTTTCCCGCCAGATCCAATCCGGTTTGCATCCACGCGATCAGATGCTCTTCAGCACCTTCAGGATTTTGTTCCATATGCAGGGCGTTATTCCCGTGACCGCAATCATGTGATGCCGGGGCACCCAAATGTTTCACGCCTTTCACCCGCCATCAGGCACCGCCTCATCACGGAAGAGGAATGCTGCTCCGCACCTCTCGAGCGTTACGCGCCCTCGACCGTCGAGAAATTTACCCAGGAGGTCTATTGGCGCCGCTACTGGAAAGCCTGGCTCTCCATGCGCCCGCAGGTATGGCGTAACTACCTCGATGATCTACACTTGATCCAAAGTAGCCCCCGCTACGAAAAAGCACGGGAAAGAGCCTCCCTTTGCCAATCCGCAAAAGGACCCGTAGCTCTGATGAATCATTTCACGAAGGAACTACGGGAGACAGGATATTTGCACAATCATGCCCGCATGTGGTTTGCCGGGTGGTGGATTCATGTCGAGCGACTTCCATGGCAGCTGGGGGCTCACTTTTTCTTCCAGAACCTCCTCGATGCCGATCCTGCCTCCAACACGCTTTCATGGAGATGGGTCGCAGGCCTGCAGACCCCGGGCAAGACCTACCTGCCCCGCCGGTCCAACATCGAAAAGTATATGGGCTCCGAGCTCCTCGATGGCCTTCAGGAGGGACTCGAGCTCCTTGAAAGACCCACCGCACTCCACCCCGGTGCTCAAGAGAAAGATCCAATCACTCACCCAACCCCAGATGCCGAGCCAGTANCCGTCGGGCCCGATAGCGGAATCTGGATCCACGAGGAAGATCTGCTCCCTGAGAACAGCCCTCTTACCCCTCTCAAACCAAAGGCGGTCTTAGTGAGTGGAAATTTTGATGCCTGGGAGAAATATGGTTTCTGCGACCCAAAGCGGAAATGGCTGACGGCCGCCTTGGAGGACGCCTGTCTTCGCGCGAAGAACCACTTTGGTGTTTCACCAGAACTTGTAACCCAACGTCAGCAAGTCTCATCACTCACGGAGTGGGCGATACAGGGAAACTTAAGCCAAATCGTGGCCCTTCGCCCCGAGGTTGGTCCGCTCGCTGATTTGATACCAGGCTTCCGTCAGGAATTGGCTGATCAGGGTGTGGAACTTGTTCTCCTTGATCGAGCCGCAGATCGGGCGGTCCGCTCTCTCGCTACTGGTGGCTTCTTTTCTTTCTGGAAAAAGTGTCAGAGGGAATTCCCTCAACTCAACGCCTAGTGTATCTTAGGCTAAACGAATCTAGTTTCTGTTTTGCAACTCCACCCTCCATGCCCTGAAGAAGCATCCTAGGCCGCCCGGTGCCCGGCGGAAAGATTATCAAAGACCCTGTCACGGAGAGTACGGGCCCGTTCAAGATCCCCCGTTCCAAGGGAGAACCGAAGCCGCCTCGAGAAAGGGCCCTGATGAACCGTAATCTGACACCACCAAGTGCCATTGTTGTTGGTGAGATGATGATCCGGGCGGGAATGCTTCCCTTTGCTCACGAGGANAAAGGGCGTGTCGTTTGTTGCTTTGCTCATAGTGGTTGTTCCGTTTCACTGGAGACGCACCCGAAGCAGCAGCGGGATTGAATGAAAGCCCCGAACGGGGCAAGGAGACCTTCATTCAGCCCCTGAGGACCGCGCATCGTGCCAGATGGCACAGGCACCTTGTCGTCTCCACGACAGGTTGCCGGGTTCCCCTGCCTTACGGCCGTAAAACCACTCTGAATGCTACCTCCACTCAATCACAAAGCCCTTTCGTGGGCAAGACAGGAGCTTCGCAAAAAGTGACATAAATCCCGCAAGAGCAGCTCGGGAAGTTTCTTAAACTACCCTGTAAGGGCTCTCCTTCAGTCCCACGTTCACAGGGGAAGATCCCATTTGCGCAATCCTCGATAATTCCTACTATAGGCCCAGATATGAACCGATTTCAGGTCGCCGTTCTCGCTGTAATTGCTGCCAGCTTGGGGAGCTTCTCCATCGCCGAGGAAGATTCCAGGCAGCCACAGGGAATCGATCTGGCAAAAGGACGCNAATTCTGGTCTTTCCAGCCCCTTAACTCGNTCCAGCCCCCCAAGGTAGCTGACGAATCGTGGATTCGCACACCAGTTGACCGCTTCATTCTGGCAGACCTCGAAAAAAATGCGCTGGAGCCAAACCCTGAGGCTTCCCGGCGAACACTACTCCGCCGTGCCGTATTTGGTTTATGGGGGCTACCCGCGGAACCATCTGAGATCGAGGCTTATCTCAGCAACGAGGCCCCCGGAGCATATGAAAACCTCGTCGATCGACTCCTCGACGGACCGCATTACGGTGAGCGCTGGGCCCGGCATTGGCTCGACCTTGCCCGCTTCGCCGAGAGCAATGGTTACGCCTTCGACAAGGACCGGGGAGGCGCATACCACTTTCGTGACTTTGTCATCAAGGCCCTCAACGAGGACATGCCCTATGACCGCTTTGTCCGGCTGCAGATCGCAGGTGATCAGATCGAACCTGAAAACTACATGGCTCAGGCTGCCACCGGATTTCTNGCTGCTGGTCCGTTTACATCCCAGCAGACCCAGAAAGAGAGAGAGCGGAGTCGCTACGAGCAGCTCGATGATATCGTTCATACGATGGGAACCTCGATGCTTGGTCTGACCATCGGCTGCGCCNGATGTCACGACCATAAATACGACCCCGTTCCCATCAGTGACTACTACCGGCTGGTCTCCTGTTTTTCTGAGACGGGCTTCCAGGATCATGCCCACGATCCGAACCCTGCAAAGACCAAGAATGNAAAACAGAAGTTCGACCTGGCCCACGAAAAGCTCGTGGTCTCCCGCACGAAATTCGAGCAGGAGATTCTNCCCACCCGCCTGGCCGAGTGGCTTGCAACCAGGAAGAAACCACAAGAAACCGAGACCCTCAGCCCTTGGAGCCATATTGGCCCCTTTGGAGCCACNGATTTTAAAAAGGCCTACAACGAAACCTTTCCTCCGGAGAAGAGCGTCAACCTCTCCGAGACCTATGAAGATCGGAAATGGGTCGCCCGCCCCGAATGGAAGGACGGGACCATCCACAATACTCTCAAGGGCGACAACAGCGCAAATTACCTGTTCCGAACCATCGAAGTCTCTTCCGCGCGATCGCTTCCTGTCTCCTTCGGGAGAGACGATGCCATCAAGGTCTGGTTGAATAGCGAGTCCGTTCTTGCCAAGGAAACTCAGGGCGGAGTTGCCAAGGATCAGGATAAACTCACCCTCGAGCTCAAGGCCGGATCCAATCAGCTGCTGGTAAAAATCATCAATGGAGGAGGCGGATCGGGATTCTACTTCAGCACCTCCCCCGAGGTGCCAGAAAATATTAACAGCATCCTCGCCTTGGCTCCGGAGGTCCGCAGTGACAAACAGAAACAGGAGGTGCTCAAGTGGTATTCACCACGGGACCCGGACTGGACCAAGCTCAACCACTCCGTCGATGAGCACGCCAAGACTGCTCCCAAACCAGCCCTGATTAATATTTACGCGGCTCGGAAAGGTGGCGCGACTTATAACTTCGGGGCTGATACCCGTAAGGTCTACTTTCTCGAGCGCGGGGAATCGAATTCCAAACAGGATCTCGCAACCCCGGCGTTCCTTCGGGTCCTGCAGGTAGAAAACGTCACCGAAGAGCACTGGCTCAAAGGCCCTGAGAAACACCCTCCCCGGGTCGCACTGGCCCACTGGATGACGGACGCAGACAAGGGTGCCGGACACCTCCTCGCGCGGGTAATCGTCAACCGCCTCTGGCAGCATCATCTTGGACTGGGTATCGTAAGAACGCCCAGCGACTTCGGGTCACAGGGCATGCCCCCAACGCACCCTGCGCTCCTCGACTATCTGGCAGGAGAACTCATCAGGAACGGGTGGCGGCTCAAGCCCCTGCACAAGATGATTATGATGAGCTCGGTTTACCGTCAGCAGGGAAACCTCAATCAGATGGCAATGAAGATTGATCCGGAAAACAAACTCTGGTGGCGCCGGGGGGCCACACGCCTCGAAGCCGAGGTCATTCGTGACTCCCTCCTTGCCGTAAGCGGAACTCTCGACAAACGGATGTTTGATAAGGGATCCGTGGACCAGCGCGAGACACGGCGAAGCATCTATCTCACTGTCAAGCGGAGCAACCTGATCCCCATCCTCCAGCTCTTCGATGCTCCTGACGCCATGCAGGGTATCGGGCAGCGCATTGCCACTACGGTCCCACCTCAGGCTCTCGCCATGATGAACTCCTCCTACGTACGGGAAATTGCCGAGAAATTCGCCACGCGTATCCGTTCAGATGAGAGCGCTTCAATTCCTGAGATCATCCAGAGGGCTTATCAACATGCTCTTTCTCGACTTCCCACCACAGCTGAGGAACAGCAAATGAGCGCCTTTATCAAGGGCCAGGCTGAATCCTACGGCGATAGTCCCCAAGCCATGGATACCGCGATAGCCGATTTCTGTCAGACCGTGATCTGCCTAAACGAATTTATCTTTGTCGACTGATATGAGTAATGTCCCGTTCTACGATTCCCGCCGCAATTTCCTCCAGAAAGCCGGTCTCGGCTGCGGCTCCCTCGCCCTGACCAAGCTTCTCACCGAGGAAGGTCTGTTGGGGCAGACCGCCGTTGAATCTGGGTCACCGGTGGCAGGCCCAGGTCCTCACTTCGCTCCCAAGGCCAAATCCGTAATCTGGCTCTTCATGCCCGGCAGNCCCTCTCAGGTCGACACCTTCGACTACAAGCCGGAGCTCCAGAAACGCAATGGGGAGAAACTCATCGGAGCAGATCCCAAGACGGGGTTTTTCACTACCGATGGAAAAATTCTCGCGTCTCCCTTTTCCTGGAAACAACACGGCGAGTCCGCAACCTGGGTTTCTGAAATTTTTCCGAATATGGCAAAGCATGTCGACGATATGGCTTTTCTGTATTCCTGCTTCTCTCAATCCAACAATCACACTCCGGCCATGCTGGAAATGAACTCCGGGATGTTCCTGCAGGGACGGCCCGCCATGGGTTCCTGGGTGACTTACGGTCTCGGAAGCGAAAACCAGAACCTCCCGGGATTTGTGGTCCTGCACGGTTCCATGCCGCGTGGTGGGAAGCCAATCTGGGCGCCCGGATTTCTTCCCAAGAAGTTTCAGCCAACTGCAATCAACGGCACCAATCCCATTGGCAACCTCACGCGACGTAAGAGCATGGATGATCAGCACCAGCGCGCCCAACTGGACATCCTGAGGGCCATGAACAGGGTTCATGGGGAGCCTCGCTCACTTGAGCGAGATCTCGCCGCCCGAATTGAATCCTTCGAACTCGCCTACCGCATGCAGACTGCAGCACCAGAGGCCATGGATGTGAATCAGGAGTCCAAAGCTACTCAGCAGGCCTACGGGGTAGACCAGAAGGAAACGCAACTCGTGGGCCGCCAATGCATCATGGCCCGGAGGCTCATTGAAAGGGGGGTGCGCTTTGTTCAGCTCTACGCCGGGACCAATGGCGGAGGCGGAGGGGTCGCCGACGTTCCGTGGGATGGCCATAACGATATTGGTGCCAACCACCGTATTGCCGCTAAGAGCGTTGATCAGCCCATCGGCGCTCTTCTCTCTGACCTTAAGTCACGGGGGATGCTCGAGGACACCCTCGTGGTCTGGGGAGGGGAATTCGGACGGACCTCGGACGCCCAGAGTGGTAAGGGTCGGGATCACAATCCCAATGCCTTCACCATGTGGATGGCCGGAGGAGGCATCAAGGGAGGCGCCCACTACGGCGCAAGTGATGAATTCGGCTATAAGGCGGTGGAAAACCGGGTCAGCGTCAACGACCTGCATGCCACCATTCTCCACCTCCTTGGCATTGATCACGAACGCCTCACCTATTTCTTCAACGGGCGTGATTTCCGGCTGACTGACGTTGCAGGAAAAGTGATTAACGAGATCCTTGCCTGAGGAAAATTCACCCGCATGGGCCTACCTGTTCAGGACCCGGGCCGGGAAGACCGCTTCCTCTTCGAACGGTTGATCTTTTCCCTGTATTCCGGAACAGGCAGTCCATCATCCGGCTGGTTCCAGAGTCGGTAGGGATCATCGAGGCGACGCATCTTGTCCAACAGGAGTTTCTCCATCTCTGCCAGCTTCCCGGCGTGCCGCAAATCGCTCGCCAGATTGCGCTGATACTGTTCCGGCCTGTGCCCGGAGACGGCAATCACTGCCTGCTCATGATGCTGGCTGATAAGCTCGTGGGGATTCCGAGCGAGGTTGAAGAGCTGGGTTTCCCTTACCTTTCCCCCGTCAGACTGGTACTTGATCATTTTCCAGTCACCCTTCTTGACGCATCTCATGCCCGGTCGGGCCCCACCACAATAAACCCCATAGAGCACCTCCCGGACAGACTGCTTCTCCCCAAGCAGGACCGACTTGAAACTTTTTCCCTCACTTGTTCGGGGAATCTCAATACCGGAAAGGTCGCACAAGGTCGCGAGAACATCGAGGAGGTAGATATTACCCGGCACCCGGGATCCTGCCTTGATCCCCGGTCCCTTCACGACAAAAGGAATCCTCCAAGTGTGCTCATAGAGGTTCTGTTTTCCCTGCAGGCCGTGCCGGCCTATGGCCATTCCATGATCAGCGGTATAAACGACGTAGGTGTTTTCAAGCTCTCCCATGGCTTCCAGCTTGTGGAGAACCCTGCCAATCTGAATATCGATATTCTCGCTACAGGCAAACTCACGCCCCATCTCGTTGCGGATNGTTCGCTCATCCCTCCTTTTCCAGACCCCGGGCACGGCTACTTCGTCGCGGACNGTCATGTGGGTATTGTCAAAAGGATGCTCTGGTAAATATCCCACCGGAAGCGGCGGTTGCTTCGTATTCGCCGGCGGAGGANTGTTAGGATCCGTGTGATTCACCGCCCCATACTTGGCCAGCAATTCCGGCTTCCCATCACGCACATCGTGTGGGTGAGAGAACCCGAAGTAGATCAGGAAAGGATCCGTATCCTTTCTCGCTTCCCGCNCGGATAAGTAATCAAGAACCTGCTCCGCATGCCAGGCGCTTCCGCTCTCATCCGTACCTCCCCTTTTGGTCGCATCGTGACAGACCTTGAACAGCGCGTTAGCCTTGTCATAGCTGTTACCCCGCTTGCAGGTGCGCATGGTGTCATAGCCCCCACGGTTGAAGACTGCCGGGATTGTCTGCATGGCGAGGTCAGGCGGAACCAATGCCGGATTGGAGGCGTGGGGGTTCATGACCCGGTTCAATCGGTCCGGGATGTGCCAGACTGTACGACCCGACATCACCATGTGCCGGGAGGGNGTGCAGACCCCGCCAACCCAGGNNCCCATGTGGTNNGCNCCNTCAAANACCATGCCCTCNGANGCCANGGCATCNAGNTTCGGAGTCTCNAGAGACGANTNNGGATTNTAGATCTTNAGGTCNANNGGAGANTGGTCNTCNGCNATNATNAACANGATNTTGGGNCGCTTCTCCNCTGCANAGCATGGANANAGNCCNATCACGGCCGCCCCAANGGTCAGGAGTAGTANTCGTTGGCTCATGGCTTCGAATGGCCGGGAAGCTCAGCAGCTTCGATCCCGACCTCTTGGACCTGACGCTTGAGCTCAACCTCCAGGTCCGAAATGGCATCCCGATAGGAAGCCCGCCCCGCAACGTTATACAACTGCTCGGGGTCTTCCTCCCGGTCAAACAGCTCGGGCGGATGACCAGGGATCTTCAGGTAAGTGAAGCGACCGGTCCGGACGCCGTAGTGAGCCGGGATCCCCCAGTAGGTGTAAAACTGGGACTTCCTCCAATCCACCACCTCCTGCCCCTTGAGCAGGGATACCATGCTGCGCCCCTGCATAGCCTCCGGCACCTCCACCCCGGCAAGTTCCAGCAGGGTCGGGGCGATATCGACGTTGATGCAGAGCTCCTTGTTCACGCTGCCGGGCCTGATCAGCCGCGGATACCGGATGAGGAAGGGCATGCGCATGGAAGTCTCCAGAATCAGCCGTTTGTCGTAGAGTCCGTGCTGACCCAGCCAATACCCCTGGTCCGAGGTGTAGACCACCACGGTGTCCTCGGTGAGGCCCTCGGTATCGAGATAGTCCAGAACCCGCTTCAGGTTGTCATCATTGCCAGTAGCACAGCGGATGTACTTGTGAATCATGTGCTGATAGGCCACCCGGATCTTGTCCCTGTCACTTTCAGAATCATGCTTCCACATCTGGTTGGGCGCTTCATCCTTCAGGTGGCGGGCGTAGTAATTCGTGGTCGGATCCCTCCTGCTGTCGGTCTTGGTGGAATAGAGCATGTGGAACTTGGTCCCTTGCAGGAAAAGGCGCTTCAGGTTGGAGTCGGTGTTACGAATGTCCTCATACAGTGAAGGAGGCTCGGGAATGCTCACCCCGGCCAGGAGATCATCATAACGCCTGGCATGACCATAGTCGTGATGAGGAGCCTTGAACTGGAGGCTCAGCAGGAAAGGCCTCTTCCGGTCACGAGCCTTGAGCCACTTCAGGGCGATGTCGGTGTAAACATCGGTAGAGTATCCCTCCACCTTGTGCCGTTCCCCTTCGCTGCCGCTGAAAGTCGGGTCAAAATACTTACCCTGCCCCTTGACTGTCATATGCTTCTCATAGCCTTTGGGATTGCTCCGAAGGTGCCATTTCCCAACCAGCCAGGTCTGATAACCCGCCTTCTGTAGCTCGACCGGGTATTGGGGCGAGCCCTCGTTAATGGATCCATTAAGCCCTCTCACCCCATTTTTGTGACTATACTGCCCGGTCAGGATGGTAGCGCGACTGGGGGAACAGATGGAATTGGCACAGGTGAAACTGTCGAAACGCATCCCTTCCTTTGCCAGTCGATCAATGGCCGGCGTCTTCGCGTGGTCCTTGAGGTAAGTCCCATAGGCCGAAATAGCTTCAAAAGCATGATCATCCACGAGAACAATCACCATGTTTGGTCTTGCCGCCTGGGTGGGACAACCGCACAGGGCGCCGAGAAGCAGAATGGCAGAAAGATATTTCATGAAAAGGTTCTGCCCTGCGCTCCGAGGTCTTCGGGGATAAGCCAGTCCTTCAACCTACGGCATCGTGTTACTCAGGTCCAGCCTTCCCCTGTGCCGCATACGGCCGAGCAAGATCGTCCTTGCCCCCTCTTCAAACGGTCATCAGCTTCAGTTCTCAATGAGTATGAAGCATTTCTGGATTTTTATTCTCTGCAGCATCGCCCTCATCGTCCCTGTCTCAGCAGGCATGCGGGAGGCGATCTCGTCCGGAGATGCCGAGGCCGTTCAGCAGCTCCTTGCTGCCGGGGCTAGTCCCCATACAGTCGATGCCCCTCCGGGACAAATCACGGTAGGGCCCTCACCCCAAGGGCGTTATCCCACCATTGGTCTTTGTATTTATCACTCCCAACCGCACCTCATTCCACTCTTCGTAGATGCCGGGGCCAATCCAGAGGGAGGTGTTTGCTTTTGGGTCTCCTGTACACCTTTCATGCACAGCGCCGCCTCAGGTGGGCAGATTGAAGCCCTGCGGCACCTCATCGCAGCGGGAGCTGATGTAGATCTCATTTCCCCTTTCGGTTTCTTTCCCGGGAATGTCCCACGCAACTCTCCTCATACTCCTCTCGCAACTGCACTGGCATCCCATCAACTACAGGCTGCCCGCTTCCTGCTTGATAACGGAGCCAACCCAGCGGCACAAATCTTCGCGGCTACAAACACTGAATCCATGGATCTCCTGATCGAGTATGGAGCTGCCATCAGGAGGATGAGAATCCCCGAGATATTTCGTCCCCGTTTTAACCGGCAGTTTCTGCAACTACCATTGGCCTACGGGGCCGTAGTGGATGATACCTCGCTCCTCGACATCCTTACCCTCGATGACAACGCCCTTGATCCTGAGGAACTGGAGTGGCTGCTGGATAACGGAATCAGGATCGGAGGCACCCTGGAGGACCTGACCACCATCCTTCACTTTGCGATCGAACGCACGATGTCCCTCGCGGTCGTTGAGGTACTGGTAGAGGCGGGGGCCGACCTCAATGCAGTCAATATCGATGGAGTGACCCCCTTGATGCTGGCCCGCGCCCGGAACAGCAACGATATCGCCGACTACCTCGCTGAACAGGGCGGAACCGAAAGTAGTTTCCCCAGCTACGAGCAGGCAATCGCGGACGATAACATTGTCGCCTTGTCCTCCTACCTGGACCAGAGCCTCAGTGTTGATTACCGTCGTCGAGGTTGTGGCCATCCCGGATTCCCGGGAGGACCGCCAGGCCCTGGGCCCGGCGGTCCTGTTCCTCCTACTCCCCGTCCCGAACCTCCAGTTATCATAGCCCTTCAGAATAACGCGCTGGATTGCGCCCGGTTACTGGTCAGGCGTGGGGCCAACTTAAATCTCCAATACTGCAACACGTCTCCCCTGCAGCTGATGATTGAAGAGAATAACCTGTCCGGGGTTCGGTTCATCATGGACCATGGAGCCAGCCTCAGCCATCACCTCGATACTCCCCTGCACCTAGCCGCCCGGCATGACAGCCTGGACGTGGCCGAGCTCCTGATCAACGCCGAATCGATAGCCGCTCTCAACGTCTTCGGAGAAGCCCCGCTCGACGTGGCAACCGGGGACACTCTCGACCTGCTCCAGCAACGAAAGGCTCCCGCAGGTCATGGAGTCTCCTTCTGGGAAGCCATCCGTTCCGGCAACCGGGAACTCGTTGACGCCTACCGGGAGAAAGGACTGGACCTCGAGACCCGTGAGCCGGCGTCAGAAGGGAACGCCGACAACCTGACTCCTCTCCTCCAGGCCGTGGAAAGTGGGCAGGCAGAGATCGCCCTCCTCTTCATCAAGCACCACGAAAACGTCTTTGCTGAGTCCTCCCTGCTCGAGAAAGTGAGGGAGAGCCAACTAAGTGACGTGGAAGAATATCTTCAGAACCTTTTCCGGTTTGAGATTGTCCCAGTGCATTACTGGAACGGATACTTCCAGATTCA
>PBTP01000136.1 GCA_002729275.1 Roseibacillus sp. | reverse complement strand
TCGTTGTGGGTTGCAAGCTCATAAGCATCCAGCCGACGTAATGGCCAGGGCTCGGATCGTTGCCACTGGGTCTTGCGTTGCCCTGCTGCCCCGTGTGAATCTTGGTCGATCCCCGTCCGAACGGCATAGACACCCCGGTCCTCGATGTCCGGTCAGTGTAGGTGACCCTTAGGTCCTTGTTCCCATTGACAAATATGGTGGCAACCATCCCGTGCGTGTTGATAGCCACGTTGTAAGGATTCCAGAGCGCTATCCGGGGGTAGAGACAGATCCGGATGATGTTCCCGGCCCCGGGAGCCGGCGACTGAGGGTAAGTTGCAAGATTGTAATAGACCGATCCCTCGGCCATCACGGGAAAGAGGTTGGGTTTGACGAAAGGCAGGAACGATGCAGGACGCAGGTTACCTCCATCATACACATTCACGCCATCGTTCATTCCCCGCAGGGTGCCATTGGCAATGTCTTCCGAAGTTGGGGGTGCAGGGTCCACCATGCTGGTGTCTCTCTCCGCGTACTGCAGGCCGCGACCGGCCAGGGCCCAGTTTCGGACGAGGCCAAAGGTTGGAGCAATATCCCGGTATTTTGTCCGACTCCAGGTCGTCCCCTGCTCCCGGGCCACGGCGGCATTCGCCGGGCCAATAATATTATCAAGGTCCTGGATCCCTTGGGAAACAATCCGGCCGTCGGCCCGGAGGTCCCGGATCGTTCCACGGCGATCGTGGATGTAGGCGGTCAGGTCCCGGAGAAGCCCCCCCTGTCTCACGTTACACAGGACGGCCTTTGACTGGGTAGTGAGGTGGTGGAAAGCCCTCTTCTTACGGAGCGCATTTTCCCTGCTAGGCACTCCGTCGGTCAGCTCAACGGTCTTGCGACTGAAAAGCTTCCGGACCTCCTCGTCGGTAAGATCGTTGTTAATTCCCTCAAGCTGCTTCGCCGCAGTATCCTGCGGGTTCAGGATGCGCTCCATCCCGTCGGGATTGGGTCCACGCACCGGAGAGTCGAGGCTGTAAGCATCAACCATGGCCACGTTGGCCCGGACTCCCAGGTCCCCGACCCAATAAGCGTAGCCACCGGTCACCCGATCTCGGTCGTTGCGCGTGGCAACCCGCGGGGCAACCACATATTCCTCAGTAGTTGCCACGGTTCCTTCACCGACCAGCTCAATTTGGTCTCCCTCCCAAGCCTCGGCTTCAATGAGGTCGACTCCGAGCTCGGCCCGCCCCCCTTCATTACCACTGATGAGATAACTGAGAATATCTCTCTCTCTGTCGAATCCCATGCCTGCGGCACCCGTGAATCGCTGATCACTCAAGCCCCCTTCATCATCACTACGAACCCACGGAGACTTGTTGGCGCCGTCGCTACCGGGAGGGACCCACTCAGTGCTCCAGACCCCGACCCAATGTGGATGCTTGATGCCCTGGATTCCCGCCGCGTTGTAAGGATCTGGCTCCTTATCAAGNACGCCNGCTTCCGCNGAAACCCGNTGATCGGGTCCAAGGTNCGNCTGNANTTCTCCNATCGCCACCATCANNGCNAGNCGGGCATTGGATTGCGCNTCCAGCTGNGCNAGNTCAGAGGTGCTGCTACGCANNGTCACNGCNGANAGCGAAAGAAGCCCNATNGCGATNAGNGAGAGNAGCACCANAATNGTGACNGTNGTGACNAGGGAGAANCCCTTTCNCCCTCTTTCCTTGGTANTTGTCATAGCGGCATGCATGTTNATCGNTCGGTAGGTCNGGGTATNCGCATTATACATACGNCAGCCCCCCTCNGACGCCAGAAAAATNTNTGTATTCACCAAGTGTTCTCATCCCTCTCCACCTTCTAGCCGCTGTTTCTGTTATAGACCCTATTTTTTAAGGGGTCCCACAAGGGTTTGCTTCAGAACAAACATTCCGGGCTCCCTTATTCAGCAGGTTCCCCGCACCGCGAACGCGGCGCTGGGTTACCCCCCGATTGGGGCACNATTACTGGCTCAGCCCCTTATCAGCAAATTGCGAGCTATTGCTCTGGTTGTTGGTTCACTGTAGCCTTCTTACCTCCTTGGATGGCGGAGATCGCTTCTGCTGCTTGTTTCACTGCTGCAGCATCAGGAAGAACATCTACCTCGACGTGAAAATGCTTGGCTTTACCGGCGGCAATCGTTTTCACGCGACCGCGCTCTCTCTCGACTGAACGATTATATGGAAAACCGGAGCCCGGCTCCAAGCCGGTAACGTAACCCTTCTCACCCACATCTGTATTTTTCCACAGCGTGAAGAAAGGCAGGCTATCTACGTTGTAGGACATCGCCACACCCTTCGAAGCAGCAGCGTTGTGAAGCATCACGCTTGTTCTCCCGTTCTTACCTGAATTCAACTCCATGCAATAAACTGTTTCCCCGTAACCCTTGGTCGGACCGTAATACACCTCATAGTCTGCCAGCTCTTCCACAGCACGATCGTCAAAGGGGGTCACACTTTTGACTGGGGCAATAAAACGGGAACCCTTCTCCAGAAGAGGCTCCCCATAATTGGCATGGTAGATGATCTCAAACTCCTGCGGACTGGATCCCCGGTTAGTAAGGGTATCATCAAAACGCACCGAGGTAGTTCCTATTTCGGTGGAGATGTCCGTAACCATCTCCAGATCCACAAACTTGAACATCTTCTCCTCGACCCGGCCCCTCACGTGAATCCGGTTGTCCTTAAGAAAAACCTCCACCTTGGAGGCAGGCAGGTTTGAAGCCTTACCATGGAGACTGAGCATCTTTTCGTCATCCTCACCCGGGTGGCCGGCAAACTCATANCCACATCGGGTCATCCACTCATTGAACCCATCAAGCCATCCCAGACCACCTCGGTCTGCCGGGTTAATGAAAAGAGGATTGATCAACTCCGTCACCGGAGAATTCCAGCCAAGACGAATGTCCCCACAATGCAGCTCATGCACGTTCATTCCACGGGTTGGCACCACTGTGAAACGTAGCTTCCCGTTGTTGACCTCCACTACGTCCACTCCAGCCTGCTTGCCACCTCGGAGAGTGTATTTGCGGACCGACCAGGCCACATCGCCGTCCTTGCCTGCTCCCCCATCAACCGAAAAGTCTTCCACCCATGTATTGGTGGAGGTGTCTGTCAAGGTTGCATGGAATTCCCCCGCAAGACCACAGAAGGCCGAAAGCAGAAGATTACCGCAGAGAAGGAAGGGGAGAACTGGCTTTGGTCTTTTCATGATTACCCGCAAAGCAAATCCCATGGTTCAGGGCNATGACAAGACAAACCCACTGCCAGAGTGGCCCCAGCTGAAAGAACAACTCGGAAAGCGCCACATTCNGATCGAAGTATGGCNTTANGAATCCGCTGAGCCTCTATTTCTCAATACCGGCCCCTGAAAGGAACATCCTCTGCCAGCAGACCCGCCCAGGGCCCACGGCAGGAGAACACGAGAGAGACCCGGGGCTCTNACGGGAGCGCAGTTACTGGCAGGCCTCACACTCACCGCCATTCATCATGGCTTCGATAGAGCAGGCGTTTTTCTCCTCAGGAGTGTAGGTTTTTTCTCCAGCTTTTTCAGCNTGTGGCGCCCTATCCTTCTTCAACTGGACAGTTGCCTTCTCAATGTTACTGGCCTGCAAGGTTCGCAGGTAATAGGTCGTCTTGAGTCCAGTTCGCCACGCGCGACGATACATGTGACTCAAAGCCTTCATATCTGGTGAGGCAAGGAACAGGTTCACACTCTGGCTCTGATCAATCCACTTCTGACGACGGGATGCAGCATCAATGATGAAATTGTAGTCAACTCCGAACACCGTGAGGTGCTTCTGCTTGAGACTGTCAGGGATTTCATCGATATCACTCAACTCCCCGTCAAAATATTTGAGCTGATCCAGCATGTCGGGGGTCCAGAGCCCTTCCTTCTTCAGGTCCCGCACAAGTTGCCTGTTCAATACCGTGAAATCCCCGCTGAGGTTGCTCTTCACGAAAAGATTCTTGTAGTTCGGCTCAATGCACGGGGTAGTTCCCATGATATTGGAGATNGTGGCCGTCGGCGCGATAGCGAGAACGTTCGAGTTGCGAATCCCATTCTTCATGATTTTCTCACGAACGGGTTTCCAGTCCATTTTTCCGCCCCGTGGGACAGTAACTTCTTCGCCCCGCTCGTCTTCGAGAAGATCCAGAGAGTCCTGAGGAAGAATTCCCCGATCCCACTTTGATCCCCTGTAGCTCGAGTAGCTGCCCCGCTCGGCCGCCAAGTCACTGGACGCGCCGTAAGCATAGTAGGCTATGGCCTCCATAAACTCATCATTGAAGGCNACTGCATCATCACTGGCAAAAGAGAGGTCCTTCTTAAAAAGCGCATTTTGAAGCCCCATGACCCCAAGCCCGATTGGCCGGTGACGNCTGTTCGCGGTCTGGGCCGCATCGGTCGGATAGAAGTTAATGTCTATGACGTTGTCCAAGGCGCGAATCGCTACTGTAATTGTTTCGCTCAGCATTTCGTGATCAAGCATGCCATCCTTGGTCACATGGGTGTCCAATACTACCGAACCCAGGTTGCATACCGCAGTCTCATCATCACTGGTATTGAGGGTGATTTCCGTGCACAGGTTCGAGGAGTGAATCACCCCCACATGGTCCTGTGGACTACGAACATTACAGGGATCCTTGAACGTGATCCACGGGTGCCCGGTCTCAAAGAGCATCTTGAGCATTTTCTTCCAGAGATCGATGGCCTTGACCTTACGACTCCAAATTTTTCCCTCGGCTGCCTTGACCTCATACTCCTGGTAACGCTGTTCGAAGGCTTTACCATAAAGANCNTGAAGATCGGGACACTCGTTAGCNCTNAGAAGNGTCCAGTCCTCTCTGGCCTCCAACCGCTTCATNAAGAGATCGGGGATCCAGTTCGCGGTATTCATGTCATGCGTCCGTCGGCGCTCATCACCGGTGTTGACCCGCAGCTCAAGAAAATCCTCGATGTCATTATGCCAGCTCTCAAGGTAAGCGCACCCTGATCCCCGGCGCTTGCCACCCTGATTTACGGCAACTAGTTGGTCGTTATGTAACTTGAGGAAGGGAATCACCCCCTGACTTTCGCCATTGGTCCCCTGAATGTAGGCCCCGGTCCCGCGAACGCTTGTCCATGATCCACCCAGTCCTCCGGCCCATTTGGAGAGGAAGGCATTTTCCGAGATCCCCCGTATCATGATCGACTCGATGGAATCATCTACCTTGTAGAGATAGCAGGAGGACAGCTGGGAATGGAGAGTCCCGGAGTTGAAGAGGGTTGGTGTGGAAGAGCAGAACCTGCGTCCCTTGTAGAGTTGGTAGAGGCGGATAACCCAATCCTCCCGGTCCTGTTCCTCTGCCTTGAACAGTCCCATGGAGACGCGCATCCAGAAAAATTGAGGAGTCTCGATCCTCCTTGGCTTGGCGGAGGTCTTGTCCACGACGAGNTAACGATCGTAGAGGGTCTGGATGCCCAGGTAATCAAAATCCAGGTCCGCGGAAGGGTCGAATGCATCCGAGAGACGCTCTAAATCATAGCGCTCAACAAGTTCAGGGCTGATCCTTTTGATCGCTACTCCGTGCTTGAGATAGCGCCGGAATTGCTCCTGATGAGCAGCCTTCAACGAGGCAATCCCATCCCGCTGTATGGACCAGTCGAGAACCTCCTCGTAGATATAACTCAGTAGGATCCGTGCGGAAAATTTCGCAAAGTCAGCGTCCTTCTCAATGAGTGACTTGGCGTTGAGAATAATCGTTCTCTGCAACTCGCCCTCGGTGATCTCCGCTCCGACCGACCTTCGAAGTTCTAATTCGATCTCTTCTTCACTAAGGCAGAGGTTCAACCCGATCATTCCAAACTGAATTCGTTTCTTGAGTTCAGTGCCGTCCCAGAAATCACTTTGTCCGTCCTCCCGCGTCACCACTACCATGGAGTCCTGGTTTGGATCCTCGGTCGCTTCTGCCTGGTGAATCTTCCTTACCTCTGCCCGCTGAATCCGGTAGGACATGTAAGCTCTCATCACCTCATACTGACCCTGCCGGCCCAGTTCTTCCTCAACGAGATCCTGCACATCCTCGATGTGCACGAAGGCAGAATCTCCACCCCGCACTCTCTGAGTTACCCCATGGGAGATTCGTGATGCTGGCTCAGGGTCCTTCCGCAGGTCGAGGAAGGCTTTGCGTACTGCCGTTTCTATCTTGGTCTCACTCCACGGCACCACATTCCCGTTCCGTCGAATGAGACGAACGGGCATAAGATGTGGGTCTTCGCTGACCAGAATTTCTCCGTTCTTCTCATAACTCCTCGCAAATAGCAGGGACTTGGCGACATCGTGGGCATCATTTTCTATCAGAGCCTTCTCGATAAGAAGGTTCAGATCATTCTGGCTTAGCTTGATCGTGCCCCCACGCTGCACCTGCTGCATCAAGCTTTTGGCTACACTGAAGGCTACGGCTGTTACGAAATTACGATTCTCGTCGTTGAAGATTCTTTCCTCCTGCTCCTGTCTNGAAAGAAGAAGATCNGTGAGCGCTTCTCCAATGGTGTCGGTCACATCAGCCAGGGAAAATTGCACCTCCCCGGCACCCCTTGTTACAATGATTTCGGGGATTGGGGCCCGATGCTCGGTTGCGAGGGACTCACGCCAGTTGTAGCGCTGACAACTCGTTTCGTCGCCATGCCGATTAGCAATGACTTGCTTCAGTGCAATGTCTTCCTCNAGGGTTATCGATCTATACATAAAAGGTCTTTNGNATGTGAAGGGTCACGTANGAGTGGGAACGCTCAATTGGTCTTGTNGGATAGGCGCAATAATAAGTGCTGATGCGACATGGAGCGACATGGGTGACTTCGTTGCGAGAGCAGTCGTTTTGATTTCCTCTTCGCCGCAAGCTCCGACCCACCCACTTTCCAATCTTTCTAGAGGTCGTCGTCGCTATACCCTGCATGCTCCAAGGCTGAAGATTTCTGGTATTCAGTCACACGGCCTTCAAAGAAGTTTTGCTCCTTCTTGATATCCATCATCTCAGCGAGCCATGGGAACGGGTTGGAAACATTATCGTGAAGGGGATCAAGCCGGCAGTTCACGAGACGCCGATCACCGATATAGTCAATGTACTGCTCAAAGTCGGCCGCGTTGAGCCCTACGGCATCAACTGGCAGGCAGTCCCGGATAAATTGCTTCTCTAGAGCAACGCCCTTCCGCATTGTTTCCCGAAGGTCATTGCGAAATTCCTCAGTCCAGATATCAGGATTTTCTACCACCAGTTCATTGAGGAGCTGCCGCAGGAGCTCTATATGATTCGACTCGTCCCGGAGGGTGTAACGGAACATTTGTCCAATACCGGGAAACTTGTTCTGCCGGTAAAGACTCAGGATCATCCCAAAGAGCCCGTAGAATTGTGTCCCTTCCATGACCTGTCCGAACATGAACATGTTCTTGGCGAGGGCCTGTTTGTTGTCGGTCGTGCTCAGGTCGACATCTCGACGCATCGCCCGGCTGTTAGTTACCAGAAAGTTGTTTTTCGCCGTGATCGTTGGGATGTCCTCGAACATCGCTTCGCACTCATGCGGGTTAAGNCCCAGAGAGGANATCATGTAGACAAGGGAATCCGCATGAATGTTTTCTTCATGAGCGTGCCGNCCGAGAACCATTTTAAGCTCAGGGGCAGTCACCAACTCGCGGACCACGTGCATGATGTTGTCCCCAACAATCCCNTCTGCNGCCGAAAAGTAACCAATTCCCATCTTGATAATCCACCGCTCAACCTCAGAGATCTCGTCCGTCCCCCGCCATTGCTCCACGTCTCTCTGCATCGGGATGTCCTCAGGCTCCCAATGGTTGTTTTTCATGGTTTTGTAGAGATCATACGCCCACTGATACTTCAGGGGCAGTATGTTGAANAACATGGTATCCTTACCGTTGATCACGCTTTTGGCGGCAAACGCNTCNTGAGCCTTTTCTTGGTCTAAAACAAAGGATCGATCTCCGATCTGGACTGTGGTGGTTTCTGACATCTTAATTTAGGAGGTTTTCCTCAATTTTCGGTAGCTAGTTAAAGCTTCCGTAATAAATAGGCTGACTGACGCAGCGGAGGGGAGAGTAAGGCCTTTTCCTCAAATCCGTCAACGGAATCTTGTCCATATTGTATGCTCAAATTATTAACAATACCACATGTTGTGGTTTTGCGGATTCTGCAGCAGTTCGATATTTTGCTTGCGAGTTCTCTCGACCGAGCAAATCAGGCCTCAAAGATCACTTTCTAACAAGTCGGTGGTGTAGCCAATCCGGTCCAAAAAAATGAAAGAAGTCCAAACGTTCACCCGGTCACTCACATTTTACAAAAAGACCCCTGNTGTTACCCNTCGATTGGGGGACATTCGTGGTTCGNACCCCTGAAATGTTGNGTTTCGTTAATTCAAAAAATTAAATTTCTAACAAAACCGACAAATCTGGCCAATTTTAACGCAATTGAGGTAATCGGTCTGAACACCCCGCGATGCCACCTCACCGCGTCCAGATCCCCGGCGATACCCTTCTTAAGAAGTCCTGAACGAACCAGCTACGATCCACGAGAGGAGCACAAGCAATCCCCGTCTTGGGAATACAGGGGGGGTCAGAACTCCCAATCGTACTTGTCTAAGCCGCAAAGGCACGCCGCCAGGAGTTTGATTGCTTCCGCCACGTCGTGCTTGTTGCACATCTCAATAACTTGGTGGATGTGACGNGTAGGTAACGAAACAGCCCCAGCAATGGACCCACCTGGAGTCATCCTTTGCAAGGATGCGGTATCCGTTCCTCCTGCCCTGAGAATCTCAGGTTGCCATTCGATCTTTTTTTGATCTGCCACAGTTTTCATGAACTGTACCATTCGCTGGTCGCAGATGACTGACGAGTCCATGATCTTGATGGCAACGCCTCCTCCAAGCCTGGTACACTGCTCCTGAGGTTTCGCCCCCGGGGTGTCAAACGCTATAGTGGTGTCTAATCCAAAGCTGAAGTCAGGTTGGATCTCCAGAGTCGAGGCCTGAGCTCCACGAAGCCCTACCTCCTCCTGAACCGTAAACACTCCATAAAAATCATAGGCAGGTTTGCGCCGGCTCTTCTTGAGCGCTCGTAATGTCTCAATCAGGAGGAAAACTGAAGCCCGGTTATCCAGCGACTTCACGTTAACACAATCTCCCATCTCAATCAGTTCGCGCTCCCTCGTGATTGAATCACCAATCGCTACAAGCTTCTCCACTTCACTCCGCTCCAGGCCAAGGTCAATAAAGTAGTCCTCGAGCTTCGGAGGCTTGTTGCGCTCTTCGGGACTCATGATATGGATCGGCTTTGATCCCATCACTCCGATGAGGTCCTCCCGACCGTGCACNAGGACTCGCTGTGAAGTCAGGGTCTTGGGGTCGAATCCNCCCAGAGGGTTAAAACGAAGGAACCCATCATTATCGATATGGGTAACAATAAACCCGATTTCATCCATATGAGCCGCTGCCATGGACTTCATTTCGGAGGACCTTCCCCGCTTGAGGGCTATCACGTTACCGATCGCATCGACTCTTACATCGTCAGCAAGACCCTCTAATTCTTCTAACACTACATTGCGGATACGGGTCTCAAATCCCGGAGCCCCCGGCTCCTTACAGATGCGCGATAGTAACTCTACATCGATTGNCATGANGGGACTCTATGACTCGTTCTTGACAAGTCCACCCCCATCGGGCGCTATCCGAATGTGCGAAGACTCATTGGCCGTCTGCTCCTACTACTCGCTGCCGTAGTTGTAGTTGAAGGGCATNTCATGATTGGTCAATCGCTGGCATGGTTCACAATGATCAAAGAACGGGCACCAGCCCTTGGAATCCAGGATTCTATTGANAGTAGCCTCTCGGGGAAAAACCCCTGTGAGATCTGTTANCTNCTCCAATCNGAGCGNAGTAGGCACAGGGAAAATAGTTCCATCCCCGAAGCCACGACCATGGCCAAAATGATTCCCCTGAGAATGTCTCCGGAAAGCAATGTCCTCTTTCCACCGGCGCTCACCACGCGTATTCTTCCATCTTCCTCCTCCGTGAAATCTCAATGGCAGGGTGATATTCCACACCCTCCCCCATGGATGGCCTGAGACCACACTTCTCTTCTAGNAAGGCCTCCGCATAGCGCCCAGGCCTTCTCGTTTTTTACAATTGCGCCCGGGTGTTTCCCAGGACGCGAGGAAGGATAAAGTTATTCCTTCCCAACAACTTCATCTAACACACTACCCAATGAAAATTTCTAATCTTATCTCTTTTCTCTTCATTCCCGTCGCTCTAGCTCACCCGCAGGAGGACGCCTGGTCCTCTGACCGTCCAGACAGCCATGCTCCAATCGGAGTCATGGGTGATCATACACACAAAGCCGGCGAGTTCATGCTTTCCTACCGTTACATGTTCATGCGTATGGAAGACAACTACGATGGTAGCGACTCTATCGCGAACACGAGTTTTGCGGGACCTCCCCCTGCCCCATTCCGTGTCGCTCCCATCGATATGGACATGGAGATGCATATGATAGGCGCCATGTATGCCCCGACAGACCGCCTGACCCTGATGGGCATGCTCAACCTTGTGGACCTCTCCATGAATCACAGCAATCTCGCGAACGGGATGCAGTTTCGCACTGAATCATCAGGCATTGGGGACTCCTCTCTATCGGCGCTCTACCACTTCTGGGGCGGAGAGGGACAGTATCGAAACCAGAGAGCCCACCTCGGCCTCGGTATTCTTCTGCCCACCGCCGAAGTGGATAAAAGGGATTTCATCCCCGGGCCGGGAGTCACTCGGCTTCCCTATCCCATGCAACTGGGCTCGGGGAGCTGGGGAATCTCCCCCTCTCTGACCTACCTGGCCCAGGAGACCAACTGGTCCTGGGGTGGACAAATAAGTTCCAGAATCTACCTCGGAGATAACGGGGAAGATTATCGGCTCGGAAANAACTGGCAGGCTACCGCGTGGGTNGGTCGGGAAATTGCACAAGGNATCAGTGTCTCAGCCCGGTTAAACGGCTCTACATGGGGGAACATCAGGGGCCGCGATNCGAGCCTCATGCCTCTCCCAGTTCCAACCGTCGATCCGAAGCGACGCAGTGGCTCACGTCTCGATGGCTCCCTGGGAGTCAACATGCAGATTCCCGGAANCGGAGCACGCCTCGCGCTTGAGGNAGGCACGCCCCTCTGGCAGGACTTGGAAGGACCTCAATTGGGAACCGAATGGTGGACGGTCCTTGGTGCCCAATTCGCATTCTAGGCAAGCCCCCTTGAAGTCATTCGAGTGGGGCCGTGGGTTTAATCCCCCGGCCCCATCTCTAACCACAAATTCTCTCCCGTCATAGACACGCGGAAGATCCTTACTCAGGCTTCTGCAGCTTCAGAGTATCTCCAAATTCTCCCTGAACCGCTATAAGACGATTCCACAGTCTGGCCACTACGTCCTTCAGCGCTGGGTCGTCGCTTTTCATCAGATCGTTGGTTTCATGAGGGTCCTCCGAAACCTTGTAGAGACGCAGCATGTTGTTGGCCTTGGGATAATACATCAACTTGTATCCATCAGCTGTGATCGACCTCTGCACGCCTAAATACGCGCCATATACATATTCCCGCTTTTTACCGGCCCCCTCTAGATGGGGCTGAATACTCTTAAACTGAATATGGTCCGGGGTATCCGCGCCTGCCCAGTCGAGGGAGGTCGGAATGATATCCTGCAGATAGATTGGAGCATCATTGGTCGCACCGGCCGCCACCCCAGGCCCAGTCACCATGAACGGAACCCGGACACTATGATCATACATGTTTTGCTTGCCGAAGAGACCGTGCTGCCCCACCGCCAAGCCGTGGTCAGCAGTGAAGACTATATAGGTATCCTTCTCCTTCCCGCTGCTCTTTAACTGGTCGAGGACGCGTCCGATTTGCGTATCCATGTGTGTGATGATGGCATAATACTCCCGCCGGTGAACTTGGACGGAATGCCGGGTCCTCGGCATGGGGGCGAGGTTCTCATCCCGGAGCCGATGAGGATTTGCGATTTCATCACAGTAGGGATACCGGGGCAGGAAGTTACGGGGCACGATAATCTCGCTGGCCGGATACTTATCAAGATACTCCTGGGGAGCCTGACGAGGGTCGTGGGGAGCATTGAAGGCCAGATAAATAAAGAAAGGCCGATCTGACTTGTCTTCTTCCTGAAGAAAGCCCACCGCATCATCTGCCTGGACCTCGCTCCAGTGTTTACCACCTTCCCAGAATCCCCCGATTGACTTGTCGGCGGGGTCCCACGGATCCGGCTTTCCTTCAAGTGGGCGATTGTATGCTTTTTTCACCGACCGTGGCATCCCCGGCCTGACATGC
>PBTP01000135.1 GCA_002729275.1 Roseibacillus sp. | reverse complement strand
GGGAGTCCCACAATCCATACAACGCGAACCCTGCTCCATCACTTTTTCGTCTGAGCGATGAGCATGAATCTCCTTCCAGTCCATGATCCGCTCAAGCGGCGGACGATTCGGAATGGTTTCCCGTTCGGTGTCTAAGAATCCTGTTGCTTTTCCCATTGCGTCGAAATGTGTCTATGTGGCGAGAGTGTGAATCTTCTTGTACTGGAATATGGAGCCTTTGATCGCACCACCACCGCGTCGTATTAATACCTACTTCAATTCCCAACCTTTGCGTTTTCTTCGAATGCCGCAAGAATGACGGCATCTCCTTCAAGCCCACTTTCTTCGGCTCTTTTTATAGCGTTGAGAACCCTTTCGTAGTCGGCTGGTAGCACCTTGAAGAACTGAGGGACGATATTGCTCCAGTCATCCAAAAGCCTCTTTCCCTTCTCGCTTCCGGTAAGCTCCACATGCTTCTCAACCCGATCTTTCACCTCAGAAATCTCGCTGTCACCGCACTCAATCAACGGGTAGAGATTGACCATTGCCCGGTTGAGCTTGGACTCAAAGTCCCGTTTCTCATCGTATACGTAGGCAACACCACCACTCATTCCTGCCGCAAAATTACGCCCCGTTCCGCCAAGGCAGACTACTGATCCACCAGTCATATACTCACAGGCATGGTCGCCTACGCCCTCTACCACCGCGTGCACACCACTATTTCGGACACAGAAGCGTTCGCCTGCCATGCCCGCAATATTAGCTTCGCCACTTGTCGCCCCGTAGAAAGCCACGTTCCCGATAATGATATTTTCTTCGGGAACGAAGTCAGGGTGCGAGCTCCTTGGAGAGTAGACAATCACCTTAGTTCCACAAAGACCCTTCCCAATATAATCGTTAGCGTCTCCTTCCAATTCGAGCCTCATCCCTTGCGGACAAAATGCCCCGAAGCTCTGCCCTGCGCTTCCTTTAAACTTGAGTTGAATCGTATCCTCAGGAAGCCCTTCGGCACCGTAACGCCGACTGATCTCGGCACCGGTAATTGTGCCCACCACCCGGTTGGTATTAAGAATCGGCAGTTCAGCAGAAACCTTGGCACCAGATTCCAGAGCAGGCCTGCAAAGCTCTAAAAGAGCGGTGTTATCCAGAGCCCGATCCAGAAGGTGATCTTGCGCCTGAGTGCAGTAGCTACCGACCTGATCGCTGACCTCTGGCTGATAAAGAATATTGGAGTAATCAAGCCCCTTGGCCTTCCAGTGATCAACCGCCTTGCGCATTTCCAGACGGTCGCAGTGACCTACCATTTCATCAACCGTCCGGAAGCCGAGCTTGGCCATCAGCTCACGAATTCCTTCAGCAACGAAGTTCATGAAGTTCACTACGTTTTCAACCGCGCCGTTGAACTTTTCCCGGAGGCGCGGGTCCTGCGTGGCCACTCCAACTGGACACGTGTTCTTGTGGCAAACCCGCATCATGAGGCACCCGAGGGTCACCAGCGGCGCGGTCGAAAAACCATACTCTTCCGCACCGAGCAAAGCCGCAATAACGACGTCCCGGGCAGTTTTAAGCTGACCGTCCGTCTCCAGAACTACTCGACTCCGAAGATCATTCAGAAGCAGAGTCTGGTGAGTTTCTGCCAGCCCGAGTTCCCAAGGGCACCCGGCGTGCTGGATCGAGGAGCGAGGGCTTGCCCCTGTCCCTCCGTCGTGACCAGAAATGAGCACAACGTCTGCCTTCGCCTTCACCACCCCTGCGGCCACTGTTCCAACTCCAATCTCTGAGACAAGTTTGACGTTTACCCGGGCATTGACATTCGCATTCTTGAGGTCGTGGATAAGTTCTGCCATATCCTCAATCGAGTATATATCGTGGTGGGGCGGCGGAGAAATCAGGCCTACCCCAGGTGTCGTGCCTCGAACTTTTGCAATCTGCGGAAGGACCTTGTGCCCCGGGAGCTCCCCCCCCTCCCCGGGCTTGGCTCCCTGCGAAATCTTAATTTGCAATTCCTCAGCATTGACGAGGTAGTGACTGTGAACACCAAAACGTCCACTCGCGATCTGCTTAATGGCGCTTTTTTTTGAGTCCCCGTTGGGCAGAGGTTCAAATCGAACTGGGTCCTCTCCTCCTTCTCCTGTATTGGAGCGCCCCCCGACCCGATTCATCGCTACGGCGAGAGCCTCGTGAGCCTCCTTGGAAATAGAGCCATAGGACATGGCCCCTGTTTTAAAGCGCTTCGCTATTTCAGAAGCAGGCTCGACCTCCTCCAGAGGAATTGCCTCCGCTGGGTCGAACTTGAACTCCATCAGTCCGCGCAGGGTATAGAAATCCCGTGACTGGTTATCAATCAGCTCACTATAGCTCGTGAAAAGGTCATAGTCTCCAAGCCGGGTCGCCTGCTGTAGAAGATGAATGCTCTGCGGGTTAAAAAGGTGGCGTTCACCATCAGCACGCCACTGGTAGAGTCCACCGGCATCGAGGGCCTCGTTCTCTACTTCCCGGGGCTTGAAGGCATCATCATGACGAATTTTCACTTCCTGCGAAATCACGTTCAGCCCGATGCCCTCCACCCGCGAAGCGGTGCGGCAGAAATACTTATCGACGACCTGCCTGTTTAAGCCGACACACTCAAAAATCTGTGCTCCTCGGTAACTGGCAACCGTTGAGATCCCCATTTTTGACATGGTCTTGACCACTCCTTTGATTGAGGCCTTGAGATACTTGGCGACCGCACTGTCGTAATCATCAGCAAGCTCCCCACTATCAATCATGGCCGCAATCGTATCGATTGCCAGATATGGATTAACGACGTCGACCCCGTAGCCGAGGAGCACTGCAAAGTGATGCACCTCCCGCGGCTCGCCCGATTCGAGAACTATGGAGACCTTCGTGCGGGTTCCCCTGCCGATCAAGTGATGGTGAAGTCCCGCTACCGCAAGCAGAGCAGGGATCGGCGCATGGCTCTCGCCTACTCCCCGATCCGAAAGAATAAGAATGTTCACCCCTTCGCTGATAGCAGAATCAGCAGCAACGCAGAGCCTGTCCATCGCTTGCTCAAGATCTGAACCGAAAATCTCAATCTCAGAACCGTTCGACCCAACCTTCTCAGCAGACTCTGAATCCTGACCCTCAAAGGTGTAGAGAATTGGTATGGTCTGACTCTTGAAGCCCTCCCTCTCAATGTTGTCCAAGGTCGCGAGAGAGGAACTGTCAATGATGGGGTTTTCCAGACGGATCATTCGGCAATTCTCTGGCCGCGGATCGAGAATATCCTGTTCCGAACCTACAAAGGTTACGCTCGCGGTAATCAATTCCTCCCGGATCGGATCGATCGCCGGGTTCGTGACCTGAGCAAAGAGTTGGCGAAAATAATTGTAGAGCAACTGGGAGCGATCCGAAAGCACAGCCATCGGGGCGTCGTTACCCATTGAACCAAGAGGCTGGTTCCCGGTTTCGGCCGAAGGCCCAAGAATGAATCTCTTGTCCTCAAAGGTATATCCAAAGGCCCGGTTACGCTGAATGAGATCATATCCCCTGACCGGCTCTCTCTGATCAAATTTGGGCAGTTTATCAAAATGAATTCGATTGGCGCTCAACCAATCCCCATAGGGATTCTCCGCGGCGATCTCTTCCTTGACTTCATCATCTCCCACGATCCGGCCCTTGTTCGTATCGACCAAAAATATACGGCCTGGCTCAAGGCGGCCCTTTTTCACTACAGTGGCTGGATCAACTTTAAGGACCCCAACTTCCGACGCCATGATCACAAGGTCATCTGATGTCACGTAATAGCGGGAGGGACGAAGACCATTCCGGTCAAGAACAGCACCGATGGAAATTCCATCGCAGAAAGCGATCGAAGCCGGCCCATCCCACGGCTCCATCATACAGGCATGATACTCGTAAAAATTCTTCTTGGCCTCCGTCATATGTTCATGTTTTTCCCAGGGCTCGGGAATCATCATCATGACGGCATGCGGTAACGAACGCCCGGACAGAACGAGAAATTCAAGGCAATTGTCAAACATCGCGGAGTCTGACCCATCATCGCGAATAATAGGCAGGAGCTTATCAAGGTCCTTTCCCAAAACCCCACTATCGAGAAGCTGCTGCCTTGCTTGCATCCAGTTCGCATTACCCCGCATCGTATTGATCTCTCCGTTGTGCGACATATAGCGAAAAGGCTGTGCACGGGGCCAACTGGGGAAGGTGTTTGTACTAAAGCGCGAATGAACCAACGCCATCGCAGACTCCATGTCGGGGTGATGCAGATCGGGGAAATACTCTCCAAGCTGACCAGTAGTCAGCATCCCCTTATACACAATGGTTCGGGCTGAAAGAGTCGCCGAGTAAAAGAAGTCTCCTCCGTCCAAACCGCTATAACGGACGGCGTCAGAAGCCCGGCGACGGATAACATAGAGCTTCCGCTCGAAATCCTGATCATCTTCAATGTCATCGCTACGGCCAATGAAGATCTGTTTCATCAGGGGCTCACATGCTCTGGAATCGTCTCCAAGAATCTCACTTTTCACGGGAACATCACGCCAGCCGAGAACCACCTGTCCCTCCTCGTTTACAATTTCCTCAAAAATCGACATTGCCCGGGAACACGCAGCCTCGTCGGGTGAGAGATAAAGGAATCCCACGGCGTAACGCCCTTCTTCAGGCAACTCGATACCAATTCCCGCTGAGACGGTCTCAAAGAACTTGTGCGGCAATTGGAAGAAGATCCCGGCGCCGTCCCCGGTGTTTGCATCGCATCCACACCCTCCACGGTGATCCATGTTAACACACATCTCCAGCGCTCCCTCGATGATACTGCGAGACTTCTGACCCTTAAGATGACAAAGGAACCCTACGCCACAGGAGTCTTTCTCGTTACCGGGATCGTAGAGCCCCTGCTTACGTGGCATTCCTGAGGCACGGAGGGGACTTTGGCTCGCTTGCATATTGGTTTCGATAGTCAGCCCGGCCTGAGGCGGGGCGCCCCAACGCCCTGCCTGGGCCAGACTTTCGGCGATTGACGGTGGGGTGGGAATATTTAGCGGCTCTATGTTCTGGTCAAGCTCCGGGTTCCCTCAGTTTTTCTGCCGGAACGATCAATCATAACCCCCGCTGCAACGCCAAAACCACTCTGGGAGCAGGTCCTGGGTGTTCGGAGTTGTGCAAAATAACCTTAATCTGAAGGCCTGAGCTCCTTTCCGCTCTCATGCAATAGATCGCTCTAAGCCCGGGCCGCCATCACTCGGACCATCAACCACTTATACAAAAATTCATAGATGGCAGAGAGATAGATCAGATTTGCATGCATGCATTGACTTTGCCTCCAGGGGTAAAACTTATCCACTTGGCAGGGCCTCGCAGCGCCTTATTGTTCTATCCCCGCGGGGCACGGAAACTGCTTTCAGCCCTGAGGGTCACTGAAAGTCAGTGAGTGAGGATGGCGAATGCTCTGCAAACCCCAGTGCTGGCTAAAACCAGAGAGGTCCCAGCGGGCCTTTGCGCAAGTTGTCCTAACCTGAAGATATGATCCCCTACCATCCAGATTTCACTCCAAACACCACCGGCTCGCTCCACGAGTGGAGCAACGAGAGCGACAATTGCGGAATGGGCGCCATCGCCTTGCTGAATGGGGAACGGAATTATCAAGCTCTGGATCACGCGATCACCTCGGTTTGTAACATGACCCATCGAGGGGCGGTAGATGCTGATATGAAAACCGGGGATGGGGCCGGGGTCCTGACCCAGATTCCCTACCCAATTTTCCGGAAAGCTGCATCCTCGATGGGNCACGAAATAAAGGACGAAANTGATCTCGCNGTAGGAGTNTTCTTCCTTCCNCNGGNTAACNANGANANNCAANCNGAAGTNNAATNTGCNNCNGAGTCGATTGTGGCACGNCGCGGCATNACCNTNNTNGGATGGCGGCANGTNCCNGTNNANCCNGACGAACTCGGTGAGATTGCGCGGGAAACCCAACCAGAGATTCTNCACCTGATCCTCGAGAANCCACNGGNNTGGGAAGCCNCNTTTTATGAAAGGCAANTNTTTCTCATTCGCCGNGAGTTGGAAAAGCAATTTGCCGAGCTCTCGGGGTTCTACATCCCTACGCTCTCAAGCCGACTNATCAGCTACAANGGGCTNGCTCAACCGGAAACCTTGCGNGCCTTCTACGCTGATCTNCAGGATAGTGATTACCAAATTGGGATTTCNCTTTACCACCAAAGATTTTCCACCAACACCTTCCCGGCTTGGCCTCTTGGCCAACCATTTCGAATGCTCTGCCANAACGGGGAGATCAACACCGTCNGAGGCAACCGGAANTGGATGGCTTCTCGTGAGGANTTCTTTGATTCTGATCTTTGGGGAGANGACATCGANCTGCTCAAGAATATTTTAAGCTCTGAGGANTCAGACTCAGCNTCTCTGGACCGCGCCTTTGAATTACTNGTTCTGTCGGGAAGGTCNCTTGAGCACGCAATGTGCATGCTGGTTCCNCCAGCNTTCCGGCATGATCCGGAAATTTCTGATCAGGTNAGAGCNTTCTACTCTTACCTGAGCTCNTTTGTCGAGCCNTGGGATGGACCCGCNGGCCTTGTCTACACGGATGGCACAAAGGTCTGCGCNTCTCTCGATCGAAACGGACTGCGTCCATCGCGTTTCACCCTGACNAGCGATGGNCTGCTNTNTATCGGATCGGANTCCGGGACTATCCAGATTCCTCCGGAGAAAGTAATCCNGCGAGGACGTCTCGGCCCAGGGCAAATGCTTTCNGCCAATACNGCAACCGGNGAGCTCAAGCTCGACCNTGAGATNAAGGAAGAACTGGCNNCCCAGCAGCCCTATGGAAAGTGGGTTGATNAGAATCGNANGGAGTTGAAAAACTTNGTAACNCCAGACCCGCAAATACCCGCAGANGACCTNGACCCTGTGTATNTGTCCCGNTGCCAAGTCACGCACGGGATCACTCTCGANGATCTCGACATGGTATTCCCTCCAATGATCAAGGCGGCNCAGGANGCCGTCCACTCAATGGGNGACGATATTCCACTGGCTCCTCTCTCAAGGTATCCCAGACTNCTNTTNACCTACTTCAAGCAGCTCTTTGCACANGTAACCAATCCTCCNATTGACCCCATCAGGGAATGGGCCGTTATGACGCTCTCNGCGGGACTTGGCCCTGAGCGNAATCTTCTGAAGGAGACCCCTGAGCACGGGCGTATTCTNCANCTTGAGTCNGCTATCCTATTCGANCAGGAGCTTGAAGCNATCCGCAACCGGGAAGAGCATGGATTCCTAGCCGTNTCCATCGATGCCACGTGGGANCTCGAAGAGGGACCAGGTGGNCTTAAGACCGCGCTTGACCGGGTTTGCCAACTGGCTGAGAGGGCCGTTGATGATGGGGTAGNAATTCTCATCCTCTCCGATCGTGCNTTCTCGGAGACAAGNGTCTCCCTGCCNTCCCTTCTGGTAACTGGCGCGGTCCANCATCANCTTAATGGTGTGCGGAAAAGAATGCGGGCCTCCATCGTNGTCGANACCGGNGAGGCCAGAGANACCCACCAGATCGCATGCCTTTTTGGGTTTGGGGCCACCGCAGTATGTCCCTANCTNGGNTANGCNACCGTCCGTCAGGTAGTTGCNACCGACAACCGGAAGAANCTNGGAGAGAGACATGACTCCNCAGNTNGCCATGGCNAANTANCGCAAGGCNTTGGAAAANGGCCTNCTGAAGATNATGTCCAAGATGGGCATTAGCGTCCTNAACTCCTATCAGGGCGCTCAAATCTTCGAGGCNATCGGANTAGGACAATCNGTNATCGATTACTGCTTCNCTGGCACGCACTCCCGCATCGCNGGAGTAGGATTCTCTGACATCGCGGAAGAAAGCATCATCCGNCATCGGGCAGCATGGGAGACGGATATTCCGGAAGGNGAGACNCTCGATCTGGGCGACCCAGGATATAACCGCTACCGGCGAACCGGAGAGCGCCACGCTCTGACNACTGAGGTCATCAAGAATTTTCANACCTTCGTAAAAACCGGAGANAAGGATACCTATGAGGACTANGTGAAAGCCACTCTCGAGACGACNCCATCTACCATNAAGGATCTTCTCGAGTTCGTCCCCGNCACANACGGNCCCGTNCCCCTCGANGAGGTNGAGNCNATTGATGAAATCAGACGTCGTTTCACAACCGCTGCCATGTCGATGGGNGCNCTCTCTCCNGAGGCCCATGAAACACTNGCCATCGCCATGAACGCCATTGGGGGAAAGTCTGACTCNGGCGAAGGCGGNGAGGACCCCCGNCGATTCGANCCGTATCCNAACGGAGACTGGGCAAGNTCCCGTATNAANCAGGTTGCTTCCGGNCGCTTNGGGGTTTCTGCCCACTATCTCGTCAACTGTGACGAAATCGAAATCAAGATGGCCCAGGGNGCCAAGCCCGGCGAGGGNGGNCAACTCCCNGGNCACAAGGTGANCGGCCTGATNGCAAGACTTCGTCACACCCAACCNGGCGTGCAACTCATTTCACCNCCTCCCCACCACGATATTTACTCCATNGAGGATCTCGCCCAGCTCATNCACGANTTGAAGGAAATCAACCCCCGGGCCAAGNTCACCGTAAAACTGGTGGCAGAGTCNGGAGTGGGAACTATTGCAGCCGGGGTAGCCAAGGCTGATGCTGATGTCATTCTGGTCTCCGGCCACGACGGAGGCACTGGAGCCTCCCCCCTCTCNTCCATCAAACACGCCGGNCTTCCCTGGGAGCTTGGTGTCTCCGAGACCCAGCAGACGCTGGTCCTCAATAATCTGCGAAANAGGGTNACCCTNAGGACGGACGGCGGCATGCGAACCGGGCGCGACATTGTCATCGCCGCCATGCTGGGTGCGGANGAGTATAANTTTGGCACTATNGCGATGATCGCCATGGGGTGTGTTTACGTNCGCAAATGCCACCTCAACACCTGCCCGGTGGGCATTGCAACCACCAGCCCAAAATACCGTGCAAANTTCAAGGGAACACCCGANATGGTCATCCAGTTTTTTGACTCTGTNGCNCAGGAGGCNCGGGAAATCATGGCTAGCATCGGNGTCCGNCGGATGGCGGANCTCATTGGATANNCAAGCTACCTGAGNCAACGGGAAGTGCCTGATCANAACAANGCCAACACNATCGACCTGTCGNCGGTTCTGAAAGATGTCGCACCCGAAGNAGCTGAGAGNAGNGGCATACCTCTTCNGGATATCGCTCGAANCCGCCAGCTAGAGNGCAACGATGGCATGCACAAGCCGGCACTCGACCTCAGGATNATNCAGGACNTNGNAAACANAACNGNNAGNGGNNGCGGANNTACTGACGNCNTCNCAGAGTCAAGCGANGCANAACACGTCGNGGAAACCTTCCGNAGACTGATGGATCAGCCTCCNATTTCACTCGACTACGAAGTTGTGAATACCGATCGCAANATCGGCACCAGNTTGTCTGGCCGTGTNGCCGAGATCTANGGGAANAGCGGACTACCAGACGGCACGATCAATCTCGNATTCCGGGGATCTGCGGGGCAATCCTTCGGATGTTTTCTCTGTAGCGGGCTNCGTCTCGAATTNATCGGCGAGGGAAATGATTATGTNNGCAAGGGAATGTCCGGNGGCGAAGTGATNATCCGACCACCCGATACNATANCTCCNGAATTTGAGGCCGCTTCGAACTCGATNGTAGGTAATACCGTNCTTTATGGCGCNACAGCAGGCACGCTTTTGGTCAACGGCTGCGCCGGAGAAAGGTTCTGCGTTCGNAATTCTGGAGCCACGGCNGTAGTTGAAGGGGTTGGGGACCACGGATGCGAATATATGACCAATGGCCTCACTGTCATTCTNGGCCTGACTGGAAAAAACTTTGGNGCAGGAATGTCGGGTGGAACCGCCTANGTTTACGATATTGANGGGCTCTTCCAGTCCCGCATCAACCCGGAAATGATTATCGCTCTGCCAGTCAAACGCAGCGAGGACATCGCGGAAGCNAAGGGCCTCATAGAGGNGCATCACANNCAGACCGGGTCTCCNCGGGCACGGCTCCTTCTCGATGATTGGGAAGCCGCTCTAANAAAACTGATCCGTGTAATCCCCAAGGAACGGGCCGAATTAGAACGACAGGAGTCTCAGCACGAGAATGCNACNGAACCNGTAGCCCTGAAGTAAATCATTGCCCCTCCCCGGTGTTATCCAGCATGGTCAGGTCGTGACTGAGGAAANNGCTGAAGAGAATCATAACCCTGCGATACCAGAGGGAGAGACTGCTCACAGCGAGGANCCGGATCCTGACNAANGGAAAGGCTCTCTCCTCCTCAGAGTGAGGATTGTGATTCTCCTGCTNATGGGAGCCGCNTTTCTNGTCGTTGCGACTGCAAACAGGCAANCCATCACNATTGATCTCATCGCAAAGAAAATCGAATTCTCACTCTCCTTGACTCTGATCCTGACCTTTTTCNGCGGGACTATCGCAGGCCTTCTCCTTGCCTATTTCCGCCCATGGCGGAAGCGGGATTAACTACCCANCACTCGCTCATGCCTTACTCTCAATCTGTCAGCCGNTGGTGCTTTGGAGATTACTCNCTCGAAGAACTTGCCGAACGNGCGGCTAACATCGGGCTAAAGGGGNTCGANCTNCTGCACCCACAGGAGGTTTCCGCGATTCGCCCTTTTGGGCTCTCTTGCCCGGTCACGGCCGCACCAGAGCACNAGAGTGGNATCGGCTGTATCGAGCGCGCCTTCAATCACCGGGANCACCATGACACCCTCTACGAGATCTATCAGGAACTNATTCCGNCCGCAGCAGANTCCGACATCCCCCACGTGATTACNTTCAGCGGAAACCGCGAAGGAATCTCGAANGAAGAAGGACTCAATAACTGCGNCCTNGGACTGGAGAGAGTTCTTCCCCTTGCAGAAGAGNACAATGTTGTTCTGGTCATGGANCTTCTGAACTCCAAGGTTGATCACCCNGACTATCAGTGCGATCACACCAGCTGGGGAGTAGAGCTATGCAGNAAGATTGATCACCCACGATTCAAGCTCCTCTACGATATCTATCACATGCAGGTAATGGAGGGAGATGTGATCTCCACTATCCGTGAAAANATCGATTATATTGCCCACTTTCATACTGCTGGNGTCCCTGGCCGAAACGANCTGGGTTCGNATCAGGANCTTAACTATCCGGCCATAGCCCAGGCNATCNCCAGCATCGGGTATAAAGGCTTCGTGGGTCACGAGTTTATTCCCACNGCANCCGANCCCTTCTCTTCTCTGGCCGAAGCAGCTCGGACGTGGACCCAGTCACCCTGAACTTCCCCATACACTCAAGCTGCCCTTCATGAACTCTCCCCTGCACTCGACTCATTACCGCATTCCATATTTTTACCTTAAATTGCTGGCCTTTACAGGCGCTCAGGCATTCCTGACCTATTCTGCCTCAGCCATCCCCAATGCGGTCGGAGGCTTCCTGGCTCAGGCCGAAAGCCCCCTCAATGACACCGAAATTGGGGATCGCCTTCTCGACCCCGAGCTCTGGGCTGGCCAACTCGAACTCCCCGGCACTTGGCGAGAGGAAGCGCCCATCGCCAGCGTGAAAGGCAGTTACCTCGCCGCCCGCCCAAAGGTAATGGGCCTCCCCGCTATTATGGTTCAAGCCCGCCACCGTGAGGGCAAGCTCGACTCACTCGCGATAACCTTCGCCGATGCCGGATCCTACTTCGGATATTTTAACGAGAAACTTCCGCCCGGCCTGAGCCCCCGGCAGCAGCAAGCGGAACTTCAACGCCGTCTCGCCGCAAAGCAGCAGCAATTTTCCTCTTTCTTCCGTAAAACAGAAACCACTCTCAAGGATACTCTACGCGAACTTACCGAGAAACGCCCACGGGATAATCATATTGGAAAGACAAGGACTCTCAGGGCAGAAGTCATTGATTACCAGAAGGGCAATCTTGCCCTCCGACTTCTGGTGGGAAATCAACGACTAATCCGCCTTCTTATCCAGCCTGTAGATTCTATCACCAGAGAGTGGCTCGATACCGATCGCTGCGCCATGTCCACCAGCGCTCTCAGTCGGATTTACGAGGGCCGAGTCACCAAACCCGATAATGGAGACGTCCTCATAGAGACTCTCCCCATTGTCCCCCAGGGCTACAAGCCCTACTGTGGACTCAATACGCTGACCATGGCAGCCCGTTACTTTGGACTGCATCTTGACGAAGACTGGCTTGCCGTCGCTGGCAAGTTCCAGAATACCGGATCAGCCGCTGGCTCGCAGCTTCCCCGCCTCTACCTCGCAGTAGCTCGAGAAGCGTCATTGGACCTTCACAAGTCCAATGACTTCTCACTGAACGAAGCACGAAAATCAATCGACCAAGGACTTCCCGTAGTAGTCTGGAGACGATTTTCTGGCGCACGAAACAAGGCTCACTCTCGTCAGACTCTTATCGCCGCCAGAAATCCAGATTATCGGATTCCTCGGCCTGATACCGCTGCACGCGATTCATGGCCAGATCACAAGAGCCCTCTTCATGCCTCCGTGGTCGTCGGTTACAATCCCTCCCGGACAGAGGTTCTTTTCGTTGAAAGCTGGGCCGGCATGAAAATCCCTCGCCGTATGCGGGCTGAGGAGATGGCCGCGACGGCCTACCTTACCTTTTATTTCAAACCGTAGTCCCCAGGGAAAATCCTACCCGCCAGTAGGCCTGTGAGCTGCGAAAGAGGCCCAAAAAGGACGAAATCTCATCGAATGGGAAAACCCCGTTGCGATTACCCACTCTCTGAGCTAGGGTTCCCGAGTCTACTGTGTGCGTCAATTCTTGGCTCGCGCCCGGACCGATGCTTTGACAAAGGGAGCAGCCCCTGCGGAGTGAGATCATGCCTTTACTGGAAGGTGTCACTTCGAAGGAAGCTCCCAACCTATTGGGCTACGGGAACGTGGCTTGCGTAGTCAAGGACGGCACGGCGGATGACCGCAAAAGCCCGCTCGTTCACCCGAGCGGGTTTTTCATTTCTGCGCGGCAACGGAACAGACGAGACCCCCTTGCATCTACCCGTTGAACCCCACTCCCCAATCCATTTTCATCCAACAGATACGCTCACTTTCAAAGAAAAAATGACCCCTGAATGTTTCGCCCTCAAGCATTCTTGGAAGCCAGTGCTCATCGTCCTCCCACATCATGTCATAGGGGATGTCAGAAATTTTAGTCCACCGAGGAATCGCTTCCTCTGTTTCTCCGGCCTTACCTGAAAAGGCCTCAGCCATGAAAACGTGAACAAAAATATCAGGCAGGTCACTCATCGCAAAAAAGAGCTCTCCCATTTTTCGAGGTTTTAGGGGGGTAACAAGAAGTTCCTCCTGCGTTTCCCGGATCGCCCCCTCGAGGGGCGTCTCCCCCGGCTCAATTTTACCCCCTGGCGCGTTGATTTTGCCCGCACCGATCCCTCTCAACTTCCGCATAAGAAGCACTTCATGTCCATCCCGGATAAACATCAGAGTTGCCCGCATATCCGGCCTCCACCCCCCCCAGTCAATCGGTGAGGGCACACTGCTGAAATCCTCCCCCATGCTCATCAATCCTCGAGATACGCCTCCATTCCCTCACAGGTGCAAACGAGGTTCCTATCTCCATGAACGTTATCAATTCTTCCCACCGCAGGCCAAAACTTATGATCTCTCAACCGCGAAACCGGGAAAGCAGCTAACTCTCTCGAATACGGACGATTCCATTCATC
>PBTP01000134.1 GCA_002729275.1 Roseibacillus sp. | reverse complement strand
GGGCTGCTCGGCAGCGGGCTCGGCAGCGGGCTCGGCAGCGGGCTCGGCAGCGGGCTCGGCAGCGGGCTCGGTAGCGGGCTCGGTAGCGGGCTCGGTAGCGGGCTCGGTAGCGGGCTGGGCGGGAAGCCCTTGAAGGGCTTTCTTCAACGCCTCGTCACGAGGGTTTAACTCTTGCCCTCCCTCAGCTGCGGCGGACTCCTCTAGGTTAGCCCCGGGAACAGGTGGAGCCGCAGTTACATCGGTTACAGGCTCTGACGTTCCCTGGATTCCTTGCTCGTAGTTTCTCTTGGCGATCAGGATTGAAAGAACCAGCGCTATGATCATAAACGCAGTTCCGAAATAGGCGGTTCCCTTCTGGAGGACACTTGTAGTGTTCGCCCCGAACATTTGATCGGTCATCCCGGATCCAAAAGCCGCTCCCAAGCCTTCCTGCTTGGGGCGCTGCATGAGAACCACCAAAATGAGCAAGGCGCTCACCACTACAAAGGCGATAAGCAGAAGACTGATCAGAATATCCATGAGAACTGAAAAATGAGGGGCGGGACTATGGTTGCGCTTTCCCTCCTTGTAAAGCAAGTTCGGAGACCTGTCCTCGCCGTCTATTAAGACACTAATAGTTAGAAGCTTATGCTTCATCAGAATCCCCCCACAACAGCTGGCTAGCGCGTATAAATGGACGGTTTTTGAGCACCCTTCTCCTTGAAGGGGACTTCAAGGGGCACTGCTACGCCGGAACGAGTCATCCCTAACCCTCTCGAGGCCTTACTCCATCAGGGGTAGCCTATGTTAAACATTTATTTTTAGTGAATATCAGGGTTCTGTATATATCTCCCCTACTCCAGTGGTGAAGGTGTTCTCTCAACTCAACCGGAAAAACCAAAAAGGATTTCCCCTCCCACAATTCGAGGGCAAGACCTTCTGCCCTCGCTGTAAATCGGAGGGCGGTGAAATAGCGGAATTCTGCCCGAGGTGCGGATTCAGCCTTCCACTCTCCGAGGCCATGTTCCCTTTTGAACCACCCTCTCTCTCCCTCATCCTCGACCCTTCCGGGATACTGCCGCCCGGAACAGAGAAGAATCTTCTGCGCCCTTACAAGGCGCTCCGCAAACGCATTCCTCAGGCCGATATCTGCTTCTGCTTTGTCCAGTTGGAGCAGGGCTGCTCGGTCGAGGAATTTTCCTTCTGGCTCTTTAATACTGCACCGGATGCAGACCAATCCCGCGTATGGAACTTGCTCGTTACTGTTGACCTTACATCCGGGCAGCTAAGCCTTACCTGCGGATACGCCCTGGAGTCCTTCCTCGCCCGTGAGTCGTGGGAGGCCTCCCTGCAGGAACTCGCCGCCTGCTTGGGAGATGGTCAATGGCATGAGGGACTTGCTGGGTTCCTCCGCGATAGCCGGAATCTCCTCTCCTCTGCCTGCTACGCTGCTTGCAGATATGCACGATCTCATAATGACACGCCGCTCGAGGTGACCAAGGCCCCCGAAGATCTCCGGGATAGACGCTCTCCAGCCAGAACATCCACGACACACCCGGAGCCAACCAAACATCATCAACCTCGCAAAGAACCCGTTACAACTGGCTCCTGATCCGATGCCCAGACTCTTCCTGATCATAATCACTGTTCTCCTCCCTGGACTCGCGAAAAGCCAGGGGGTCGAATTCCCCTCTCCTCCGAGAGGCCAGGTTCTCGACCCTAGCGGTTGGCTGGGTGAAGACCGGACCCTTCGGCTGGAAGAAGAGCTCGGTCGCTATCGGCGGAATCACGATGTCGACGTATTCGTCGTCCTCTGGAGCAGGAGTCTTGGCTCCGAGACGACTTTGGAAGAGTTGGCCCTGCGCATCGGAGAAACGTGGTCCCGGCAATCTCTATGGGCAGTCGTTCTGCACCTCCCCGAATCACTCTACCGACCTGTTGTAGTCACCCGGAATACTTCCGCTAAGCTATCCGGTGAAAAACCCCTCGAAGTTGTTCGCCAAAGCGCAGTTTCCCGGGGAATGAAAGAACCGCATACCCGAGCCCGCATGGAGGCCCTCGCCCTTGAAACTGGAGAGGAACTGATTTTTTGGAAGAACCAGGCGCTGCGTGGGCAGAATCAATCAAAAAGCGGAATTCCTGATGACCCTCACCCAGAGAAGCAATCCCGTGAAAAGCTGCTTCCTCCTCCCATTATCCTAATCTCCCTCACCCTTTTACCGATCGTCATTATCCGCTGTCTCAGGCGCCGATTCGCACCCCTGACCTTTCCTGAAACGACTTGGCGCTTTCGCCTCCAAGCCAAATGGAGTGGGGGTAGTCGGATCATCGTTTCCATCCCTCCACGAGCCTCATGAGGAGACCCGTTTTCAAGTGTCCTCTCCTAGCGCTCCTCCTTGGAGCGACCCTGATGACATATAGCTGTAGGGAAAAAAGATCGCCCACCCTGCAGGGAGCACTCTCGCCCAAGAGAGTTGACCTCCTCGGCGTTCCTTATTTCAGCCCTATCCCAGGCGAAATATGGAAATACAGGATCGAGAAGAAAATTCCCCTCAGGGTTCCCCTCTCTCCGGCTGATGCCAGCCATTACACCGGATCGACAGATACTGCCCAACTTATCACTTTTGAGCAGACACGCAGGTGCAGTGGAAAACGAAACCTCGGAAACGGTAAGCCGGTATTGACTGCAATTGCCATTTATGAGGACGGCAAGCTCCTGGGCGAGGAACTCTACCAGATTAATAGGAACGGGGTCTTCAGCTGGGGATGGGTTCCAGTGCACCTGAAGGCAGAAGAAGCACAGTTACTTGAGAAAGGGGTTCCTCTCGCCAAGGCCTCAATGCGTCCGGGGCAATATTGGGAGCGCAATGGGCGAGAGCCAGGAAATCCCTTTCTATTTAAAGTAATCGAACAAGAAGAAGTTACTGTTCCCGCGGGAACTTTCCAAGCGACACGAATCCAGATTACCAATGAAAGCAGCTCCCTTAACCCTGTCACGGGAGAGGATCAGGCTACCTCGCTCAAGCGGAGCTTGTGGCTGGCGAAGGACGTTGGAATCCTGAAGGAGGAAACCGTCTACTACTCTGGCGAGCACGTCACCGTGAAACAAAGTTCAGAATTGGTTCAATGGGATTTGCCAAAAAAAAGAAATGTCCAAGGGCCCGTTTCCTCTACTGCGTCGCAGGGAAACTCCGCTGTGCTTAAAGATCACTTTCCGGAGCAGCCAGAGCGCTAGACTCAATCCAGCAGAACTGCATCGACTCGAACCTAGCCACTGGCTCGGAGAATATTGTTATCCTCATCCAGAACTAGCTTTCGGGCCTCAACAGGGTCCTCACATAAACTGAACGCCATGATGGTTACCAGTTCCCCCTTGCCGATCAAATGTGCTGCTCCACCATTCACAATAATCTTACCCGTGTCCCGCGGACCCACCTGCACGTAGGTTTCCAGCCGAGCCCCAGTCGTAATCGATGCCACCAAAACCTTCTCTCCGGAAACTAACCGGGCCTCCTCCACCAGATCGGCTGGAATTTCAATACTGCCCTCATACTCCACGGAGGCCTCAGAAACCACCGCCCGGTGAAGCTTAGATGTCAAAAGCTGCCTCAGCATTGCCGGAAGGAAACTGGCTCTGCCCCTCAGGTCAAGACACGAAAATCCGCGTGCATCTAAACTTGTTTTGAAGCACCCTGCTCCACCAATCTCCGATCATGCCTTTTCGTAATCTCCTGATTCTGGTCTTCATATTCCCAAGACTCCTCGTCGCGGAAGAGTCCCAGGCTCCTTCACCCCCATCAAAGCAAGTCATTATGAAGGCGCTCCAGTGGATGCAATCCAGCATCCCGGAGCGCCGGCAGGCGGCCTATCGGAGCGTTCACTTGCTAGGCAAGGAAGCCGTTCCGTCCTTTAGAAAGGCTCTACAAAAGGCGAGGCAATACCACGAGCGGAGGCTCGCCGATGTTCTGAGCAGCAGAAACCAAGGAGGTAATCCCTATGAGGAGCTCGTAACCATCGTGGATGAGCTGCGAGGGGAGCGCTCCCGGGTCTATCCGCTCATGATGAAAGATTGGCAGAAAAACCGGCAGGAAATCGACAGCCTCCGTGCCGAGTGGGAGAAACTGGACCGGCTCTACCAGCGAGCCACAAAGCTTTCTAATACGGATACCACCGCCATCGATAAGCAAATTGACGGAATCACTGATGCCTTGGTTGAGATCCACGACCAGCTCGCCCGCTTTGAGGGTCAAACCAAGGAAGAGGCCCGCGCAATCAGCAAACTGGAGCGCCGCAAGTCTGCACTTGAGGAGAGTTTCGATGGCAGCAGCTATATGAAGGCGGCGGAAGTCCTCGGCACAATGCGCTCAGAGATAGCAAGCCTGACATCAGCTAACGAGCACAACCAAGCATCCAGCTGGGCAAGCGCGCCTCAGAAAAATTTCGCTCGCTTGATCAGCTATGAACGGGCAGTTCTCGGCCTGCGCCCCCTCAAACTGGAGGAAAAGCTCAGCAGCTCGGCCACCGGGCACTCGGGCGATATGGCGCGGATGGGCTTCTTTTCACATACTTCCCCGGTTCCAGGCAAAAAGAGTTTCTCCGATCGGGCACGGAAAGCGGGCTTTAGCGGTGGGCCTTCGGGCGAGTGTATTGCCGCGGGGCAGGGAAGCTTTTCCTCCGCCTACGAATCATGGTTCTACTCGGACGGGCACCGGCATATCATGCTGGCAAAGGGCCCTTCGGTTCTTGGGTTTGGGGTTATCGCCAAGCATTGGACCCTCGTCACAGGAAGAATGTAGTCCGGTGCGGGAGCAACATTAGTCCTCTCCAATCTCAACTGCTAGCAAGCAAACATCGTCGTCAAAACGCTGGCTTTCCGCAAAACTAAGAACGCGATCAAGGACGCGGTCGAGAAGTTGGTCCACTCCAGAACATTCCTCATCCGAAACCGCCTGGACCAACCTGTTCTGAAGAAAGGCCTCACCATCAGGATTTTCGACTTCGATAATCCCGTCCGTGAAGAGCATAAGCTGCTTTAACATGCTCAACTTGAGAGTCTGGGACTCATAGGTTGCGTCCGGGAAGAGCCCTAATGCAGTTCCTTTTCCCCGGCCCCCCATTGGCAGCACTCCAGCTTCACCCTCGATACTGCGCATTATCGGGGCCGGATGTCCGGCGCTGGCGTATCGTAATTCTCCATTTTCGAGATCAATCACCGCGAGAAATGCGGTGGCAAACATCGTCATCTCAGCCTCAGTCAGAATGGCAGAAAGCCCGCTGTTAAGCTGACCGAGAAATTCTCCAGGATCCTCAGCGACCTGATGGATCCGTTCCGCGAGACCCCGCAGCATTGATACTATGAGAGCTGAACGCACGCCGTGCCCCATCACGTCGCAGATGAATAAACCCGCACAATGATCTCCAATCGGAAATACCTCGAAAAAATCACCCGCCAAGCCCGAGATCGGTATGTAGCGATGACCAAATTTCAGCTGCCCGCTGCCCGGGCCGGCGGGAACCGTCGGATAGTCGTGAGGCAGAAGGGCCTGCTGGACCTCCCGTGCTAGTGCCAGCTCTTCCTCAATCTCGTCGTTACGTCGCTGTAATGCAGCAGCCGCCTCTGCGAGCGACTGCTGGGTTCGCACAAGCTCGGAAACATCGCTTGAGACCCCAAAGGTCCCGATAATCGCACCAACCCTGTCAATCAGGGGCATTTTCGTGGTCAACACCCAAGCCTCTCCTCCCGCAGGCGTGGTCTCCTTCTCAACATAGCCGAGGATTGGCTCCCCACTTTCTAAAATCTTTCTCTCATCGCTGAGCGCTTCGTTGGCATGATCCTCGCGGAAAAGGTCATGATCGCTTTTCCCAACGACATCCTCAGGACTTCCGAAGCCATTCCACTTGGCCATCGACTTGTTNACCAACTTGAACTTGGAGTCCNGGTCCTTGAAATAGATATTCANNGGAACATTATCAATGAGCAGCCTCATGAGATGGCGCTCCTCGAGGAGTTCCTGCTCCACCAGCTTCCGTGGCGTAATATTGATCATCGAGCCCGCCACCCGGATNGCCTGTNCCCCTGCATCNCGCACNACCACGCCTCGAATGCGGAACCAATTCCATTCGCCCTCGCCATTANCCACCCGAATTCGTGGCTCAATCGCGAGCAANTCCTCTCCTCCNACCNTNAGAATGGCCTCAACTCTGCTNACAAAAAGATCCCTGTCAGCTTCGTGGATCAATTCAACACACCGGAAAAGATTAGGCATCTCCTCCCGCCGCCGGCCAAAAAAGCGAAGAATGCGNCCGGANTAGTGAACCTCATCCGAAGTGAGGTTCCAGTCCCATATNCCCTCGTTGGACGCACGCAGGGCCAACTCGAGTCGATCATCACTCCGNTAAGGCATTTTCCAGTATTCAATCGCAATCTTACGCAGGGCTCAACACCTTGTTCCTGACGATCCACGGAANCANCCCNGCGCTGGGGATTGNANCCTTCNTATTATCCNNATGNGGGATGNGGCCGCAGCTAATTTGCATTGTTCCTGNCAGCNGCTATGAGTTATAGACANCNCNGNACCATGAAACGGAAATCNATCGAGGCCACCGTCAAGTANTCCATCTGGGGAATCTTCACGATTTTTATCTTTGTGCTGTTCAAGGTCCTCCAGATGATGGGCTTCTTTGCCTAGGTTGCTTCCNCGGNANNAATTTGCACCTTGGATTANCTTTNCTCGACNTCCTGTGAGANCAGAATTCTCCGCGAGNCCCCTTGGTTNCAACCACCTATCGAGCCCCGNGGACTACCNGCGNCCAGCTCGTCACATAATGTCTGCANTTATCACTNCTGTTAATGCATAAACTCGCCAGTANCCGTTCTGTCCGGGCANTAAGANTAGGNGCNNTCTGTCTCCTGCTCCTTAGTTNGACCCTNACNGCTTCCATCGGGNTGATCCTATCCGCGTTTTACATGGATCTTCCNGNNCGAGCCCGGTTGGGGCTTTATGGNCTCNTCTGCAGTTTTTGCATTTTCCTGCTCTANAAGTTTTTTGCTCATTCCGCCTATTGCCCCCTCTGCCGTGGCCCNGTTCTCCGNGGNTCGCGAGCCCANCGCAACCGGNACGTAGGTCGTANCTTCTGGAGCTACCGNCTCCGANTTGCNCGGGATATTCTCCTGACAAANACGTTCAACTGCTCCTATTGCGGGGAAAGAACACNTTGCGTGGTNAAGCCCAGNCCCCAGGAGGGNGCCTCTCCCAAGAAACCCTGAGGCTGNGCNTGAGTCTCCCGNNTAGCGTNNAGAAGTCCTCCCCNNCTCAGGNGGNACAGGNTCCTTACCAGTCCACGGCAATCTCCTGCTCTAATCCAGAGCCGTCGTCAAACTTGATATGGCCATGTTCCCGTCCGTATTCATGTAAGCACTTGGTGACCTTNACATCGTAGGCACAGTATTCCGCGATGCGCATNAAAGGCTCGTTGCTCCCNGTGGTTTTATGCTCGCGCCACCACTTNANGGCATCAACCCCGACCGCAGTCTTTCCCGTTCCCANGGTNGCNGCGGCAACATGTCCAAGGCCAACCCGCCGCCCNAGNATCTCCTTTANATCCGCCATAAGATCCAAGTTAACCGTNCGGGAACCNANNTCTAATACGGTATAGCCCTCAAGCACCCCNTAGTCAAAGTGGAGGTGGTTGTAGCCAACCACNAGGTCGGCCTTGGTCAGAAGCTGNANCANNTCCTCCAGCTCTTCCTCCGGGTAGACCCGNTATTGACCNGATTCCGTACAGAAGGAACATCCCACGGAAACCCTCATTTGGCTGAGATTAGCTGATCCTCCGACATCGTTAAAGCTACGCTGCGTTTCCAGATCGAAGTAGACGGTGCCAGGCATNTGTTTCAGAGTGTCCCTGTTCTCCTGCGAAGAGTCAAAGCGCCCCACCCNTCTGCTCCNTNGCCAACTCTNTGAACGATTCAAGAATCACTTGGAGCGTGGGTAGTAAGACNACAAAAAGAAGCNAAACNAGNGCCACAAAGAGAAGAGAAAAACGTAACNCNGCAACCATTCGGNTTCTTTTTCCNACNACNCTTGTNGTCGTCATCGTATCCCAGGGGGCTTCTTTGCGGCGAAGAAGATACCAAATNCAATAAAAGTGGCANATTCCGGTCAATACTGGATGCACCATNAGNCCGAGGCCNACAATGAAGGCCCGAAGAGATCGAACNAGCGCAGNCTGTAGGCTGAGGGGCTTTTCATCCAAGGTGACAACCCGNATNCCAAGGAGATACTTNCCNGGGGTGGTTNCCAGCTTGTGAAGCATTGTCGCCTCCAGNAGCAGGAAGGGNAGGAAGTAGAGGTAGACGGATGGGCTGGCATACATCTGGAGGGGNTCACCTCCTGCTAGCCGNAANAGAGAGAAAAAAAAGAGCAGGTAGAGCGATNCNTCAAACCAGCGGGCGAAGAACCTGAGAAAAGGATAGGGTTCANCNGGAAGCGGTGGCGGNAGGGCTTCCTGCNCTTCCAAGTCCGCGGGCTCGAANGCTGANCGGAAGACATCCATCTCCCGCAACTTCACCCAGCCATCCTGGTCCTTGTGCCAAGCCAGCTCGTCGCCAGAAAGNNCCCCANCCTCAATCCTTTCNCGTACGAGATANGTNTCANAGGGNCCCTTTTTNCCATCTNCTTCGACAACCCAGATTTCCATCACNCAGGNGCCTAGTAATTACGCAGGCAGCGCGCAGGATCACGCCGGGATGTTAGAAAGGCNGGNATCAGNGCTGCAATGACACAGAGAATTGANGCCCCNATNNCAACNGTCGCGACCTCCTGCATGTTGACATGNGCAGGGAGNCCATCAATTCCATGGAANTCNGCNGGAAANACATCAAANCCAACCCNCTTGAGCATNTCNTAAATAGGGTCACGGAAATGNACNACTAGNAGNCCGAGGCCNACTCCAAGNAGNGCNCCCANCAACCCCACNATCGANCCNTGNNAGGTAAAGACCNTAANGANCTGNAAGGGAGTCGCNCCCAAGGCCTTCATTACNCCGATCTCCTGNTTCTTCATGATGGTGATGGTGAATATCACCGCCATAATACAGAANGCGGACACAAGGACGATGAANGAGAGAGCGAAATACATCATCATGCGCTCGCGAGCTATGAGCTCGACCCANGCGCGATTCTGGTCCTGCCAGCTGAGNACAGACCACGAGGGGCCCANCTCCTGTTGAAGCCTNGCCTGAACCTCTTCCAGCTTGTANGGGTCAGCAACCCGAACCCCGAGGGACTCGACTCCTCCCGCCATATTTTTCAGTTCCTGCCCCGTTGCGAGAGGCACAAANACCNCCGGATGCATCACGTGCTGACTNGTCCGGAANATTCCCACNACNTCCAGTTCTCNAGGCAGAGCTACCTCNCTCAAGCCNCGCAACAANCGNCCGTCTTCTACCTCCCGGTCCATTTGTCCGAGAAGATCNAATTGCTCCAAGATCCTCTGGATGGATCCNGCCTCCAGGATAAACTTGGAGCTNTCCTCATTCCGCNNTCCCTCCTGCAGGATGATAAGGACCGTATTTAGGATCTCTCGCTCACTAGGCCGTATTTTCCCATTTCGGAGNCCATCAANAGCGTCATACAGACCCGCTAGAAACTCCCACTCGAACACTTCCTTTCCGTCCTCAAGGNCCACCTTTTGACCAAGNTCCCTGCGGGCCTGCTCAAACAAGCTGGCNTTCTCTTCCNCNACCAGCCGCTGGTCTGTGATTTTCCACGAATTCGCCATCTGCTGCAAGTTACGNGCAGAGTGGAGTAAAATCGTGTCTCCCACCGAAATATCGAAATTCCTTGCGGTCGANTCCGCAACTACAGCTCTTTCATCAAGGCCGATATCAGCAGTNCCNCCATCAAGGATGAGCTCTTGCAGGGCAGCCATCTGTTGCTGGTTGGAGGTGTCGATCGCCCGGAACTCNACCGGGGCGAATCGGTCCGACCTCTCAAGAATCGTGAAGTCTCNGAGCTGNGCATAGGACTCCGTCACTTCCCCCACCNCTTCCACACGCTCCTGTATATTGCCCCACTCCCGGATCAGCAGGGGTGTTCTGGCAAGAGTAGCGATGTCCTCGGAGGGAATGACAATTGGCTCCTCCGAGCCCGGCTCGAGACGAAGTGAGATCCCTGATGGGCTCCTTCCTGCCATAGTTCCCGTAACCGTCCCCCCGTCACCTGTCGTGACAATCACTCCTTCTTTTCTCAGCTCTATGTGGGGCGAGAATCCCAGCAATCGACTTTTCACCTCTCTTTCAAACCCAGCCATCACCGCAAGCACTACAATGAGTACCATTACTCCTACCGCCACACCCAGAAGACATACCAGGGTGATGAGCGAGAAGTAGGTCCGCTTCGGGTTGAGATAGCGGAGCGCGAGGGTCAGGCTGAAAGACTGCAATCCGATACCGGTTACTACTGCTGGTCC
>PBTP01000026.1 GCA_002729275.1 Roseibacillus sp. | reverse complement strand
TAAGGCACTGAAAGGTAGAAACATACCGGGAACAGGACTCGAACCTGCACGTCCTAGGGACACCTGATCCTAAATCAGGCGCGTCTACCAATTCCGCCATCCCGGCATTGGCGGGGAGGCTAGGGGGTTGGCGGGAAATGACAAGGGGCCATTGTGGGAAGAGTCTGTCTTTGTTGGTGAGAGCCTAGATTCGTCCCGGAAAGGCCAGACCAGAGCTGATGGGGCCCTTGGCGAACTCGAGAAAGTGAAAGCGGGAGCCAAAAAAAGCAGGGTGAGTAAGGGTTTGAAACTGGCCGAGGAATTCCCTGTTTGCTTCGGGCGAGGAGAGGTTTTGCAGCAACCCTGAGGCTAGATGCACCAGGTAGCTTTCCTGTCGNGAAGAGCCAAGAGAGNTCAGGCCGGCAGCCTGAGCGGCCTCGCCTACGCTAGTGAGATCAAGATGAGTGGAAAGGTCGCGCTCTCCCGGAGCTTCAAGTGGGTCCTTTCCGACTTGATGACGGGAGTAGGTCTGCAGGGTGCCCTCGTTGCGGTCCGGATGATAATATTCCTGCCGCTCAAACCCGTAGTCGATGAGAAGAAGCAGAGTGTCCTCGAAGGTGGCGGCTAGTTCCTTCAGAAAGGGAAAGAGCTCCAGGCANACCTCGGTGGTGTAGCCTTCCGGNAGATCGGTTGGAAGCTTGGCGAGGTGTAGACTCAGGGGGCTGTCGGAACAGGGAGCGATAGTCCATGCGAGCTTCTCACTCTCGAGTCCNACGAACATTTCCTGCCAGGAGCTTCCTGACCAGCGGACAAGGTGAACGGGGAGGGCGTCGAGGACTTCGTTGGCCAGGACCATTCCCCACTCCGCCTTGGCCTCGGCGGGAGCTGCTACCACCCGGAGGTTCGGCTCCCCGGTGGCTGCGAAGCGGTTGGCAAGGGCCTCACGCTTGCGGGTGCCGGGTTCGCAGGCGGTGTAGTGGAGGGCTTGGTGGAAGGCTGGGTCCTGCTCACGGGCGGCCCGGAGGATGTCGAGTGCAAGGGAGCCATCCTCGGGGCCGGGTTCGAGGACAGGGAAGACCCGGGGGTTGCCATGNGCTTCCCAGACTTGATGAATCCTCAGGGCTAGGAGACGGCCGTAGGTGGCCCCGACACTGACACTGGTGGCAAAGTCGCCAGTCTGGCCGACCCGGGTGCGGGTTGGGTCAGTGTAGTAGCCGAATTCCTCCTGGTAGAGGGCGAGTTCCATGAAGCCTGAGAAGGAGAGCGGGCCGCTCTCCTTGATCATGGGAGCAAGGACATGCTGCAATAGAGGAGTTGCCCCAGTCCCGGAAGATGGGTAATTTCCCCCGACAGGGGGCGGGCAAGGCCGATTTGGATCCCTTGATTCCATGGCGAGACAGAACACCAAAAACCGACGGAAGCGTCGTTTTTACAAGCGTAAAGGGTTGTGGGTTTTCCTCCTTCTCTGCATGACCGCTGCGATCNTGGGTCTGAGAATTGCCGATGAACGGCTGGAGCCTTACAAGCAACAGGCGGCGGCCATTGACATCTCAACGATCGATGATGTGGAGATCCCCAGCATGATTCTGGACCGCAAGGGCCGGGAGATTGGCCGGATGTTCGTGGAAAACCGTAGTAAGGTNGCTATTGAAGAGGTGCCGGAAAAGCTGATTGATGCCCTCATCGCTCAGGAGGACCAGCGCTTCTTTGAGCACAATGGTGTCGACCAAGTTGGGGTAGTCCGGGCGGTCTGGCTGAACTTCAAGGCCCGGGCGGTGACCCAAGGCGCCAGTACAATTACCATGCAGCTGGCGCGAAATGCCTTTGACTTGAAGTCGGGAGCGAGGGCTCTCGGGCAGACAGGGATTGAGAGGAAGATCGTCGAGGCCTTCCTCGCCCTGCGCATCGAGCGGCACCTCACACGTTCGCTGATGGCGGAATATCCTGACGAAACGGAGAGGAAGGGGCGGATGAAGAGGGTAGTTCTGGAGTATTACCTGAACCGGATTCCTTTCGGTCACGGATACTATGGTGTGCGCTCTGCGGCATTGGGATACTTTGGAAAGGAACCCATGGCGCTTACGGTCGAGGAGTGCGCTTCCCTGGTGGCATGTGTGAAAAATCCGACTTTGATTTCTCCCCTTTCCAACCCGGCTAAGAACCGCAAGGCGCGGGATCACGTGCTGAATCGGATGCTGGCAGAGGAGATGATTACGGAATCGGAATGGATAGGGCTCTCCAGCAAGCCCGTAGTGGTCAATCCCAAGCCTTTAAGAAAGGGGAAGTCTCATCTCTACGAAATCGTCGATGATATCGCCTTGGAGAAGGTTGGAATTGAGGCGATGTCCCGGGGTGGATTCAGGATTCATACTACAATTGATCGGGACGTGCAGGAGGAGGCNGAGCAAAGCNTACGGGAGCACCTTGATTTGATCGAGGCCAGGGCCGGTTACAACCATCAGAAGCGTGCGGATTTCAAGCCCTCTCCAGGTAAAGTGCCAGCCTACGTGCAGGGTGCTGCCCTGATGATCGATCCNGATACGGGAAACGTTCTCGCTCATGTGGGAGGCAGGGACTATGCTCATTCCCAGTACGATTTTGTTGAACTCGGGCGGCGGCCATTCGGAACGGCCTTTCTTCCCATGGTTTATGCGGCCGCCCTGGGGTATGGAGGACACCCCTGCACTACGGTCAGGGATGAGGCAATGGATGCACGGGCAGTCGCGGTTGGCGCCCAGGAGGGGATTCTCGGGGAATGGGGCATGGAAGTCACAGATCCGCATTACGAAGGGCGAATTTCCAGCACGCGTGCGCTCGCCTCATCCAAGCTGGCCGCCACGGTGCGGTTGGGACGGGAGTTGACTCTCGCAAGGGTCGCAGCGCAAGCCAGGGCATTTGGCCTCCCGGTGGGAAGTNAAAATCTCCTTACTCGGATGCTTCTCGGTCACGACTCGGTTTCACTCCGGGAAGCAGTNGGGGCTTATGCCGCAATTTCCCGNAAGGGTCAGCTTCCNGGGGAACCCCGGTATATCGAGCGAATTGAGAATGGAGATGGAGAGGTTGTCTATGAGGCCCCCGCTCCCGCAAAGTCCNATCTCGAGGCTGCATGTGACGAGATCACTGCGTATCAGATTCACGAAATGCTGAGAGAGTCCATGGTTAGTGGGAATCTAGCTGAGCAGGCTTCGGCGATTGCCTCGCCGTCTTTTCCGGGAGCTGTTAAGACCGGAACTACCCATGATTTTGCTGACGGGTGGTGCCTTGGTTATAACGGGAGGGTAGCCTTGGGAGTCTGGGTGGGGTTTCATCAGGGTAAAAAAGCCGTTTATGAGAACGCTTTCGGAAAGAATCTCACTTTCCAACCGTGGGCGGAGGTTATGAATGTCGCCGACCAGCATTATCCTGGAAAGGGAGTTGAGCTTCCCGAGGGGCTGTCGCCCGCGAAGGTTTGCAGTCATTCCGGGTTGCTGGCAACTCGCTACTGTTACGATTCGGTNGAAGACACGCAAGGAAACCGNAGCTTCCGTTATGCGGGCCAAACCGAGTGGCTGCGTGCCGACCGGGCAAAACTTGGGCTATGCGACCTGCATGGAAAGGGGGGCATTGGAACCAATGAGGTGTTGAAGCGCTACGGGCCTCTCGCGATGGAATCGGGTGCCCAGCAGCTCCTCCCCGTAGCTCCGATCCTTCCTCAGGTGAGTGGACTGATTGGGGAAGACCCCTACAATGCCGAGTTGGTAAGTCTTGAGAANGCCCAGGGGGAATTGAGTATTTTTGTGAAGGGTCCGAGTCTGCTGCTGGAGACTGAAGTTCTCGGCGANGGAGACGGAGGTATTCCGCTTCGCCGTCCGAAGAAGATCGAAATCAAATCAGATTGAGCACTTTCGCAGGGGAGATTATCCTACAGGCACGATGGAAGACGGTCCCAACGAGGTCCAAAAGGATTGGAGTGGATACTCCTGCCCCCTGTGCCATGCTATTTTTCGACTTCCGTCCGGNTCTGAGGGGGTGATGGCGGAGTGCCCCAGTTGCGGGGAGATGGTGGGTGTCCGCCTCTCGCAGGCCTCAGGCGGTAGTGCGGAGGCGAGACCAAAGGTTCAGGTTGGCATTAATTTGGCAGGTGAGCTTCCAGCAAGGAAGGTGAAAGAGGAGGACAGCCAACAGGTTGAGGTGGCCGCTAACAGAAGTGCCAGGCAGTCATTCCGCAATACCGATGTGATTGTGAACAGAGGCGTTGGGCAGGAATTCCGGAAGGCTGATGTGGGAGTGAGCAGGGATGAGAGCGGGGAATCCTCAGAAATGAAATCTCCGGGAACGGAAAGAACTGGTCGGAGAAGAAAAAGACGCCGGAAGGTGGTCAAAAGCAGAGGGCGTTCGGAGAGTTTTGACTGGGACTCGGAATCCACCAGGGAGTCTGCAGNAAGCGGCCGGCGGAGTTCCTTGAAGATAGTGCTTTTTGGGGGGCTGGTCGCTGTTGTCCTGATCGCCGGGGTAATGATTCTATTTCTGGTGGATCTGGATAAAGGGAAGGAAGGAAGTTCTTTCGAAGATACCTTGCTTTCGAGAGAGGGAATAGTTGTAGGGACGGATGATGAAGAAGGGGTATTTGTGAAAGAGTTACGGGCGGCGGATATTGATGCCGAGGTGGCTGCAATGACGGAGGCGATCGAGAGATTTCTAGGGGCGACTACCGTGGATGAGCTTCTCGCTGTTACCCTTCGGGATCGCTACCAGCAGGAGAGAATCAGAGACTATTATCAGACCCGCGAGTTGACGCCCAAGGTGGCGAAATTGGTAGCTGCTGGTGGACGTATTGTAAAAAATGGAGACCTCTGGGCTACCGATGTCGTTTTTTCTGATAATAGTCGCAGGCCGATTACTGTTCAACATGGTGAGAATGGCTACCGGGTCGACTGGGAGAGCTGGGTTGGATACTCCGAGATGACTTGGGAGGAAATCCGGGAGGCTCGCCCCATGAAGCCGGTCCTCTTCCGAGTCCTTTGCTCGAAGGTTCAATATTACAACTATGGATTTGTGGATGAGCGTGAATGGCTNTCTTTCCGGCTCCAGTCCCCTGACCGTAAGCAGGCACTCTTCGGGTATGCGGCACGCCGCTCCGAGGTGGAAAAGAGACTGGTCCGGTATGGTGATGAGGAGGGGAAACCTCGTGCCTTTATCGTGAAAATTCGATTCGCAGAGGATTCCGGGCCCGATCAGGTTGTCATTGATGAAGTTCTCTCCGCTGGATGGTCAGCGGTCGGCAACAAATTCGGATTTTCCGATTCGCCCACTAATCCTGAATAAAAGGAGGCCCCTACCCGAGGGCCTGCTCGGAATCTCAAAACAATGTAATCTCATGGAATTTCTTGATCTTGCCTCTGTCCTGCTCGTTCTCGCTGCTATTTTTGGCTACCTGAACCTGAAGCTGTTCAAACTGCCGACCACGATCGGAATCATGCTTATCGGGTTGTTGGCCAGTGTTTTGCTGCTGGTTCTCCGGGATGCCCTTCCTCTTTTGCCGGAAGCAGCAGACCGGTTCGTGGAATCCATTGATTTCAACAAGGCTTTGATGGAGGGAATGCTGAGTTTCCTCCTGTTTGCAGGCGCTCTTCACGTGAACCTTGGGGACCTTCTGGACCAGAAGAAGGTGGTAGCCATCATGGCGAGTTTCGGAGTGATTCTCTCGACGTTTCTTGTCGGAGGTGCCACTTGGCTTCTTCTGCCGCTGTTCGGATTCGAGGTTCCGTTCATCTGGTGCCTTGTCTTCGGGGCNCTCATTTCGCCGACAGATCCGGTAGCGGTTCTTGGGATTCTTAAGACAGCGGGCGCTCCAAAATCTCTCGAGACCAAAATTACGGGAGAGTCGCTTTTCAACGATGGGGTCGGAGTCGTGGTGTTTCTTGCGCTGCTTGGAATTGCAGTCGGAGGCCAAGGGGATCACGGTATTTCGGGCGCAGGGGATGTGGTCCGGCTGTTTCTGGTCGAAGCGGGTGGTGGGATGTTGTGGGGATTTGCCCTCGGGCTGGGAGCGTATTTCATGCTCCGCTCGATCGATAACTACCAGATGGAAATCCTGATCACTCTGGCACTGGTTGTAGCTGGATATCGGCTGGCGTCTCAATGGCACTTGAGCGGTCCGCTGGCGATGGTCGTTGCTGGTCTCATGATGGGTAATCATGGGCGGAGTTTCGCGATGAGCGATAAGACCCGGGAGCACCTTGATACCTTCTGGGAGCTTGTTGATGAGATTCTAAACGCGGTCCTTTTTCTCCTGATCGGACTGGAGTTGTTCGTACTTGATTTGTCGGGTAAGGCTATTGCTGCCGGTGCGGTTCTCATTGTGGTTGTTCTGGGAGCCCGCTTCACGGCCACTTCGGTGCCTGTGATGCTGTTGAAACAAAAACGGAAATTTTCTCCCGGGGTGGTGCGGGTCCTGACCTGGGGAGGGCTCAGAGGNGGAATTTCTGTAGCTCTGGCTCTCGCAATACCCAAGTCGATTGAGCACAGGGAAGTGATTCTGGTGGCGACTTACGTGATAGTGATTTTCTCTATTGCGGTGCAGGGACTCACCCTGAAGCCGCTGGTAGCGAACCTGGTCCGAGCGCAGAGCGCGGAGGAGGAAGAGCCCCCCCCTCCTGTCTGAGGGTTACCTAGCGGTCTGCTTTCAGGCGAGAAGCGGGGCGATCACGATACTGACGATGGCCATAACGTTGATCACGATGTTCATCGACGGCCCTGAGGTGTCCTTGAGAGGGTCACCGACAGTATCACCAACNACGCANCCCTTGTGGGTTTCTCCGCCCTTGCCGCCGAAGTGTCCATCCTCNACATATTTCTTGGCATTATCCCATGCCCCGCCAGCGTTGGACATCATCAGGGCGAGAAGGATGCACCCCAGTAGCGCCCCACAGAGTGTTCCTGCAAGAGCCGTGGCGCCATCAGCCCCAAAGCCGAAGCCAACGACCACAGGGGTTCCCACGGCCAGGACAGCAGGCAGAATCATGCGTTTCGTAGCGGCCCTTGTGGCAATATCCACACAGCGGTCTGAGTCGGGCTCACCAGTGCCCTCGAGAAGACCGGGAATTTCCCGGAATTGTCGCCGGATCTCGGAAATCATGTCGAAGGCTGCCCGTCCGACGGCATCCATGGTGATCGCTCCATTCAGGAAGGGCACAACTCCTCCAATAAACACGCCCACGAAGAAGGTGCGCAGGATCTCCGGTTGGCTGAGGTCCAGAACGACTTCGGTCTTCTGGATGAAAGCGGTGGTCAGGGCGAGGGCTGAGAGCCCAGCCGCACCAATGGCAAACCCTTTTCCAATCGCGGCGGTGGTATTTCCTACCGCATCAAGACTGTCGGTGATTTTGCGGGTCTCTTCACCCATGGCAGCCATTTCGGCTATTCCGCCTGCGTTGTCGGCTACGGGTCCGTAGGCGTCAATAGCCATGGTGATCCCTACTGTGCCCAGCATGCCCACGGCGGCCATTCCTACACCGTAGAGGCCGGCAAACTCGAAAGAGACGTAAATGGTAGCGGCAATCGTGAGTAGAGGAATAGCAACAGATTTCAAGCCGACCGAGAGGCCTGCGATCATGATGGTGGCTACCCCGGTTTCACCTTGGCGCGCGATGTCCTTGACGGGCTTGCCGCCGGTGTAGTGTTCAGTGATGAGTCCGATGATGATTCCTCCCACCGCACCGCATAGGATACAGAGTCCGACATTGGGGCTGAGGCCAAGCATGCTGGCGAGGCCAAACGATGCCCCGATATAGAGAATCGCAGAACCGATTGTTCCAAACCGAAGAGCCTCGGCAGCATTCTTGCCGGCCAGGCTTTTCACGATCAGAATACCGAGGAGAGAGCAGAGTAGCCCGACNGCGGTGAGGAGAAGNGGGAGTTGCATAAGCTGCTCCATTCCTTTTTGCCCGGGAGCGGCACCAACTTTCTCCATGAAGGCAAGGGCCTGTTCATCTGCGGAATTGATGGCCCGGGCCCCCACTGCGGCGGCGATTGCGAGGGTGGCGATCTGTGCATTGCAGTAGGATTCGAAGATGTCTGAGCCCATTCCGGCCACATCGCCCACATTATCACCCACGTTGTCAGCGATGACTCCCGGATTCCTTGGATCATCCTCAGGAATGCCGGCTTCGACCTTCCCGACCAGATCAGCACCAACGTCAGCGGCCTTGGTAAAGATTCCACCCCCAACTCGGTAGAAGAGGGCAACCAGCGAGGCTCCCATGGCAAAGCCCTCCATGATCTCAGCGACTTCATGGTGGTCCTTGAAGAAAGCGAAGAGCCCTCCCAGTCCGATCAGACCCATCGAGGCTACTGTCAGGCCCATCACCGCGCCACCAAAGAAGGCGATAGTGAGGGCCTTGGCCGCGCCCTCATTCTTGGCTGCCAAGGTTGTCCTGACATTCGCCTTGGTGGCGGTATACATTCCNATGAATCCAGCAATAGAGGAGGAGAGNGCGCCNAGAAAGAATGCCAGTGACTGTTGTCGGCCATATTCCTGCTTCTGGAAGAAGAAGAGAGCGCCCCCGATCACCAGTGCAAAAATAGAAATGAGAAGGAACTCCCGCTTCATGAAGACCATCGCTCCCCGGTGAATCTTCTCGGCGATCTCGGCGACTTTGCCCTCGCCTCCCGAATATCGAACAATCCGCGACAGCAGAATGAAGGCGATGATCAATCCGACGATTCCAGCAATCGGGACAAGGATCGGGTTTACGGTCATTGGACGGGGGGAAGTAGAGGATCAATTAGCCTATAAAAAAAGGTCGCAGCCGGGCGTTGGATTTTAATAAGCCCTTCGGATGATCTGGCAACCAAAATGACGATTTTAGTTCTTCTGGAGAGGGCATCCTCGGGAAGGGGCCCGGAAAGCGGAAAATTTCTCGCATCCCGCCCGACGGCGGTTTGGCCTTACCGGTGTGTAGGATTGAAAGTTTTAGCTCTCCGGTGATTTCCAGGAGGGGAATTCCTCCCGGAGCTGCTTTCGGATCTGGGTTGCCCTTTCCAGTTTGCCTCCTTTTTCCATCGCTTCGGCTGCCCGGAGGAGGCCCAGTGGCTTAATTTCCCGATCATCGATGAACAGCTTGGAGGCCTTGAGGTAGTTTGCGGCAGCGGTTTCATAGTCCATTCGGTGCATGCCGATATCTCCAATGGCAAGGTAAAGCCCTGCCTCGACTGTGCCTGAGGGGTTCAGGGTAATTCCTCCCCCGGCAGAGGACTGTGCCTCTTCCCACTTCTGCAGTCCAATCAATGCGTGGCTCTGGTCGAGGAGAGCATCCGCTTTCCAAAAGTCTTCCTGATCGAGAGAGAGAAGAATCTCCAGCGCTGCAGCAGCGCCATCGAAGTCTCGTGTTTCAAGACGTGCCTTGGCGAGGTGGCGCCATACGAGGGTGTCGGTCTGGGTAGGTGCTTCCGGAGTGGTTGCAAGTCCGAGGAAACGGTTGGCACCATCATAATCGCCCTTTGAAAATCGCTCCAGTCCGAGCCAGGTCAGCATGCGGGCTGGGAACTGCTGATGCGGAGCATCCGAGAGGAGTTGATCGACTCCTTCCTTGAGCTGACCGGAGTCGAGGAGAGAATACGCCGCCAGTACGATGTGCACGCCAGCTGGCTCGCGATAGCGCGCAGGAAGAAGGACTCTTGCCTCCTTGAAATGTGTGATGGCTTTTTTCCACTTCTGCTGCTTGTAGTAACCCCATCCCATCCAATACTGGGCATCGGCTCTCGACTTCTGGTCGATCTCTGCTCCGGGCAAGGCCAGAAGATTTTGGTAGCTGACGATCATCTCAGGCCAACGTTGCTCGTCCCGGTGGATTTTTCCGCAATACTGGTGTGCGAAGGAGGCAAGGTCAGATTCTGGGGTGCGCTTGAGGAGAACCTCAAGATCCTTCAGGGCAGATTTTCGGTCACCTATCTTGATATACGCATGTGCACGCTTGGCGAGGGCCTCACTGAAGCGTTCATGATCAGGAAAGGTTGCGAGAAAGCTCGAGAGGTTCTGTGCGGCCCGCCCATATTCACCCGTGTCTGCAAGACACCACCCTCGTTTGAAGTAGACGTCGGCCCTCATCTCTACGGGTAGGGCGGAAGGATTGACCTCATTGTAGGCAGTTGCCGCCCGGCTGACATCCGCCTCGTGAAAAAGAGTCTCCGCTTTCATGAGAAGTGCTTTGTGGAGCCATGGGCTTCCAAGATTCTCCTCCTCATAGGCCTCTGCGAAGGCGTCTACCTGAGTCGGTATGTTCGCGCCGTTGATACTGTAAAAGCAGTTCAGCCGGCGATAGCTTGCCTCAAATCCGATCTTCCTGAGGGGCTCGGGCTTAACGCTCAGGGCGAGACGCTCAGAGTTGAAGAATTGCGCGATTGCTTCCTGATGCCGATCCAGGGCAACGAAGGACCGGCCTGCGATGAGGTAGATATTTGCGAGAACGCTGCGCTCCCCCAGGTATTCACCTGCGTCGAACGTCTTGACGGCCTCCTCGTATTGCTCACTGGCAAAGGACATCTGCATGAGGGCAAGCTGTGCTCGGGACTTGTATTTCGGTTGAATCCCGGTCGAACTGATCGTGCTGTCAAGAAACCCTCGGGCTTTGGCCTCCTGTCCCAGCTTGGACGCTGAGACACCAGCAGCAACTAGTGCTTGCGCGCGTTCCTGTGGAGCAACTGAGGGAACGAGAAGAGCTTCGAACGCTTCGAGCGCTTGCTCATGTCTGCCCGCACGGGCGTGGAGCTCGCCCATCGCGAGGCGGGCATAGTCTCGATAAGGATTGGAGGTGTCGTTGACGATATCTCCAAGGCGTGTGATGGCCTCCTGGGTTTTGCCAGCCATCTGGAGGCATCGAGATTCGTAGAAAATGGCCTTGTGGGCCAGCTCGTCCTTGGTCGCTTCCCTCGCTGCTACCTTGAAGTAGGGAGCAGCACCCAGCCAATCCTGCCGGTTATAGAGCTGAGCAGCAAGACGGTAGGCAGAGAGAGCCACCCATGCACCTCTTCTGAAGCGCTGTATGACCGAGGAAAATCCCTGCTCAGCGCCATCCCTGTCTCCGGTAAGAAGGAGGGCCATGCTGAGTTTGTAGCTGGCCTGCTGGACCAGCTCTTCTCCCGGTCTTTGGGAGAGATACTCTCGAAAGAGGGGAATAGACATCCGGTATGCTCTCCGTTTGTCGTCGAGATCCCGACTATCCTCAGCATAACCGAAATAACGATTGGCACGGTGGTAGAGCTCCGAATCGGTCCCGGGTGGGGCGATAATTCCAGGGGCTTGGGCCGGGCTCAGGTTGACCCCGACGAGCTGGATCAAGGTCACCAAGAGGAGCCGGATGACAGGTTTTCTTACGAGATACACGTTAAAAGCGGGGAGCGTGTTAGCGATGAAGGGAGATCAATCACGGGAAGCTGCCCGGGTAGTCTTGCGGAGTTCCTCGAGGCGTATCCGGTAACGTTGTGCGATCTTCAACGACTCGGGAGTGTCCTTGAGCTTAAGAGCGCTGATGGCATGTTGGAGTGCTATCGCAGCCATCTCCGGATCTTTGCTGTAGAGCTCTACGACGGGAACAAAATACTGTAATGCAGTGTCAGGATCGCCAAAGGCCATGGCGATTTCTCCGAGCTGTAGTCGGGCCCTTGGGTTGAGGTCGCCCTGGGGTTTGAGAGCGAGACAGGCTTCCGTAGAGATCCTCGCCCCTTCTGGTTTTTCGAGAGCAAGGAGGGCACGACCGATCATGAAATGGGTTTCCGCTTTCCTATAGTCGTTTTCCTCGACCTCGAGGACAATAGTCAGTGGTCGCA
>PBTP01000025.1 GCA_002729275.1 Roseibacillus sp. | reverse complement strand
GGTAGATGGCCTGTCCCCGGTCAAATAGAAGCTGGTATTCCTTGCTGAGGGGCGGGGATTGATGTGCAAAGTCCCGCCCATAAGTTGTCAGGCCCGGCCAGGAGAACATGAAGGAAATTGACTGAATTTGCTTCCGGATTTCTGGTTCGCTCCGTTGTTCCAGCAAGGCGAGACCTGCAGGTTTGGCTGCGAATTTAATCATCTTGGCTCGCGCTGGTTTCCGTCCGGGGGAGACAATAGTGCCGGCGATTGCCTGTAGCATGGACAGCGCCCTGGGCGCTTCCTGCCGGGCGATCAGATCTAAAAGCTTTTCGAAGCTGTGGGGTTCCCCCCCAGAGACTGTGCCGGTAACGCAGTAGCGCTGCCATTTGTCCAGTTGAGCTGCGGCCTTTTCCTCGACGGGATTACCTTGGAAGACGGGGTGAGCGAGAAGAGAGGAGAGGAAGTCTACAAGAAATCGGCGGGGGGAGGCAGTCGCCACCGCGTTAAGAATTCTTTCATTCATCGGATCCCTCGTGATGCACCTACCAATAAGTTCTTTTCCTTCTTCGTGATTCGCCTTGCCAGCAGTGAGGATAACTTGCGCAAGGACTGAGTAATCCGGATCATCCGGTAAGGTCTGCATTCTTAGGTAAGAAGCAGATGGATCATCTCCCCTGAGCAGCCGTTCGATGGCGCGAATGGCTGCGGCGCGAACTCGGGGGTCGCGATCAGCCAGAGCGATAAAGTTAGTTTCCTTATCGAGTTGCCCGAGACCATCCAGAGTCCAGAGGGCATGGAGCCGCCCAAGGGCGTCCTGGTGGTCGGTTGCCATCTTCCGCAGCGCGGTGGTAGCTGAGACCTCTNGTCTGGTCACAAGCAGGCTCTGAGCGGTGTCGCGCCACCAGCCGTTGGGATGAGCCAGNCTTTCCACGAGTTTGGCAGGATTGGCTGTNAGNAGNNCAGGCCTNGGGCCCGGGGCAATTCCTTCTCGAACCACTCGGTANATGCGTCCCCGGCCAATATTCTTTTCGTATCCTGCCTTNAGGATTTCCGCGCGCAGNTAGTCCGTGATGTAGACTCTNTCCTGAATGATTCCNTGATACATGTCCACGATGTAGAGGCAGCCGTCTGGTCCCGTCGAAAGGTTGACAGGGCGNAAATTTCCATCCGTGGAGGAGATGAACTCTCCTGNNCTTTTTTCGTAGCTGTTGGTTAGCTCGATATGACCAGANTTAGNGTAGCGCACGCCTGAGCGNCGGATGAGNCGGCCAACCGGNTCACAGACCAGNTAGTCNCCNTTGATTCCATNGCCAAGACGATCCCCACGGAATANGACCTGTCCGCAGGCGGAGGTAAACTTTTTCAGGGTGCCATCCTNCGAGCGGGCCATGCCNGGTCCGCTTTGCANATCAGGNGTAATCATTGANGGCCAGACACTTTGATAATCTCCCATTCCGNGGATAGCCGCNGCCATTGGNCCACGCCGTATTTGNCTNTGGGGNTCTGGTTGGTGATAATGGGGAGGCGCGAAAAGCGCGATTGCAGGAGTCCCGTTGGTCGAGAAGAGGAGTCGACCTTCGTCATTACGAGTCAGGCCCCATTGNCCGACNACAACNACTCCTTCGCTTTGGAGTTCACGNTTGGTCAATCGATATCGTCGGCCNTGCTGGGAANCATGAATCCAGTTGTCGATCCCCCACAGCAAGCCATTGGCCTTGTGCTCGACGTTGCTGGAGCGCATGGAGAATCTGCCGAAGACTTTTTTTCTGGANTCGGCAATCCCGTCTCCGTCGAGGTCCCTGCAATACCAGAGATCCGGGGGCTCCCCAATAAGCAGNCCATCATCNACGGGCAGGATGGTTCGCGGCTCAATNAGGCCGTCAAGATAGACCGTATGCTTGTCCATCCTGCCNTCGCCATCGGTGTCTTCGTGCAGGGAAATTCTNCCGACNGGGTCNTGGGCTCCGGTTCCATCNATATCCTGCATGTATCCGCGCATTTCGGCCACGAACATNCGTCCGTTCCCGTCCCACGCTANAGCNACCGGCTCACGGATCTGTGGTTCGGAGAGGACAAGCTGGAGNCGGAAACCNGCCGGAAGNNTGATGTGCTTCATTGCCTCTTCTGNNGGAAGAGGGATTAGGGCCGGATTCTNNTCCACCAGCCTGTTGGGTGGTGCCGCTTGCCCCATCAGACCAGCAAGGAAAATGGGTAAGAAGCTAAGGCAGGAAGCTCGCATGGGTTGNCCAAATGCTGCACGCTGAGAGTTGAAGATCAAGTGAACCTTCAAATGCTCTNTGGTCCTCTNACTAAAGGAANCNCGATGATATTAGGNATGNGAAACACNCCGTCAGCTGAGACTAAGATCTTTTCCTTGTGATTGAGGATTCCAAGAAATTGAGGCACTAGANGAGCCTGATTTTGAGTTGGCATGGGGAAGATCCGCACATTTCGCTATTTCCGNCCTCTGGAGAGNGGNCGGATGGATTTTNATCCGGGGGAATCTCTNCGTTGCGATAATATCGAGNTCAGGGCGATCGACCGTTTCAAGGAGGANCTCGAAGTCCTNGTCGTTCCGATAAGGAGTCTCGGCAGGATNGAGGAAGTTCTNGCCGGCTTNGGCCTCCACGGGTCCCNGGAATTTTTCGAGCAGCAATGCAGGGAGGTGATTTCAGTCCCGGAAAAGCACTTCAATGAGCAGACGGGGAAAGGGCTTCTGACCTTCAGGGTGTATTTTAGAAATCTTCCCTCTTCNCTCGCCTCAATCAATGGACGGGCCNTGGTCGTTCTTTGTCTCCACCCCNTACAGGAAACNGATGAGGCGGGAAGGCGAAATTACAGGTTGGCCGGATACGCCCATNTAAANAGTTTCGATTACAGNGACCATTCTTCCGGCAGNCTGCAGCCTTCCTATTACTACAATCTTCTNCGGGTCAGTNNCTACGCCGAAGGGGGGAAGGCGCTTTACCGCCAATGCGGAATGTTCGCCACAATCTTCTCTNTATTCGATGAGCTGAGCAAGATCAACGGAGTGAACGTCGGNTANGCCAACTTTGGAAGGGATAACCGAGGGATGCAGCGATCAATGGAGACGCTTTCCCGCTTGTTCAATAAGGGCTACGATCAGTTTCCAGTAGATTCCTACATCAAGATNAATCGTCTTTTCAGNAGNAGGAGATGGGGTGCGCAGCTCGTGGATATATCCGATGACGACGATCTNGTCAGGGACTTTCATAAGAAGAGTCTTGAGGGNCGGGAGAGGNCNCTCCTTCANCAGTATCCNACTTACGATTCTTTCAGGGAGATGTTTGAGAGGGTGCGATCCTACAGCANTACGAGTCGGATCTACATGTTGCCGGGTGAGGACGGNNGNATTCTCGCGGCCGCCCTGGCCATCAACTGGGGAGATTATTTTGATCTGACTCTTGAGCNGCCGAGGGGNCTTTTCAAGTTGGTGGCCTCGATGAAGATNACNGACAAAATTCTTTGGCCNATTCATTCCATGGGAGAGGCTGGGGACGTTGCGAAGCTNTGGAAGGGGCTCGCCTACCTGTATGAGAAAAAGCACAAGGTTCATCTCTCGCTCATGATGTCTCAGGCCGGAGACCCATATGCGCGCTACAAACGAAGCCTACTTCGGGACCCATTTGTCTATTTCACGATGTACAGCAGTGCAGATGAGTATCGTGAGCTGGAGTCGTCCTGCAGGATGGAGGATGGTCGAGTTTCCATCTTTACAGAGACCCCCCTGACCTGAGTTCGGGGATTTTTATTCTTTATAGTATTCCGTCTCGTTCCCCGGTTCAGAATGGATTAGACCCAGCGTGGACTGCGGTGATGAGGTCATCACTACAGTCTCTGAGCTCAGATGGCATGAAGAGAATACTTTCGATAAGATCCTTGTGGAGATTTACGCAAGGAGCTGGATGGCTGCTGTTGGCCGGCTATTTTCCGGCGCAAGCCGGAGGAGACGTCGTTCAATCCCCAGATACTGAGCGGATGAAAGGGTTAAGGAATTACGCTGCCGCCGTTCTTCAGCATGGCCGAGACACCTACGGAGAGAAACATAGTCCGCTCTTCGTGGATGCTCTGGAGGTAAGCACAATGAAAGCCCCGGAGAAGATGTATATTCATCGTCTCGGTGGCCCCGGACCCCGTTCAAAGCAGCCGTTTCAGCCGGTCATATCCTCGAATCTCGCCTACCAGGGCAACCTCATGCGCTTCCTGGTGGGAATCAGTAAGCTTACTGGAGACAGCCGCTATGAGGAGGCCTACAAGGAGAGTCTCCGTTACTGTTTCCAGCACTACGCGGTAGCCAATGGCCTCTTGCAGATGGGGCATCATCGCTGGATCAACCTGAATACCGATGACCAGGACGGCAATGACTGGCCAGCAGGCAAGAGTGGGCATGAGATGAAGAGGGACTATCCCTATTATCCGATTTTCTGGGATGCGGATCCCGTGGCAGCCCGCCGGATGATGACCGCGCACTGGGACTCTCATATACAGGACTGGGGGTTCATGAACTTCACCCGGCATGGGAGTTACGTAAAGGAGTTGAACGAGGAGACCGTCTGGAGCCAGCCTATCACCAAGCCGGTAGTGGGTATCGTCAAGGGGAACCTGACCTTCTTTGACTCGGGGTCCGATATCATTTACGCGGGAGCCCAGCTCGGCCTTCTAGATGACGACGATCGACCACTTTTCTGGGCCCAGAGACTCTACGCCCGCTACTCGGAGAGTGCCCACCCAGATACTGGCCTGCCGCCATGGCACCACACCTCTCTGCGGACCTTCGGTTCCGAGGAGGAGTCCATTCCCGAATACGCCCTGATTACCTCGGGATCAGCGGGCCTGATGAATGGCGGAGGAATCGCCATGCTGAGGCTTGGTGAGGAGCTTGGATCAAAAGGGCAGTACTACCGTGAAACGATGCTCAAACATCTCAAGGCCTTCGCCAAGTATTGCTATCGACCAGAGGTCAACGAGATGCGCAACATGCTTTTTGATGGGACTGACCTTGCTGAACGCGAGGCGAAAAATGCGAAGCCGGGGCAGGAGGTCAAAAGCTCCTGGATCCCATGGGCTCCGACTCCCACCAACATTCTGGCCTTTGCCATCTGTTACCGACAGAGCGCTGACGAGGAGATCTGGGAAGCCCTGCGAGCGATGTGCCGGGGAAACAACTTCGGAGATATCGGGGATGGAAAGGATATGTCTCCCCGGCTCAATCTTGAAACCGAGGAGGAAGATTACTTGTTAATCTTCCCGCTGGTGGAGCTTTTCAAGGCGACTAGCGACAGGTCTTACCTGGAACTGGGCCGGGTGATCGCCAACAATGCCTTCGGCAAGCATTTCCGGCCTGAGCAGGGGCTCTTTACCCCGAGCCCGCTGCACCGTGTCGCGAACCTGTGTTCTGCTGAGCCACTGGCTCTTCTGACCCTTGAAGCAGCCCTGCAGGGTAGGCTGGGCGAAGTGCCGTCTTATTCCGGCAGTAATGAGGGAGAGCAGATGCCTTTTCTCAGGGCTTCAAAATCCCGTGCCTATAAGCCCAGCGTATCTCATCTCCACTATCCTCATGTCGCGACCGCTCTTTGTGATGACCTGCTCCCCTCTTCTTCCGGAGATACGAGTGTTCCGGTGATGTCGTGGCAGAATGTCCGCAAGCCAACCGTTGAAGCAGTTGTGACCTTTCCGAATGTTCTCGATGGGCCGGTGACAGTTTCTGGAATGACTGACCACGCGGAGAGTCGCAATACGGTCAGTGCGATGCGGATTGACTCGAAACACTGTTACACGCTCACAGGCAATCTGAAGGGAAGTGGAGATCTTGCAATTTCGGTCAAGAGCGGGAGACATGTTTGGGCCCCGGGCTCTACCTGGACCACCACCAGCTGGTCTCCGACAGAGACGTACAATATGGTGATGAATGTGGCGGAGGGAGCGAAGTTCAGCTTTCGTGGTCTCGTGCAGGAAGTAGAGGGTGCCTATAAGTGGTGCTCTGGTGCGGGGATTGTTAAAAATGGACTGGGGGTTTGTGAGCTCACGGCGGATTACACCCCGATCTACGATCCAGACCGACGAAACAACCGTGGGTATCGGGCTGATACCACCGTGAATGCGGGAGTGCTCATGGTCAATAACACCAGCGGGTCGGGAGTTAGCCCGAAATCGACCGTGGTGGTGAATCACGGCGCGGTCCTCAGTGGTAATGGGGCAATTGGAGCAGGGGGAAGCTCTTCCCCGGTGGTGGTCAAACCCGGGGGAAGAATTGATCCGGGAGACGGTATTGGAACCTTGACGCTTCGGGACGGTCTGGAGCTTCGGGAAGGAGCTCGTATGCAATTCGAAATAGGGGAGCAATCCGACCTCCTGAGAATTGCTGGAGGCACTTTCCGAGGAAGTAAGCACCGGAGTGTAGTCATTACCATTAAAGACCTGGGTGGAGTAAAAGCAGGGCGGAGCTATAATCTGATCGATTTCACCGGTGCCAGCTTCGTGGATGTTGAGGCTAATGACTTCCGCCTCGACAAGAGCCAGAATTTCCAAGGGACGTTCCATCTTGTTGGGACGCGGCTGCAGTTCAGTGTCTTTGCGCCACGGCTAACGCCTGAAACTGCTCCTGCGATGCCGCCTGCCCCGGCGTCAGTCCCAGATGCTGTCCGGCCTGCTAAACAACAACGCAGGAGTTCCGCTTACACCTGGTCCAACGGGAAAGGTGGAGAGTGGGAGGATTCTGCAAACTGGGAGGGGAGAAGGCGCCCCAACGAGAAGGAGGCCGAGTGGGTTCAGTATGAATTCGAGGAACCGCGTAAGATTTCTGGAGTGAAGGTATACTGGCATGCCAACGGGGGTGACCGCAGGGTTCCAGAGAGTTGGCGCATCCTGTATCGCCATCAGGGGAGGTGGAAACCCGCGGAGGCTCTGGGTTCTTATCCGGTCGAGCTCGACCAGTTCAACAAGGTGAAATTCAAGGTATTCGAGGCCGACCGCATCAGGCTGGAGGCTCACTTGCAACCAGGCGTCTCCGCCGGTATCCACGAATGGAGGATTCTCCCCCAAGGGCCCCGCTAGAAGCGCAAAGGATGAGGAAGCCCTTCTTTTTCTACGTGACCCAGGTTTCTTAGCGGAGGGAGAAGAAACTGACCCGCTTTGGACGAGCTGCCCGGCAGGGGCTCTTATTGCTCAGTCTTCTGCTGCGCCTGCCCCTTCTTCTGCGCGAGGAGCCACTCGTAAAGCGTGGGGTCGCTGTATGTCCGGGTCCACGAGTCATGCCCGACACCAGGATAGATGGTGAATTTGACGTCGGCACCACCTTCCTTAAGGAGGTTGACCGTCTTCTGCTGGTCTGCAAGACGGACTACGTTGTCTCTGTCTCCATGGAAGGCCCATACCGGAATTTTAGCGAAGGCTTTCTGTAGAGCCTCCTTGTCCTCGATCCGGTTCCCGTGTCCACATATTGGAGCGGCGGCGGCAAAGTAGTCCGGGTAACGGCTCACAATCTGGTAGGTTCCAAATCCACCCATGCTCAGGCCCGTAATATAAATCCGGGTGGGGTCGATAGTTCCCAGCCTCCTGGTCTCAAAATCGATAATATTCTTCACCTTGTCTATAGGCCCTTTGGGGTGCCACCAGAAAGACTTGGCATTACGCCTGCCCTTGCTGCTGTCATTCGGGCACTGCGGGGCGATCATGATAAAAGGAAATTGCTTTCCCTTTGCGATCAGTTTTGGAGGTCCGTGAGCCAGAACCTGGTCGAGATTATTGCCTCTCTGCCCCATCCCGTGGAGGAAGACGATAACGGGAAGCTTCTTGTCCTTTTTGGCTCCACCCTGGGGGAGGTAGAGCCAGTAGGGGATACGGTCACCCTTATCGGGAGCGACCTTGATCATTTTTCCAGCCGCAGGTTGAGCCGCGAAGGATCCCAGGGAGGATAAGAAGAGGCCGGCCAGAGTTAGGGCCACAGGACACATTGTTTTCATGGGTTGGCAGGATTCGAGTCCGAGCTGACTCCGTCAAGTCCCAGCTGCGCTGAGTCCGAAGCGGTAGAAGAGCTAGTCAGGAAAAAACGGGCAGAACCGACCCGTCGCAAATGGGAAGGGGGCGGTCTTCAAGATCATGGATTCGTTGCTCAGGGGGAATTCCCAGAGCATGGAAGATACTGGCGTGGAGGTCAGCGGGGGTTGCGGCTGCACTGTCAGGGAAGGCGCCACTTTTATCGGAGGTTCCGTAAAGCAGTCCTTCGCTGACCCCAGCGCCAGCCAGCCCCACAGTGTAGACCTTGGGATAATGATCTCGCCCGCCTGCACCGTTGACCTTGGGGGTGCGGCCAAATTCGGTGAGCAGGACAACAAGGGTGTCATCAATGCGGCCACTCTCGTGTAGATCGTCGAGAAGAGCCGAGAGACCCTGATCCAATGGTGGAAGCATCTGCTTTTTAAGGCGGTTGTATCCATCCGCATGAGTGTCGAAGTGAGCTCCCGCACTGCCATTCAAGTCCCCCGCTGCGGCATATACCGTCACCAGAGGCACCCCGGCCCCGGTGAGTCGCCGGGCAGTGAGAAGGCTTTGTCCCAGAACGTGGGACCCATAGCGACGATGCTGGCGCTCAGGCTCATCATCGACTTTGAAGGCGCGTCTCGTTTCTCCGTCCAGAAGCATGTCGAAGACCCGCTGCTGATAGTGTTCGAGCGGTTCGGTGGGCTGAGCGCTACCGGAAAGCTGAGTCAGGAGGTTCCTGCGATCTGCGAGACGTTGCTCATTCACGCCTTCGATGAAGTCAAAGGAGAGATGCCCGGAGGCCGGAGATTTTCCGTCGTAAGGTTTTCCTTCGTCGGGCTTCATAATAACCGGGTCGTACTTCATCCCTAGGAATCCTGCATGCTGGCCGTTGGCCCATCCGCCATCATAGATGGGATAAGGAAGGGCGACGTTTCCCGGGAGTTTACTCTCGGGATCGTGTCGGGCATGGGCGACCATTGATCCGATACTGGGCCAATCCTTGCGGGTCCGTGGCCAGTTCTTGTCTGGTTTGGCAGGGGCATGACCGGTGAGGTTCCAGTAGGCTGCGGAGCGATGCGATGGAGCATCATGGTGCATGCTCCGGATCAGGGTCATGCGATGAACCTGTTTGGAGAGCAGGGGCAGGTGCTCGCAGACATGGTAGCCCGGGATGGTTGTAGGAATAGATCCGAAGGCACTCTTGATATTGCTGCCCGCATCTGGCTTGAGATCAAAGCTGTCAATATGGCTCAGGCCACCCCAGGCAAAGACGACGATACAGCTCTTAGCCTTACCAAATCCGCTAGCCTCATGGGGTCCGATGGCATTGGCAGTCTTTGATAGCGAAAGATAGCTCGGCAGGCCCATGCCTAAGGCTCCAGCGCGAAGAAGGTCCCTGCGAGTGAGGTAGGTTGGCTTTTTGAACCGGCGCTTACTCATCGGTGCTGGTTCTTCTGAGTGCTTGCATTTTTGTCGGCTCTTGGGATCAGAAGAGGCATGAAACCATCTTCGACTCTTAAGTATCGCATACTCCGGGCCCTCAGATAAGCGGGAAATCCGCTTTCGGGTGTGGGCTATGTAGTCCGACGATGCGACCGGAGGCCTTCTTTCCTCTCGTCAGTTTCCTGGAATCTCGCCACGGTTGGGAAATGAATCTCAGCGGGCAGCTTGTTTTCGCTCTTTTTGTGGCAGGGCTACTGGGAATTCCCATGCAGGCCGAGGAGGAGAAACCTTTTCATGAGATCTGGGAGGAAAAGGTGCCGGTGATGGGGCACTTGGCAGTGGCGATGGATGGGACGGTGCTGGTGTTCAAGGAGGAGCGGGAGAGGGAACAGGTAGAGGTGAAGCGTAGTGAGGATGGAGGCCGTAGTTGGAGCGACCCGATCGTGGTAGGAAAGAGAGTAGCGATCGGAGCCGACATGTCAGATGACGGGCGTTACAAGGGGGAGCATGTAGGCTGGAGCGAGCTGGGAGGTGTGGTAGTGGATGAGACGACGGGCGAGATCATGGTTTTTGCGATGGGATTGGCTCCGAGTCACACCCTCTACCGGAGCATGGATCACGGAAAGACATGGCGGTCCGAGAAGACGGTCATAAAGCCTGACCGTAATGGATGGCTGGCAACTACCTATTGCTGTGATCCCGGGATTACCCTTCGCCATGGGAAGAAAAAAGGGCGCCTTCTGATGCCCTCTCAGGTTTTTGTAGGGGCTGTCAATGAAGATGGAAGCCGCGTCTACCTGAACAAGGGTCAGGGCCGTAAATACTTTGCCAAACGATACAGCAATGCCCTTTACAGTGACGATGGAGGAAGGACTTGGACCCCGAGTGACCCTTTCCCACTTTTGGGAAGCTCCGAGCCGGGCCTTCTTGAATTGCAGGATGGTCGAATCTATTACAATGCTCGAACCCATGTGCGGCCGGGAAATAAACTTGTGGGAGGGAGTCTCGACGGGGGAGAAAGCTGGGTAGAGGCTCGTGAGGATGATGAGCTGTTTGACGGACCTCCTGATGTCTATGGATGCAAGGGAGCCCTCGCCATGCTTCACTACAATGGGCGGGAGGTTCTTCTGTTCAGTGCTCCGGGACGTCGGGATAAGCGAGACGACATTACGATCCGAGCGAGCCTCGACGGAGGAGAGACTTGGCCCGTTAGTCGTCTCCTGAAGGAGGGGCCAGGTAATTACACCTGGTTGGCAGTGGGCCGGAAAGGCACGCCCAGTGAGGGCTTCGTCTATCTGCTTTCCAACAAAGACTGGATGGCGCGCTTCAATATCGCGTGGCTTCTGGAAGGGAGCTCGCAGTAAGGGCGGTTGCCAGCGACTGCTTCTGTCAGGAAGAAGTTTAGCACGATGCTATACGATGAGGTCATTTTCTCGCCCGCACCAGGGAAGGTCGAGAATTTAAGGGGTTTGAGATGGTGCAAATAGTGGATCGTGAATTGAGCGATTCTTGAAAATCGGGCGAAGGAACTGCGGTTGGAGTGTCAGAAGAAGACATTACAGCCATGAAATCAAACGCCTTACTCAACCTCTCACTGGTAGCCATGCTCGGAACTATTCCAATCGCAGGTGGCCAGACTCCTGAACTGAATCTCGATCGTGTCACAGAACTGCTGGACGCTGGAATTAATGTAGAGCGCCCAGAGATTCCCGGGATTCCAGATATTCCAGATATTCCGCCGATCGCTCAGCAGTTTGATTATGGAGATGCACCAGACCCTAGTTATCCTACCCTCCATGCCAACGATGGCGCGCGTCATTTTGTGGCGCCATCTGCAGACGGATTTCTTCTGACCCTTGGTTCACGGATTGACACGGAGAAGGACGGTCAGCCAACGCTCTTTGCCACAGGGGATGATGCTTTTGGCCCATTTGATGATGAGGATGGAGTCTCGTTTCTCAGTCCATTGCAACCCGGTGGCCTGGCTGAAATTGAGGTTTGGGCCTCGGGGCCGGGTCGGCTCGATGCCTGGGTTGATTTTAATGGAAATGGAAGCTGGATGGATCCGGGTGAGCAGGTTTTCACCGGTGAGCCGTTGGCTGCAAACCTGAATACCCTCAGTATTACCGTTCCTCCTTCGGCTCCAGGCGGGGTGACCTTTGCCCGTTTCCGCCTCAGTTCACAGGGGATGCTCGCTCCCGTGGGAACAGCTCAGGATGGAGAGGTGGAAGATTACCTGATTGAAATCGAGGCAGGTCCCAATCCGGATCCGGAAACGGACTGGGGTGATGCCCCCGCCACCTACCCGGTGACCGCAGCTAACAGCGGCGCATTCCACCTCCTGACTAACGATCTTATGCTCGGCACTTCGGTAGATTCGGAACCCGATGGAATCCCGGGCAGCAGCGCCCTTCGCGATGACTTGGATTCTGCTGTCGATGACGAGGATGGCATCACCTTTACCTCTGCTATCTTAACGGGTGGCAATACCTCTCTTCAGGCTGTGGCGAGTATGCCGGGCCGGATTGACGCCTGGGTGGACTTCAACGCGGACGGGGACTGGAACGATACCGGAGAACAGGTGTTTGTTGGTTATCCGGTAGTGGCCGGGGTGAACAATATGAACTTCCTGGTGCCCGGAGGAGCCTTCACTGGAGGAACCTATGCTCGCTTCCGAATTAGTTCAGGTGGTGGATTGGGGACAGATGGGGGGGCCTCTGATGGAGAGGTAGAGGACTACCAGATCGGCATTGAGCCGGGCCAGCCGAATGGAGAGCTGGACTGGGGAGATGCTCCAGCGCCATATCCAACTCTCGCTGCTGACGGAGGAGCAGTGCATGTCATTGCCAACGGGATATACCTCGGAGCGATGTGTGACACGGAAGGCGACGGGCAGCCTGACCCCATGGCGCTCGGTGACGATAATAATGGGATGGCCGATGAAGATGGCGTTGCCTTCACGACGCTCCAGCAGGGGGTAGCATCCGTAGTGTCCGTAGTCGCATCAGCTCCTGGATATATCAACGCGTTCCTCGATTTTAATGGGGATGGGGTGTGGGGTGCCGGCGAGCAGATTGTGCTGAATGCGGCGGCGAATGTTGGAATCAACAGCTACAGTTTCACGGTGCCCTCCTCGGCTTCTACAGGGCATACGGTTGCCCGGGTCAGAATCAATTCGACTGGAGGTCTTGGGCCTTCCGGATATGCAAGTGACGGAGAGGTNGAGGATCACCTTGTTTATATCAAGGCCAACCAGCCACCTGTCTTCCTGGACTGGGGTGATGCACCGAAGCCATTCCCCACGCTTCAATCAAATCCGCCGACTGTTGGTATCGGAGCCTCTCATCAGATCGATGATCTCTTTCTTGGTCAGGACGTTGATTCCGAGCCGGACGGTCAGCCAAGTATGATGAGCCTCGGCGACGATCTTGACGGTAATGATGATGACGATGGGGTCATCTTTCTTACTCCCATGATCTCAGGGTCGTACGCTCTTGTGCGAGTCCTGCCAACGATGACCGGGATCCTCGANGCCTGGGTTGACTTNGACGGCGATGGCACCTGGGCTCAGCCTAATAATCGCATTTTTAACAGTGAAACGGTGAATCCCGGACAGGTGCTGGCGTTCAAGGTGCCAAAGCTTAAAAAGCCACTCAAGACCGCAGCCCGGTTCCGCCTGAGTCATGGAGGTTCCTCCTACACTGGGCACCAAGTTGGAGGTGAGGTGGAGGATTACCATGTGAAAATTGGCAAGATGTGGAAGTGGAAAATGGTTCCCAACCTCGAAGAAGACCGGCTAGCGGTGCTTTGGAATACGGAGCGGGGCATGAATTATACCCTTGAAACCACCGCCTCTCCNCAGGCCTGGATCCGGGACAACCTTGGAGAACACGAAGTTCCCCGTGTTGACGAGCTCTTTCCCACAGGAGTGGCTTGGGAAGAGGCTGCTCAGGGGGAGCTGCGTGAAGGAGCTGCAGACCAGCGATCTGGTGATGGCAATAGCGCTTTCCCGATGTCAGAATGGCGCGCCTTCCCCGACTTGGCGCCTGTGATTGAGAGCAGGCCTGGGCTCGCTCCTCAGGTGGATGCGACTGCCTCCGCTCACGTTCCAGTCGAACGTTCAAAAAAGATGGTNCTCTTCAGGGTAATCGCCATGCCGGAATAACCCACTGGCATATGCCCCCGGCACATTACCCTAAGGTAAGAAGCCCGGTCCTGAAGAGGGCCGGGCTTCCCGCATACAGTGCCCATGTTTTATTTGAGCTCTCGAAGACCAGCGTGCCAGAGGGAGGAAAGTGCGGTCTTCACAATTTTCTCAGCGCCGACTGCGGGAGGCCCAAGGTGTCTGGTGTAAACTTGGCCGCCCCAGTTGGGGAGCCGGCCAGCCTCGTAGCCTCCGCGAGCACCGAGGGCGAGGGCCTCGTCCACCGCGACGTAACCCTCGTAGCCATTGGTGAAGGCAAAAGTCATGGTGTTCCGGAAAGGAGCATGCTTGTCGATCCAGAGTTCATACTGGCAGAACATCTCGTGGGGCATGGTGGTGAGGCACCATTCGCGTCCTAACATCACGGCGTGGGCGTCAAAGCGACGGCCCGGGGGCTGCTCTCCCTGCTTAATGAGCTTCTCGATCTGTCGTAGTTGCTTCATTCGCGCCGCGTTGTTCTTTTCAAGGTCCATCATTTCAGCGAGAAGCTCCCGGCTTGGGAGAGAGGCAGAGGGAATAGTGACTGTGGTGGATCTGATGGAAAGTGCTCTGGTCGTAATCCGTTTGCTGTTCTCAATAGCCTCAAGGCTAGCCTCCCCGAGGCGCCGGCCGGCTTCGTCTGCCCTCTCATGGGTGGAGCGGAGGGGGAAGCCGTTGATGTTTCCAGCGCAGCCCTGACCGAAGACGGCGATGACGTCATTGCCGAGAACTTCCCGGATTCGTTTTCCAGCGGCTCCGGGGAAGTCAGCGCTGGTAAGCTTACTGGTGTGGGGGGCGATCACCGGATGAGCGGCGTGCTCAAAAAGCACGGCGATAGTTCTGCTGGTCCGAAGGCTGTCCGCTACCAGAACGTTGACCCATGGAACGGCTGGCCCCTTCCGGTTGACGCCCATGAAGANATGGCCATTTCCAGTGTTGACTAGGCGCCGGTTAAAGCCGACCTGCACGTCAGCGCGTCCCGCTCGAAGGGAGACTGGTTCGGCTTGTTTCCGGGCTGCGGCTACCACCGCGATGATGGAGTCAAGGGTGCGATCATTCCACTGGGAGTCTTCATCGTTGGATACCGTGGAGCGGCCCCGGGGGCCGAGAGCGGCAGAGGCGTGGGTGTGACTGAAGTTGAGGAGGGTATGTTGGACTCCGCACTTCTCCCGGATTTCAGCCCGGAGCTCGTCACAGGTCTCAAAGCTGGCCATGATCAGGTCCAGCCCCACGATGGCAACCGCATTTCCGGATGCGTCCTCGAGATACAGACAGCGGACGTAGAGAGGGTCTCGCACTCCGATGCTCTTTCGGAAGTAGTGCTGGATCTCCAATCCAGCCTTTGGAGTGATTTCCTGCTCTGCGGCCCCAGCTCGGACCCCGGCATGAGTTGGCAGGGAGGAAAGGGTGATCAGGCAGATGAGAAAAAGAGGCCAGAAATTCATGATGATTCGGCTTGGAAGGGGTTATATTTCCAGCTGGATCCAGGGTGCACCAGAGGAAAGATATTGGTGGAGAAGGCTGAATGGCAGGANGAGGAGGGGTTGGATGGGCGCTTTGGATTGATCAGAGAACTTCGGCAGTGCACTCTCACCTTGTGCCTGACCTTGCGAAAGAGATGTTGCGTAAGGCCTTCGGTTTTGAGGAGTTCCTCGACGGCCAAGCAGGGATCGTGGAGGAGATCCTAGCCTCGCGGGATGGGCTGGTGGTAATGCCCACNGGAGGAGGTAANTCTCTTTGCTATCAGCTCCCGGCTCTCTGNCTCGAGGGCGTTACAGTGGTGGTAAGTCCCCTNATAGCCTTGATGAAGGATCAGGTGGACGCGCTGGTAGAAAAGGGAGTGTCAGCGACCCTGATTAATTCAACTCTTTCCCATTCGGAACAGCGAAGCCGAATCGGCCNGATGGTCAAGGGAGACTTCAAGCTGGTCTATGTGGCTCCTGAGCGGTTCCGGGCGGAAGGGTTCGTGTCGGCGATGCGGAAGGTGAAAGTGGGCCTTCTGGCTATTGACGAGGCACACTGCCTAAGCCAGTGGGGACATGATTTCCGGCCGGATTACCTGCGGCTGGGAGAAGCGCGGAGGGCTTTGGGGGATCCTCAGTGCGTGGCCTTCACCGCTACGGCCACCCAAATGGTCCGGGAGGACATCGTGAAGGTGCTGAAACTAAGAAAGCCCTTCCAGACCGTCACTGGATTTGCCCGAGCGAATCTGAGTTTTAATATTAACCCGGTCGAGACCAAGGCTGCCAAGTTCCGGCGCACCCGGGAGATTCTGGAGGAGCACCGGACAGGAATTGTCTATTGCGCGACACGTAAGCGGGTGGAAGAAGTGGCCGAGACCCTTCACAGCTGGGGGGTGAATTGTATCGGGTATCATGGTGGGATGACGGAACAGGAGCGGGAAGACACCCAGGATCGCTTTATCCGTCGTGAGGTGGATGTCGCAGTTGCCACTAATGCTTTCGGGATGGGAATCGATCGNGCAGACGTTCGCTTTGTCATTCACTTCGAGGTTCCCGGAAGTGTAGAGGCCTACTATCAGGAAGCGGGCCGTGCCGGCCGCGACGGAGAGGCCGCTTATTGTGAGTTGCTCTGGAATTATGCAGATACCCGTACCCAGGAATTTTTCCTTGAGGGAGCGAACCCTGGCTACGGGACAATCTGCCAGGTTTATGAGCACCTTTATGAAGAGGCCGATGAACAGGGAGAGATTCATGCCAGTATTGAAGAGATTACGGGCGCCGTAGAGGTGAAGAATGGGATGGCGGTGAGCAGTGCCCTCTCAGTCCTGGCACGCGGTGGTTATGTCGAACGCTTTGATTTGCCGGGTCAGCGAAGGCGAGGGACACGCTTGAAGAGGTTGGAGGTGCAACCGGGGCAATTGGGAATTAACCGGGACGCTCTGGAGGAGAAAGAGAGCCGTGACCGGGAAAAGCTGAGGGCGATTGTGGCTCTTTGCTATGGTGCGGTCTGTCGGCAGCAGGCAATTCTGAATTACTTTGGGGAGAGTGAGCCGGGAGAATGTGGGGCCTGTGACGTGTGCCGTAGTGATTACGGGACGGACCGGAGAGAGCCGACGGAAAGCGAGGGTCTCGTGGTGCGCAAGGCCCTGAGCGGGGTGGCTCGCATGAGCCGCCGAACGGGTAAAGGGTGGGAGGGGATCTTCGGAAGAGGCCGTATCGTGCAGATGCTGACGGGTAGCAAGTCACAGGAAATTCTCCGGGTGCGACTGCATGAGCTTTCGACCTATGGTATCCTGAAAGAGAAGGGCACCGCCTACCTTAATGAGCTCTTCCACGCCCTTCACTCTGCAGGACTTCTGGTTACCCAGAGTGGTGAATTCCCCCTTGTGACCCTGACGGACAAAGGAGAGCAGATCATGAAGGGAGAGGGAGGGTATAGTCTGGTGTGGCCTGAGCAGGGGGGCGGAAGGGGCAAGGCAGGCTCAAAAACAGGCGAGGAGTCTGGAGAGCTTCCTCCACTCGATGTGGGTCTTTACGCTCAGTTGAAGGATATTCGTAATGACTTATCCAAGCGATACAGGGTGCCACCCTATGGAGTGTTTACAAACAAGACCTTGGAGTCTCTGGCTCGGTCGCGACCAACTTCGGTAGAGGCGGCAATGGAGATCAAAGGAGTGGGAGCAGTGAAAGCCAAAAGGTTTCTTGAGCCTTTTCTCGAGCTTATCAGGCAAGAACCCTAATTGGCTCTGCCCGAAAGGAAGCATGGAGCCTAGGCCCTAGGATCGCCATTTTACATGGCGGAGCTCCCTGCGGGAGCCTCACTCTTCAACGATCACTGCTCTGGGCGGTGGGCTCTCGAGGGAGAATCCTTCGAAGCTCACCGACGGGGAAGCGGTCGATGCGCTCAGATTCTGGATGGTGGTTGCTTCGCCCGAACCACCAGCAACGAGAGGTTGAGGGGTCTCCTGAGAGACAGGGAGAGCCCTTGGGACGTTGGAAAATACCGGATTACCGGTGGTCTGGGCTGACAGGCCGCCGATTGCGCCCAGAGGATCCGTAGGTCTTTTTACAGAAGCAGGCTCTTCCTGCCCGAAGTCACCGCTCAGTTCCATGTATGCAAATAGAGAGCAGGCGATCAGGATTGAAGTGATCGAAAATACGATAAGTGGCTGCCTTTTGTTAATGGGGAGAGAATGAGCCTCTTTTGATTCCTTCTCCTTTTGGCCTCTGGATCGCAGGAGGCCCCTCCCAGAGTTGCAGGGCTCGGTGATCGAAGGTGGACGTTTGTCGGCAGCCTCGACCCGCATAATACGATGGTTCTGAAGCCTTTCCTGCGTGGCAATTCGGGGGAGATTCTCTGTGTTTTCGGGAGAGTGGAGCTGGTCTATGGGGGAGAGGCCGAGATAAGCGGAATATTGAGCGAGGAATCCTTCTGCATATTCAGGGCTCGGGAATTCAGATAATTGCCCTTTTTCAAGGTGTCTAAGCGCATTCTCAGGGATATGGGTCTGTCGCGAAATATCCTCAATGGACAAGCCCGATGCGTTTCGAGCGCTACTGAGTTTTTTTCCGAGATCAGGATCTTGCCGCATAGGTAGACCTCAGTCGGTATTCCGATTGGAAAGGGGGGGCAAGCCGCGACCCTGAGGGCTTTTGCTCGAGGCGCGTAATTATCTAATTTGCAGCGAATCATTCAGAAGCCGCGCTCTGTTTTTTTTCGTAGCGGGGAAATTATTGGTTAGGTCGTCCTAATCTAACCGGCAGATATGGCGGGAATAAGCCGTGGGCGAGGCTCAAGAACAGGAATACCCGGGATTGCCTGTTTGACGAGGGTAGGGGGGAGAAGCCTAGCATGGAGGCATGTCAGATCCATTCGCCCACGTGCTCTTCGTATGCACCGGGAACACCTGCCGAAGCCCCATGGCCGAGGGCTTGCTCCGGGCGAAAGGGCAGTCCGATTCCTTGGCGGTGAGCTCCGCCGGGATTGCGGCTTATGAGGGTGGTGGTGCTAGCACAGAGACCCTCGAGATTCTCCAGGAACGGGGAATTGGACTGGATGGCTTCGTGAGCAGGATGGTAGACGAGCAAATGTTGGCCGAATCCAGTCAGATATTCTGCATGACGAAATATCATTTGGAGTCTCTTGAGGACCGCTATCCCCGGGAAAAAGGAAAATTCTATCTCGTTTGCGACTTTGCAGAAATCGATGGGGTTGTTGGGAGAGATGTTCCGGACCCTATAGGTGGTGGTTTCCGAGCCTATGAGGAGGTGGCTTCGGTTCTAGATCGGGCGATGGAGGGAATTCTTGGATTTCTGCGCTCGGAAAGAGCCCGTTCCGAAGAATAATTTCCCGGATCGGTTTTCTCTGTTGCGTTTCCCGGTAAGAGGGCCAAGGAATGGGTGTCCCGAGGAGGGACTGAGTTTAGACCAATGAATAACGCTAGTCTGCGAATTGCGATAGGGGCGGACCATGGGGGAGTAGAGGTCAAAAGTGCCATTGTTGAGGCACTTGAGCTGGCCGGAAACCAAGTGGTCGATTACGGAACAAAAAGNGGAGATTCGGTGGATTATCCGGATTTCGCGANCGCGGTAGGGCGAAGCGTTTCGGATGGAAAGGCCGACTTCGGAGTGCTTGTTTGCAAGTCGGGAATTGGGATGAGCATCGCGGCAAACCGTGTGCAGGGCGTGAGAGCTGCCCGTCTATGCTCTGTGGAAGATGCTGAGATCACTCGTGGCCATAATGATTCCAACGTTGCTTGTCTCGGGGCTCGAGATGTGACTGGCGAGGAGGCAGCTAACATTGTGAAGGCCTTCCTCCAGACCTCTTTCGAGGGGGGGCGCCACGTAGCCCGGGTCACCAAGGCGTCAGGAAGCTACCTTGCTGTCAGCGACCCTGAGGTTTTCGATGTGGTTGAGGCAGAGGGTCGTCGTCAGCGGGACCACGTTGAATTAATTGCGTCAGAAAACTTCGCGAGCAGGGCGATTCTGGAAGTGCAGGGCTCTCTTCTGACGAATAAATATGCGGAAGGTTATCCCGGACGTCGATGGTATGGAGGATGTGAGAATGTTGACCGCGCTGAGGAGCTNGCTATCGACAGGGCGAAAGAGCTTTTTGGCGCGGAGCACGTTAACGTGCAGCCTCATTCTGGATCACAGGCCAACGCTGCGGTCTACTTTGCTTTTCTTGAGACGGGAGACAGGATTCTGACCATGGATCTTGCTCATGGNGGTCATTTGACTCATGGGCATAAGGCAAATTTCTCCGGCAAATTTTATGAGGTGACGCACTACGGGGTGAGTGAGGAAGATGAACAAATCGACTATGACCAGTTGGCGTCAGCTGCCGCTGAGGTGAAGCCGAAACTGATAACCTGCGGTGCAAGCGCCTATTCTCGGGTCGTAGACTACGAGAGGATGGGTCGGATAGCGAAAGAGGTAGGGGCCTATCTCTTCGTCGATATGGCCCATATCGCGGGGTTGGTTGCTTCTGGAGTGCACCCGACACCCATACCGCATGCTGACTTTGTCACAACGACTACCCATAAGTCTCTAAGAGGGCCCCGCGGTGGCTTGATCCTGTGCCGAGAAGAATACGCCAAGAAGATCAACTCAATGGTCTTTCCNGGGGTGCAGGGAGGACCGCTCATGCATGTCATCGCAGCCAAGGCGGTGTGCTTTGGAGAAGCTCTCCGCCCGGACTTCACGGTGTATCAGAAGCAAGTTGTTGAGAATGCGAGAGCTCTGGCTGCCAGATTGGGAGATCATGGTTTCAGAATCGTTTCGGGTGGCACCGATAACCACAGTATGTTGGTGGACATGCGCCCGCTGGGTCTCGATGGAACAGTGGCGGATGCCGCTCTCGATGCTGCAGGTATTACCGTCAATAAGAACTCAATACCGTTCGATACGGGGTCGCCCATGAAGCCCAGTGGCATTCGGTTGGGAACCCCCGCGGTAACCACTCGGGGGATGAAGGAGGCGGATCTCGAGTCCGTGGCGGACTTCATGTTCGCCGCGATCCAAAGTCGGGAAGACGACCAGAAATTGAGAGAGATTCGTGAAAGAGTCTTTGCGTTCAATCAGGATTTNCCCCTCCCGGAGTAGCGCGGGCCCTCCAAGGGGTCAGGCCNTGAAAATTTGATCCGGCAGGCGCTTCGCTCATTTGCCCCCCCAAGGCGACACAATAGGTAAGTTGGATCGTTGAGCTTGAAAGAGTTTGGTGATCTGGGTGTTGATTTTAGCGAGATGGTTTCACTCTTGAGGGGTGGGGAGGTGTGAATGGCTCCAGAGATAATCGCCTTGAAAGAAATTCGAAGCATCTTACAATTTGGTTAGACGGAGCGGGCGGGAAGAAAAGCCGAAAAGACCCGGTCCGGAAAGTTACAGAGTCATGCCGCACCGGATTCTTGTTCCTGATGACGCTCCATTTACTCCCGAGCAGCGAGAGTGGCTTGGTGGGTTCCTCAGCGAGATGCTTGATGAGGCTCCTATAGGAGCCACTGAGGAGGANGGTCCAGNNCTCCCTGTNACAATTTTAGTGGGGTCACAGACCGGAAACGCTGAGNGTTGNGCTAAAAAAATGGCCAAAGACCTCGGGCGGGGCCGCTTTGAAACCGAGGTGGTGGACATGGGCCAGTATGATTCCAGCCGACTTGCTGGGGAGAAAAACCTTCTCATAATTACCAGCACCTACGGAGACGGCGAACCCCCCGATAATGCCGCGGATCTTTATGAATTTATTCAGAGTGACAAGGCTCCAGAAATGAAAGGAGTGCGGTTTTCCGTGCTGTCCCTTGGTGACACCGAGTATCCAGACTTTTGTAAGTGTGGGATCGACTTTGACAACAGGCTGGAAGCGTTGGGAGCTGAACGGTTTTACCAGCGGGTGGATTGTGATGTCGATTACGACGAGCCTTTTGCGGCATGGCGGAAAGGGGTTTTTGAGAGCCTTGGAGGAGCGGATTCGATTGCCGTGACAGACTCCNGGGAGGANGAAACTGTTCCTTACGGAAAAAAGAATCCGTTCTGGAGTCCGATCCTACGGAACTACAACCTGAACACTGAGAGTGCAGAAAAGGAGACTCATCATATCGAGTTGTCCTTGGAGGGGTCAGGAATGGACTACGTCGTAGGCGACGCCCTCGGGGTGTTTCCGGTGAACTCAGCGGCACAGGTAGATGAAATATTGGAGAGCCTTCCCTTCAATACCAAGGAGGAGGTTCCCATGCCGGGGGGCGGNGAAGGGCCGTTGCGGGAAGCTCTGATGACGGGATATGACATACGGTCGCTGACGCCGAAGTTGCTGCAAGCGTGGCAGGAGCGAAGCGGCTCTCCTTACCTTCGCTCTGTTGTGGAAAGCGGAGACCGGAAGGTGATGAACGATTTTTGCTGGGGCCGAGAATTGATTGATCTTGTGACGGAATACCCTGCAGATTTCTCTGANGGAGAAGAGTTTGTGACAGTCTTGAAGAAGCTCCAGCCGCGCCTTTACTCGATTTCCTCAAGTCCCAATGCTCATCCTGGCGAAGTTCATCTGACGATTGCCATTGTCAGNTATCATTCTCACGGTCGAGAGAGAGGGGGAGTATGCTCTACGTTTCTTGCAGACAGGGCAGAGGGAATTCAGCCTGGGGCTTTCGTTCACCATAACAAAGCCTTCAGGCTGGTTGAGGACGACAATGCGCCCATCATCATGGTTGGGCCTGGGACTGGGGTTGCTCCCTTTCGCGCATTTCTGGAAGAGCGGAGGGTGCGAGGTTCAACCGGAAAAAACTGGCTGCTCTTCGGTAACCCCCACCGAGAGACGGATTTTCTCTATGAGGAGGAATTTGTTTCGATGCAGGAAGATGGGATTCTGACTCGTCTGGACTTGGCGTTCTCACGGGATCAGAAGGAAAAGATTTACGTGCAGCATCGAATGGAGGAAGAAGGTGCGGAGATGTGGAAATGGCTGGAGGCCGGGGCATGCCTTTACGTTTGTGGCGATGCCTCCAGAATGGCGAAGGATGTGGATGCAAGCCTCCACCAGATTGTGGAAAAGCACGGGGGAAAGAGTGAAGACGAGGCTAAAAGTTACGTGAAGAACCTGAAGAAGGAGAAACGTTACCAGAGAGACGTCTATTAGGAATTGCGCAGCCTCTCCGTCCTTTGCGGGGATTACCGGGCTAAAACAGTGGATTCTAGGCACAGCTTTTGAGGGTTTTTCCTGAGGGCCCGGACGAGCCAGCAGAAGAAACCCCGCTCCGGACCCTGTTTTCAAGGTGTCTCCGCTTGCTCAAGCGGGCGTTTGGAGCCAACTTCCCCTTGGCCTAACTTTGATGAATTTCCACCGTTCCATTGCGTCAAACCTGATGAAGGGCCCTGTTCCCGGTGATGCCGGAGGGGAGGGAGCTTCTGATGAAATCTCCGATGTAGAACTGGTAGGTCGATGTAAAGAGGGTGACTACGNCGCCTTCGATATTCTCGTGACCAGACATCGGGGGCGGGTTTATGCGATGATTCAGAATATGGTCAAAAACGAAGCGGACTCATGGGACCTCGCTCAGGAGGTCTTTTTGAAGGTCTGGAAGGCTTTGCCGAGGTTTGAGGCACGTGCGCGCTTCTCAACCTGGATGTATCGGATCACCCACAATGTGGTGTATGACTGGATGCGAAAAAGAAAAATAGAGATTGCGGGGGACTTGGATGATAACCTGCTCGATAGAGAGTCAATCGCTGCGGGAGCCCTAGCGACACCCGCGCGGGTATCTCGTCCCGACGAAGCGCTCTCCCAGGGTGAGACGAGAGCGGATATCGAAAGCGCCCTTGAGAAACTATCTCCCGAACACAGGGAGACGATCCTGCTTCGCGAGGTGCAGGGGCTAGAGTATAAGGAGATTGCTGATGTCATGGATTGCTCCCTCGGCACAGTGATGAGCCGCCTGTTTTATGCCCGGAAAAAACTACAGACTTTGCTGATCAACATATGAAGAACGACCGGAAAGAAGAATTGCTTACCCGCTGGATGGATNATGGGTTGAGCGACGAGGAGATGAAGGAGTTTGAACCAATCCTGGCCAGCTCTCCTGAGCTGGGGGAGGAGCGTGCCAGATTTCTTCTCCTCAGGGAAAAGTTACGCGATTCTGTCCCTCGCGAGCTCGATCCTCCATTCCCTGACTACTTTAATTCTCATCTCGAAAAACTCGTCAAAGCTGAGAATAAGGCTGGCGAGAGGATAGAAGAGTCAGGGGGCTTTGCTGCCTTTAATCGTCGATGGCTCTGGTGGATGGCGCCGGCCGTTACCTGTGCGGTGGTGTTTGCCTTTCTCCTNGGGATGAAAAGCGCTCAGACGGGGGNCTCCTCGCCAATACTTGNCGATGCTGCGGCGGGCTCGGAGGTCTACTCTCCGCTCACGAATGTTTCCACTNAAGTCATCGTCGATAGGGAGTCGGATTCGACCCTGCTGGTGGTTGAAGGTCTGGCGCCCCTCTCTGACTCGGATCTAGCGGTTGGGGCAGGATTNTTNGATGGTTACCACGGGTATTACGTGAACGTNAAAGAGACATACTAAAAGGAGGCGAATTGCATGAAAATACTGGCACTTATTTACCTTGCCCTGACGGGTCTTGCAGGTGCGCAGGATCCAGGTAAGGAGGTCATAGGCAAAGTGAGGACGGCNGTTCTCTTCGGCACGAATGTATCACCTGCTGCCCTCGGGGATGGCGTTGTCTCTCTGAGTGCAGAGGAAGAGGGTAAGCTCAGGAAAGTCACCAAGTTAGAGCCATATGAAACCTTCGTAAAACTTGGGTCCGTAGAGCAGGATATTCTCAAGGGATACAAGAGCTGGGCTCAACCAATCAGCAACTCACAAGCGCTGATGCTGACATTCCAGCCGCAGGCCTCTATCAAGGAATCACGGAAATTACGGCTCGATGTTGAATATTGGCAGAAGAGTAAAATGACCCTGAGATGGGATCGGGTCTTCGAGGTAGGTAAAAGAGTCTACCTTATCGGCCCAAGATGGCGGGATGGGAACCTGATTATAACGGTAGAATTAGTCGGGCTTAAATCGAAGTAAATGAATATTCCGAAGCGAAAAAGGTTCGTTGGGATAGTTCTTCTTCTGATGGGGCCGTCCGTTTTATTTGGAGAGCTGGTATTTGAGACAGATGAGATTTCGTTGACCTTGCCGCCGAGCAAGGATCGTCTCAGTGTTGAATTTCCTTTCAAGGTTGGAGGGGAGCGCCCCGTCACCATAAGAGAATATAAATCTGCCTGCAGCTGCCTCTCCGCTGAAATCAGTGGGAATGGAAAGCTTACCTGGAATCCGGGAGAGAGCGGAGTAGTCCGCGGCAACTTCAAGCTTGGAACAATAAAAGGCGCGATAGAAAAAAAGATCGTCATCTCACTTGAGGGCGAGCCAAATCCGATCGTCCTGACTGCCAAGCTTGAGATCCCTGACCTGTTCTCAATCGATCCGCCTACTCTCTTCTGGGACCTGAATGGCAAAGGTGAGACTCAAATTTTCAAGATAAGGGTGAACCATGATACGGATATCATGGTTACTGATATCTCCTGCACTAATGAGCAGTTCAAATACGAACTAGAGGTGGTCAAGCCCGGCAGGGAGTATCAGGTTGCAGTCACACCTGTCCATGTCGCNGAGCGGGCCTTTGGATTGCTCCGAATAAAAAATGACTGCGAGTTCAAGAAGTACAGCAGTGTGCAGGGTTTCATGGTTGTTCGGATGCCCAAGCCCTCCGATTGAGCAATAATCCATCTCCAGGAGGTTTGCGCTGCTGTGGCGAGAACCCGTNGTCCGAGGTAGTGCGCTGAAGCTGGCGACTGGAGGGAGAGATTCAGCCGGAAACCTTCAGGGAGCCCAGGACAGGTCATCAATACGGACGAGTTCGACGTAGGGCCGTCCGTAATCGGTATTCCACCTTACNGTGACAGTGCAGATTCCAGAGCGCCCCCATGGCAGAGCCTTGGACTGGCCTATTTGCTGAGAAATTTCCGAATCTTTTGGGAAATAGGCCTGAAGGCGCGCAGTAACCTGCTCGTGTTGGCGAAGCTTAATGTAACTCTTATCTGCGGCTCCTGGGATCTTCTCCTCAAAGCACTGCTTGTAAGCATCTGCGAGGGTGTGGAAGGTGCGCTCGCCTTTGACGGGAACGGCCTGAAAGCGCGCCATCTCATCGTTGTAGAGATCAAGGAATGCGTCGGTATGCACCCTCATCCGTCCATCACTACCTGCATTGACCTGAACTAAGATGGGAGCTGTGGAATCTCTTTCAAACGAGATCTCAAAAAAGACCTCGTCCGTCTTTTCTGAGTGATCCTTCATGTATTTCAGAAGTCTCTGCTGGACGATAGCAGGGAGCTCTTTCGCCAAGGGACCCCTCTCCAGCTCAGCTTCAGAGCGACGGGAATCAGTCATGTAGGGGCGCCGCTCATTGAGATTACGGGCTGCGAGAAAGAGGGAGAGTGTTTCAGATGGAGCACTGGGGCCGCTACTCTGTGTCGGAAGGGCATTTCGTGCTGGATTCAGGTCGATAAGGGGGGGGAGACTGACTTCGCCACGGACTTTGATATCCTGCTCGTCGATAAGGGCTCCGACAGCGCCTAGAGCGGCGGTTTCAGGGTCTCCTGGCAATAGAGCTCCGGTGTCCTCGCCCGATACTTCCTTGGCGCCGAGGGGATCCTCTGAAGCAGAGTTTTTTGTTCCGATGATTGGGGGGGTGTCGGGCGTGGGCTGAAGGTTCTGATTAGACGATAATGGTCCTGAAAAGAGGCTGTTTGGATCGACCTTGAAAACTCCAGCGGACTGCGCCGAGGTTGAAGGTTTCTCAATCGGTCTATATGCCCCGGAGACCGCTGCTGCTGAGGTTTCGCCGGCCGTGGAGGGAGTCTTTGAGGTTCCGCTGGCCACCGGATCTGGAAGCTGACCGTAGCTTTTGCTATGGGGCAGCATGTCACTGAGGTCCAGGACCAGGTAGATCATCACTGCTGAGAGTGTGATGAAGATGAGGAGAAAGGACATGCCTGCCCAAGTGGGCTGGGATCGTCTGGTATTCTCAAGGCTGCCCACATGCTCGTGGCCCACCATGGCTCCAACAGAGGAAGCGTTGACGTTGAGCTTTACAGCCTTTTCAGATTCCAGCCCGGACGGATCTGGCAATGGCTTCTTGGGTGTCGCTTGCCCCGGGTTGCCTTTCCTTGAGGCGCTTTCCGAGGAGGGAGGTCTTTCCGGCTCCATGGATTCAGAAGACTCCAAGCTCAAGAGGTCTTCCTTAGAATCAGATCGCTCATCGGAGAGGTCTGACTCTTCCGGTTTCTTTTCGGTTCTGGACTTTCGTTCGCTCGGAAGACTGCTGTTAGTGGGAAGACGCTCTCTTTCCCTTTGCCTGGGTGCCTTGATAGCCGCAGGCTTAAGGGCCATGAGTGGATCAATTCCCGGCTCTCCGGTCGCTGTTGCATTGCTCTTCGAAGCGAAAGAATGAGTTTGGCTATCTTCAGGACTGGAGGGATCAGGCGAAGATTTGATCGTGAGC
>PBTP01000024.1 GCA_002729275.1 Roseibacillus sp. | reverse complement strand
CCTCGCCTCCGCGGCCTCCAAAAGGTCGCCTAGAATTTGCTGCTGCGCTTCCTCTTCGGCAGCCTTTTCTTCCAAGTTCTTAAGAGCAGCGCGGAATTTCCCGTCGCCCATATGCACGATCCCGTAGAGAGCTCCTAGCAAAAGAATTCTCTTGGCCTTTTGGCCTTCGATCTTCTTCAGAAATCCCCAGAGACGCGGCGCGGAGTCCCCCTCCCCAAAGAGGTGTGATACAACCCGCAGATCATCTCGCTCCTTCGACTCCTCAGTAAGCCTTTTTGACGCAACCATGAAAGCCATCTCATAAAGACTTCCACCGAGATCATTCAGCCGCCCGATGAACTCCAACCAGTTCGAAAAACCTTCCTTCATTGCCAGCTCGGAAAGCCGCTNCANGATCCTGANACTTTCTTCCTGCTCCCCACGNGTNTGCAGAAAAGAGGCAATGGTAAGCACTTCATACCGCTCCTCCTCTGATTCCGACCAGTCCATCGCCATCGCCTCAAGACGCTCATCCAGCCACTCTCGACGTTGCTCGTCGCCTCCGGTGTATCCAAACACCTGAAGCGCCTTGTTCGGCTGCTCTACGGTATCATAATAGGTAAAGGCNGAGTCCTTGTTCTTTCTGAACAGTAAGGGCAATCCCGAATCGACNTTCCCATTGAGCAGCAGCGAGAGAACGGCCGCCCTCTGCTCTTCACCTTCACCTTCTCCGGAGGCTTCGTTGGCCATNTGCTCCATCAGCCGATCAGCCTCCTCGTGATCCAATTTCCAGCGACGCAGAACCGTCTCCGCGTGCACTCTGATAATCGCAGACTCCCTCGGACGATTCATACACCACCGCAGGTAAGGTTCAGGATCCCCCTCCAGCAGCGCCATGACCGCAACCACATCTGAACGCCCCAGCCTCTCTGCCAGCACCCGCGACTCCACCAACCTTCCTGCAGAGCGCAGGAGAGCAAGCTGAAGCTCACCAGNCTCTCTGGTAGCATCAGTAACCTTTCCGTCATCTCCGAGAGCAATGGCATTGGTCCTGCTCAAAATCTCCTCGTCCAGCTCCCCAGTCATCCTGAGGAGGCATCCCAGACGTCGATTATTCTCTTCACTGCGAGGTGCGAGACGAAGAATCTCTTCCGCCTCGTTTCGCCTCCCCTCGACTAGCTCTCTGAGAGTCAGCGGCAAAACTGCTTTTTCGACCAGCTCTCCACAGATCTCACGGGCTTCCTCGTTTTCCTCAAAGCGATAGATCCTCAACATTTGCATGTAGGCCTCTGCGTTTAGGAGCTCCTGAAAAATGACCTTCTTCACCTCCGGCCCGGAGCGAAAGTATCGCTGAACGAGCTCCACAATCTCTGGCGGCGTATCCGAGGTAATCCCCGTCATGATGCGGCGAAGAACGATCCGCGACCGGTAGGAAATCTCAGGGTTATCTGCCTCNACGCCTTCTCTGATAGCAGCGATCCCAACGTCGCCAAGATCCCAGAGGCTCTGGGTAGCNGCTTCTCTGACCTTGTAGGAGTCGTCTCCCAGGCGAGCCACCAGTTTACGTGCCTCTCCCAAAACCTGCCCCTCGCCACCTTCCGCCCCTTGCTCTTTAACTGCTACCTCAGGCTTCGAAGCGTCTGCCTCCACCTCCCCCGAAGGAGGGGCCTCCTCCTGACCCAATGCGAGGATACCGAGGGCCAATCCGATGACACCGAAGATTGAAACGAGGCGCGGTGAGTTCATTAAGCAGGCGTGGCTCTTAGCAAGCCACAACATCCCAGATCTTCAAGCCTCTGGTCTCAAAATCACCCCGTCCCAGAGTAGCTGAGAATCCCGGTGGAACACCCTATTTACCAATGCAGAATTGCCCAAAGATCTCTCCCAGCAGCTCCTCGGTCTCCACCCTGCCAGCCACTTCCCCAATGGCGTCCAGCGCCAGCCGGAGGTCTACCGCCACAAATTCAGGCCCTACCCCGCTCTGAAGTTGCCCAAAAGCCTCATCCAAACCCGCTTTTGCGCGTCGCAGACAGTTTTGGTGCCGTGCGTTGACCGCTACGGCCTCCTGTCCCCAAGTTCCATTCCCTAGGGTGAACTCTCCAACAATCGCGGCAATCAATTCCTCGACCCCCGAGCCATTCGCGCAGGAGATCTCAATTGAACCCACCCGCCCATTCCAATCGGAATGAAGAGAGAGGTCGCACTTGTTAAGAATCAGCAGGCGGGAAGCATTGTTACCGGCTGAGCGTAACGAGCTTTCTGTGCCGGGACCGCTCGCATCGACGACTTCCAATATCAGATCGGCCTCAGCGACCTTATCAAGGGTTCTCTCCACGCCAACCCGCTCGAGCTCATCATCCGCTTTCCGATGTCCTGCGGTGTCGATTAGCCGGACCGGAAAGCCGCCGAGATTAATCACTTCCTCAACCGTATCGCGGGTCGTCCCAGCAGTAGAGCTTACGATCGCTCTTTCTTGGCCAAGAAGGATGTTTAGCAAACTGGATTTGCCTACATTAGGCTCACCGTAGATCACAACCTTGGCTCCTTCCCGCAGGATTCTCCCCTGCTGAGCCGTTGCTAATAATGATGTGATTCGTTCCCGGGACTCTTCCAGCTGCCTCTCTAGCTCGTCCCCTGTCTTGGGACTGATATCCTCATCTGGAAAATCGATATAAGCCTCAATTTGCGCGACGATGTGAAGGAGCTGGCCCCGAATTTCCTCGGTTTCTACTCCAATCCTACCCCCAAGCTGCTGCTGCGCCGCCCGAAGCGCGAGGTCCGTCTGCGCCCCTATGACGTCCATCACCGCCTCAGCCTGTGTCAAATCCATTTTACCATTCAGGAAGGCCCGTTGAGTAAATTCTCCAGCTGTCGCAGACCTCGCCCCACATTCCAGAAGGCGATCAAGANCCCGTTGNACNACCAATACCCCACCGTGNCAGCTGACCTCCACCANNTTCTCCCCNGTGTAGCTNTTGGGTNTTNGAAAGATGGTCACAAGGACGTCATCAATGACCTCTCCCTCTAATGACCGGATTTGCGCCCTCTGCACTCTTCTTGGCTCCTGTCCCTCCCAATCCCTCCCAAGGGCATCCCCGGCAATAGCGAGAGCCGCATCCCCCGAAAGACGAATGATTCCAATCGCTCCCGGACCGAAAGGGGTAGCAATCGCCGCAATGGTCTCGTTCACTGGTTTTCGGGGAGCTCGCGGGTAGCCTTTGGCTCATCCAGAAGCAGGGAGTCAGTCTTTTCCGATCCCACTTCAACACTGCCGGACTCAACTCGTTGATCATCCTCGCGATAGGAAATTGGCTGAGGCTCCTCTTCAGGCAGGAGTTCAGTCCGCTCAGCGATTAAAGCGTTGTTACCAGCCTTCTGGGGAGAAGCATTTCCCATCTCACCACCGAGCCCAAGGAACTCCCAGCAGACAACTTCCTCTAAAGCGACCTTACTTTCCTCATCGTCTGTCCAGCGCAGCCTCACCGTTGCATAGCGGCTCTGGTCCCGCTTCCCGGCAATATTAATCCATGCTACATCGGACAGAATCCTCCCGTTCAAACCATCATTAGGAACTGTGATCGTGACCCTGTCATGACCAAAGGCTGGATCGCTAAAACGAAAGAACCGCACCCCCTGAGAGGCTTCACCGGACAGGCCAAGCGGCAGGGCCTCCCTCACCATGAGTCGAAATACTCCGACTCTTCCGGGATGTGGCGAATTAACAAAGTGTTTGAAAAGACGATACTTGGTCTGAGTATAAACGTGCCAGTCGAGAAGGAGCTTCCCATCTCTCTCCTTGAAGAAGCCCATAACGCGAATTGGCTCAGCCGAAAACCGCTCTTTGTAGGCCATCGAAGAGAGCAAAAGACCCGGCTCCTCGACGCCGTGCTCCACCTCCAGAGACCCCACTGGCCGAAAGAATTCCGACATCTTGATTTCCGGGGACTGCTCAAACCGCATCAAAAACAATCCTCTTCGTCGGTCCGCGATATCGAGCTGCTGGTAACTGAATCCCTCAGCCGGCGTATCGGATTCGTCTACCTCCTCTGCTCCAGCATAGAACCGCTCCATTTCATCAAGATGCCCCGCACCACCAATCACATACTTGGACTTCGCGCGGGCATTCCTTGCATTAAGAAACCCCTGAAGGGAGGCAGCCGCCCTACTCTTCCACCCCTCCCCAATAAACTCTTCCCGGGTGAGGACTGGCTTTTCAATCTGAGGAAGAGGCTCTTTCTCGATGGCCGGCCTCTCCGGAGCAGGCACAACGCTCCCTACTCCGTTGTTATTCAGAAACACTAACGCGGCAAGAGCTCCAGCCACAATTACGAGGGCTCCCAGAAAGACCAGCACGGGGTGCCCCCGCTTTTCCGGCCTGAGATTCTGGCCACCGAACCCGTGCACTCTCTGATGCTCAGGCTCCGCTCCAACCTCAGGCAGCGTCACAATAGAATCGACCGGAGGGCCACTTGGAGCACCTCCCCCTTCATTGCTCGCGATTCGCGCCACGGTTGGATCCCGAGTCAATGATTCCGGGAAGACCTCCGGGGGCGGCGGCGACGAAACACTTATTCCGCAATGAGGGCAGGGTGCAGTCGTAGAAGGCAGGTCAAAAGGGATCTCAATTTCGCCACGACAGGAATCGCAATGAAACCTCCGGGTAGCCGGAGCGGTGATACGTGACATCTGATTATTAAGAACCCTAAAAAGAATAATCCGGAGCTCCGCCCCTGTCAACCAACGAACACCTGTTCGTCAGGCCTTTAGAACCTCGTCCAGCACCTCTAAACAGCGCTCATTCTCAGCTTTGGTTCCCACTGAGATCCTTACCCATTCGGGCAATTTGTAGCCCCGCATGGCCCGCACGATCACTCCTCTGGCAAGCATTCCCGCAAAGACTGCGTCCCCATCACCTACCTCAACCAGCACGAAGTTCGCTTTACTATCGACATACCTCAGCCCCCGCTGATCGAAGCCATCCTGCAAAAACGCAAGGCCGACATCATTATTCTCTACGGTCCTTGCCACGTGCTCGCTATCTCCGAGGGAAGCTAATGCTCCTGCCTGAGCGATAGCATTGGCATTGAACGGCTGCCTGGCCCGATTCAACAAATCAGCAATATTCACCGGAGCGATCCCATACCCAATCCTCAGGGCTGCCAGCCCTTGAGCCTTTGAGAACGTTCTCATCACACATACATTCTTCCCATTCCTGATGTGGTTGATGGTATCCGGAGGATCCTTGAGGAACTCATGATACGCCTCATCAAACACCGTAATGACATGATCGGGGATCCTGCCGAGAAAGCGCTCTATCATGTCACCATCCACCATGGTCCCAGTAGGATTATTGGGATTCGCGATGAAGACTAGCCGGGTATCTGCGGTGATCGCATCAGCCATGGCATCAAGGTCATGGATAAAACCAGGATCCGGAACCTCCTTGTATTCCGCCCCGAAGAGCTTTGCCATCAACCGGTAAACCACGAAGGCATGCTCAGCCGCTACGAGGGATGTCTTCTCATTTAGAAAGCAATGACAGAGAAGCTCAATAAGCTCATTTGATCCGTTTCCGAGCACCACGTTCTCCATTTCAACTCCATGCTTTGTCGCAATTGCACGGCGTAGATCCCATCCACCACCATCAGGATATAGGTGCCCTTCTTCGATTGCGGCACGCATCGCCTCTTTCGCCTTGGGCGATGGTCCAAGAGGGTTTTCATTACTCGCCAGCTTTACAATCTCCTCAGGGTGGAGTCCCAATTCCCTGGCAGTCTCTTCCACTGGCTTCCCTGGCTCATAAGCGGCCAGATCGCATACAAATTGATTGGCGAAGCGCTGAATTGACATGGAATAAGTCTGAATCTCCTGAGTGTTAATGTTAAGCGTTAAGACTATTCGTCTGGGCCTTTTCCCGTGTAAATCGAGGCGATACCCTTAGTCAGAGGTTTCCAGGCCTGCTCGCGCAGCCCCGCCTCACTCAATAGGTCAAGCATCGCCCCGCCACTCGGAAAGCGCTCAATGGAGCCGGCAAGGTAATCATACGCGTCTCGTTCCCCGGTAAGCAGACCGGCAATCCTCGGAAGGATGCGATTCAGGTAAAATGCGTAAGGACGCCTGAGCAGACCCTCGGGAAGGGAAAAGTCCAGAACAAGAAGAAGTCCAGAAGGCCGGAGAACCCGGGCCATCTCTTGGAGCCCTCCTTTCCAATCGCTCATATTTCGCAGGCCAAAGGCGACCGTCACGACATCGAAACTGTCATCCTCAAAAGGAAGCTCTAGCCCATCTGCAACCAAGCTCTCCTTCAAACCCCGGTCCCGGGCAATGGCGAGCATCTCCTCGCAGAAATCCGCGCCCATTACATCTGCATCGGGACATGAGCGCTGCAATTCGAGCGCTAGATCGCCTGTTCCGGTTGCAACGTCGAGGATGCGCCCCGGTTTGTGCTCTGCCACTAATCGACCTACTTTTCTCCTCCAGAGAATGTCGGTGCCCATACTCAACACATGGTTTGCCAGAGAGTACTTCTTGCAAATCCGCGCAAAGGCACCTTTCACGAATTCCGGATTCTGTACCTCCCTTTTTTCCATCTTCAACCCCTCGTCAATCTACCAGACATATCACTGAGTTCGCCTACGATGGATCCGGCAAAAGATCCGCATAAACCCCTGGATCACTCCCTGGAATTTCGAATGCTCCGCACGCTCTCTCGTAGAATTCCTTCGGGCCTACTCCCCCGATTACCGCATAAGCGTAGCCCTCGTTTCGCATTGCCTCCAGGGCCTTGAAAAGGAGGGCTTTCCCGAGGCCTGAACCTCTCTCAGACTCCTTGACTCCGGTCGGCCCAAAATATCCCTTACTCGTCGTTTCGTAGCAAGAAAACCCAAGGAGCTCGCTGTTCCGCGTGGCTACAAAAGAGCTAACTGGTTGCCTGCCAAAGGCCACCTTCACCTCGCTTACCCACTTTGGAGAGAAGTGCGCTCCCACCCAGTCTGCCACGATATGACGCTCGTAGGCCATCGGTCTTCGGAGAGTAATCCCCTTGGACTCAACTGCCCCATAAATCTCCAAGGATTCCGGGAGATCATAAAGGCGCACCAGCATATCGATCATGGGAGAAGACTACGCCCTGAAGTAATGAGAGCAACCGGGAATCATGGGGATCGCGTNCAAGAATNCTCACGGNTTCGTTCATGAATTGACCTTGTGCCNGAGAGATGAGAATTGATTCTGCAGAAAAGATGGTGACTTTTCNCATCTTTGATTCGCAAATCCATGCACGTCTTAACTTTCACTCTTGCCGCCACCCTGCTCGCTCTTGGCACAATAGGACTGCTNAACACAACCTCGGCCGCTGAGATTCAGGCTCAGGCAATTCCCGGACTCTTTTTTGGAGGGTCTGTCCTGATTGCCGCCCTCTATGCTTTCAGAGAAAAGCGGCATGGGATGGCCGCCGCATCCTTCCTCACCTTTCTTGCATTTCTCACAAGCGCACCAGCGGCATTGGGACCCCTATATCGTGGCGCCTTTGACTGGCTCAGGGTTGAGCACCGCCAAGCCNCGATAGTGATGATCCTGTCCGCCCTCTATCTTGGCACCGCTTTCGCTACCTGGAAGCGCTCCCGCCGTGCGATCGCAATCGCACGGCTCAGGGAGGGGTTGACCTCTGACGAGCGTGATGAAGGGGCGTCCTGAGCGCACCCTTAAACNGTCATCAATTCCTGCTCTTTCTCGGCCAGCTTCCCATCGATCTCCTTGATGTAGCGATCAGTGAGCTCTTGCACTTCAGACTCAAAATCGCGCGCCTGATCCTCGGTGAGAACGTTCTCCGTCTTCATTGCCTTGGCGGCATCCATCCCATCCTTCCGACAGGCTCTCACCCTGATCCGGGATTCTTCCGCCATGTTCCTGATCACCTTCACAAATTCGACTCTCCGCTCTTCCGTCAGCTCCGGAATAGGCAGCCTGATAACCTTACCATCACTCACAGGATTTAAGCCCAGCTTGCCATTTTCGCGAATAGCTCTCTCGATATCCCCCGTCACGCTCGGGTCGAAGGGCTGCACCATGATNGTCCGCGCCTCGGGGGTCGTGATGACTGCTAGCTCTTTGAGTCTCATATTACTCGCATAAGACTCAACATGAACCTCAAGGTTCTCCACCAGACTGGGCGAAGCCTTCCCTGTCCTCACTCCGAGGAACTCCTGTAGCATGTGCTCGACCGCCTTGGCCATTGCGGNGTTTACTTCCTGTTTGCTCGTTTCCTGGTCCATTGTGACTAATTNTTATCNCTTTCCATTTAATCTACTCGGCGCAGACNACTGTGCCAAGCTCTTCACCACGGAGCGCCCTTTCGATATTTCCAGGCTCNCCNAGATCAAAGACTATGATGGGCAGATCATTATCCATGCAGAGGCTGAATGCGGTGGAGTCCATCACCTCTAACCGATTCGTAATACACTCGTGGAAAGTAACACGCTCGTATCTCACGGCCTCCGGGTCCTTTTTGGGATCAGCGGTGTAAACCCCATCGACCATCGTAGCTTTCAGAATCACATCTGCACTCATTTCGCTAGCTCTGAGAGCCGCAGTAGTATCAGTAGAAAAAAAGGGACTACCCGTTCCTGCAGCAAATACCACAACACGTTTCTGATCGAGGTGGCGACTAGCCTTCCACCTGAGGAATGGCTCAGCAACATTCTTCATCTCAATGGCAGATTGCACGATACAAGTCACATCCCGCTCCTCGAGCGCTGCCTGAAGCGCCAACGCGTTCATCACGGTGGCTAACATACCAACATAATCGGCGGTAGCCCGATCCATCCCCCGCTCACTAGCCGCAGCACCTCTCCAGAAATTTCCTCCACCAACTACGATCCCCANCTCGACCCCTGATTCGACTGCCGCAGAGATCTCACTCGCGATTCGGCCCACGATCTCAGGTGATATATTGTCCCTACTCCCGGGCTCTCTCAAAGCCTCTCCACTCAATTTTAAAATGGCCCTCTTGAAGGAACGTTCCTTTTCACCCATAGGTAGTTAATCGGTTAGAGCAGTGAAGCAATAGTCCTTATCCGTGAAAAGCGAAAAGGCAGGACCGCTGCCCGTTCTCCTCTGAGGACCTGATCCACGCCTTCCTCAAGGCCTTTACCTCCCCTCGCCACTCCGCTGCCCCCCAGCCTGTCGGCCAAGCCTGAATCGCTTCGCCAGCTCCTTGAGCGACTCGTTCCCATCGGTTGTCCCAATGATCCCAATCGAAACGCTCAGAACCTCGTCCTTAAAGTTTCGGAAGTAGGACCGAAGAGTCCGCTCGACCGCAATAATGGAAAGCTGGATTACCTGCCTTGCAGNAAGATCTAAATCCTCAGGCAACTTGAAATTACCCATGTCGAATCTAACCAGTAAACGGTTCACCTTCATTTCCGAGCTCAAGGCTACGCCACAAAGATTCAAAAGATTTGCATCCTCAACTTCATATCCTTCGCTGTTGGTAGCTATCCGATGGGGCGCGGCCACGGCCTTAACTAGATCCTCTGGCATCGCTCCGGTTACGGCATAGGGCCGGGCAAAAACCCCGGCCTGCACCGGATCCTCTTCTCCGAGAGTTTCCCCAACGCCATCTGTGCGATGCAGGGAGAGAGGCTGGTAGAGCTCCACGACCTCAAGAGTGACCGCCAGAACAGGCGAGCACAGAAGCAGAAGCAAAACCAAGGACCTTGAGAACATCAACTAGAGTCTGTGTTCTTCAGCTCCTGCTCACCAGCGAAAAGAAGCACTCCCCCACCTCGAGTGTGTTACCCCTCATGAGTTCTGCGACCGACAAGCGCTTTCCTCCCTCAAGCTGAAGCTCATTCAAGACAAGAGCATCCTCTCCACAGGCAACCGTAACACCGGAATCACTGACGCCAACGATCTCCCCGGGAACAGCGCCTCTACCCCCTTTTGTCACCTCTACTCCGGCAAACACTTTCATTCGCCTGGACCGGCCGCGGCCATCCTTGAAATTGGTATAAGAGCCGGGCCACGGCTCGTATGCACGAATACGGCGCTCCAGAACCTCCGCCGAAAACTCCCAGTTAAGCTGACCATCCAAGCGCTGTAGCTGCGGAGCATAAGTGGCAAGCTCCTCATTCTGAGGNTTCCCGGCTATTTCATCACTGGCAAGCTTTTCGAGATACGCCTCCACNACTTCAGGAGCCAGCACTGCTANACGATCGTGGAGCACACCCCCAGTCTCCTCCGCTAGGAGAGGAATCGCCTTCGATAACACCACGNTGCCCGCGTCGAGACGTTCTACCATCTCAATGATACTGATGCCACTTTCCCGNTCCCCCGCCGCAATGGCGGCCTGAATACAGGATGCCCCCCGGTGCCTCGGGAGTAAGGAGGCATGAATATTAATACAACCAAGAGGGGGAACAACCAAGAGCGCCTTGGTCAGGATCTGACCGTAGGCCATCACCACNATAAGTTCCGGATTGAGAGCTTCAATCGCAACAATCTCTTCCCTGCTCCTCACATCCTCCGGCTGCAACACCGGGATGGAGAGNAAACGGGCCTCCTCCTTGATCCTCGGAGGCCTTGGTTTTGAGCTCTTTCCTACCGGCCTGTCGGGTTGGGTAACCAACCCAACCAAGGCACCTCTCTCCGCCAGTCTCCGAAAGGTTGGAAGAGCGATATCCCCTGTGCCCATGAAGAGTACCCGCATAATCAATTTGTGGTTACCAATACCGGCTGCCAGCCATACTAGCAGCCCACTCGAGAGGAGAGNCAACCGGCCTATACCACTATCTTTGCACGCTCCCTGTAGGCATCTATCTTTACAATTTCCCCGATGATATCGCCGAGAACCTCAACCGGCGGNCGGGTAGCATCGATATCAATCACCTTGTCAGTGTAATACTCGGTCAGCGGGCGAGTCTCCTCAACGTAGGTTTCTATCCTGTGACTGATCACTTCGTCNCTGGCGTCATCGAAGCGGTTTTCCTTCAAGGCNCNCTTCCTCATCCGCCGGGCCAGCTCCTCATGATCCGGGCAGGTCAGATGTATCACTGTATAAATCTCGAGGTAGCTCTCAATGATTTCGGCCTGCTGCACGTTTCTTGGAATGCCGTCCAGCACAAGAATATCGATATCCGGCTTGTAGCGGTAGGTTTCGATCCAGTTATCGATCTGAACCTTCCACAACCCNATGGTCAACTCGTCCGGCACGAGCTCTCCCTTACTNGAATACTCTACGAACTGTTGCCCAAGAGCGGTCCGGGTATCCAGAGAGCGAAACACATCGCCACATGCGCAATGGAAAAAACGGGGAATAGTGCCCAGAACTTTTCCCTGGGTTCCCTTCCCGGAACCCGGGGCCCCAACAATCAGAACTGCTGGAAAAGGTTTGTGTAATTTTTCTCCCACAATTTAAAGCGAGTNAGACATTCTTCCTAATAACGAATCATAGCCGCTCCAAGCTCCAAATCAAATTTCCACTGGTGATTCCCCATCCTTAGCGCTTTCCCCAGGTCCACCCCGCAACCTTTCCAAACCTTGAAAAGGCGGAGATCAATTGGCAAAGAGGNAAAAGAAAGGCAGCGGCAGGAGCAATGCAACATCTGCAAGAATTCTCAGTGATACCCGCGAAAAGAGATGACGGAATAACGTAAGAAAGGCCAAGCCTCCTGCACCGACCATCGCGGCCAGATAAAAGGCCTTGTGAGTCTGGGAGCCAAAGGCCTCGGCCGCGCCCGCAAGCAGGTAACATACGATTACCANGGCGAGCAGGAGGATCCGGAGAATCTTATTTTCGGCGTCACTCTCAGCTTTCTCCTCCGTATCCCTTTCAGNTTCACCAGTCGACTCCCAGTGATCGATTACCATCATATTGATCATGCACAGGGCCGCAAATACCACGACCTCCGAAGANAAAGCCAGCTCGTGAAAACCAACCGAGCTTCCACTACGAAAGTGCACTCCTACCGTTGTCCCGTAAGCAAAAGCCAACCCCGCAACAACGTTCTTAANCCAGGACACCCCTCTGCTGGAACTCTGAAAACTTATCAGGAAATACAAGACGACCGGAGCAGCAGCTGGGTAGCAGTAGGCTAGCAGTCCCCGTGATTGCCGCGACAAGAGAAAAAANACTCCTACCACGCCGACACAGAGTGCAATTTTCATCAGTCCGCGATAGTCCCAATGAAAGCGGTGGCGCAACGTCAGTTCATCCTTCGATCCTTGTTGACCTCGGGAGTCCATCAGGCGGTCGGCCACATAAATACACCATACCGTCAGAGCGAGGAGCCACGGCAAGGAAGGCTGGTGGTATTTCACCAGCCAAACCTGTTTGAACATCCAGAACCATGCGAGCGCCACTAAGGGTGCATCGAGACTCAGAATGTTAGGCCATATCCAAAGGGGACGTCGTGCCATGGGTGCCGCCAAACCCTCTCTCTTAGAGTATCACAAAGCAAGACAGTTCGCCTTTGTTATTCAACACGGCCAAATCATGAAAGAAATGGAGGAAGGGCCGTCCCTATTCCATCGGCAACCACACGGAGGAGCTCGGCCTCCTCATTGGTAAGCACCCCATCCTCGGCAGCCGCATGACCACACATTTCGAGGATTCTCNTCTTCACGAGTGGTGACGCCTCCTCGAATGCAGCAAGAGCNGCCAATACCAATTCCGAGTTAAGGGAGTCCTCGGGAAGCAGAGAAGGCACCCTGCTCTCGAATGGAGTGGACCCCTCTACTGCAAATTTGAAAGCCTTTGCCGCNCCTTTACTATCGCGCCCGTTCCACGCCATCATGGAAAGCAGAATGTCNCCGGATTCCGAAAGCCCCTTCGTCNGCCCGGGACCNCGNTCGAGCTTCCTTTTTCCTGAGAAAAAGTGACTAGACAGGTGCCTAGACAACGAGTGCTGGAGCATAAACTCGAANAGGTCNACCTTCTCGTCAGCTGCAATAACCCAGTCCAGCATCTGCANGAGACGCTCATACTCACTCTCGCTCAGCTGCTTGAGAGTTGGAATGCAGAGGTCTAGAATCGCAATCTTCGCGGCCGANTGAAGNGGCCCNATAGNTTCATGCCACTCGCTGAGTGTTTCCACATATTTCTGCCCCATACCCTGGCGTAAGCCCTCCAGCTGCTCCCTGCGTTTCCTAGGATCTCCGGACAGCAACATTGCAAATATCAGGACNTGCGCCTTACTTCGATCTCGCGAGGCGGCTCTCCACTCCTCATCAATCCCGACGCAAATNTGCTGCCCNCGCTCCAGCTGCCAATCCANNTCATCNCCNAGGCAAGCAAGCGTCTCGGNTGCCTTTATCGCTGGCGNCTCTNGNGTCGAAGCCGAAGAAGAAAAACNCGCCATCGANGCCGAGGGAGACCCGACGCCCGCCATATCNACATCGGGTAGTGATACNGAGTCAAAATTGACTTTGGAAGAGNTGGGNTCCAGNGCCCGNATTCTCACCTGAAGCGGAGGATGAGTCGCCATACCCCAACGGAACAATCCGCCCTCCGCGAAAAACATGTGACTCATCGCAGCAGCTTGGGGACTCTTAACCCGTGCACCTTCCTTCCAGCCTCCAATCTTCTTGAAGGCTCCTATGAGCCCATCGGCATCACGAGTAAATTGAACAGCCGATGCGTCGGCAAGAAACTCCCTTTGGCGGGACACTGCGGCTTGAATCGCCCGAGCGAAAAACCCTCCAATTGCGCCTGCGAGGAAGAGGACAAACCCTGAAAGCAGTAGCACTGCGAGCACCCCACCACCCTCCTTGTTATTCTTACTGGGGCGAGCATACCGCAAGAAAGAGATCAGGACTCGCCCCACAATCATGAGGACGAGGATCCCAAAGATAAACCCAACTAANCGCATATTGAGGCGCATATCGCCATTCCGGATATGGCTGAATTCGTGNGCAATAACCCCCTGCAACTCTGACCGGGAAAGCAGATCAAGACATCCNCTCGTCACGCCGATCACGGCATTNGAGGGTTCGGTGCCCGCTGCAAAAGCATTAATCCCGGCTTCCTGATCCATCACATAGACAAGTGGAACNGGTGTTCCTGANGCAATNGCCATCTCTTCCACGATATTCAGGAGCTGGCGCTCCTTGANATCTCCNGTATCGGGCTGCACGGGACGCCCACCCATACCTTCAGCAACCGCTCGCCCTCCTCTTCTTAAATCNATCGACTTATAGGCCGTCCCTCCAAGGATCAGAAGCAAGGTTGCCCCGGCAACGAAAGCGAACAGCTCTGGATGCCAGAGCTCTGGTAGGGACCCTGCCAGCTTCATGGCAAACGCAACACCGACATACACCGAAACTACGATGGAGATTACCGCACAGACAAAATAAGCAACCAGCCACTTTGTCCTGCGGCGAGCCTTCTCCTGCGCCTCAAAAAAATTCATCGTTTTACCCCGGATCGCTCCTCTATCCCCCGGAGACACCCCCAAATTAGCAATTCATCCGATCAGTCGAAACTCACCTTTACAACCTCGCGTTCGGCCTCACTACTGACCTCGAAGAGAACTGCAGCCTTAAAATTAAACATTCCAGCGATGATATTCGAGGGCACAACTTCGATCTTCGTGTTGTAGAGAGTTGCTGCATCATTGTAGGCCTGACGGGAAAAGCTGACCTTGTTTTCGGTGGTGGTAAGCTCCTCGCTCACCTGCATCATATTCTGGTTGGCCTTGAGATCCGGATACGCCTCTGCAAGCGCAAAAAACTTGCCCATCATTGAACCCAGCCCGGCCTCGGCCGCCATCAATCCTTGCATCTGGGCAGCATCATCCGGGTTCAATCCATCCCGGGCACTCGCTGCCGCATTACGCGCCTGAATGACCGCTTCAAGGGTCTCTCGCTCGTGCTTCATGAACGATTTAGCCGTCTCCACCAGGTTTGGAATCAGGTCGTGGCGCCGCTTCAACTGAACATCAATCTGGGCAAAGGCATTACGATACATGTTCCGCAACTTAATTAACCCGTTGTAAGCCCCAATCGCCCATAGGAGAAAGACGACCACCAAGGCACCGAAGGCGAGCAGGGCCATCGTTCCTCCATCTAGAAATGCTAAATATTGAGAAAGTGATTCATTCATGATCCTGAGAGAACAATACTACCGCACCACTCCTGAGTCGCCATTATAAAACCATCCCATATTTAGACCCCTCAAATCCGGATGCCTCTCTCCATCACCGCTGCCGACCCCATTCGGTCCCAGAAGTTCGCCGCAATCGACTTTGAGTCTGCGGGTGCCGCACGCGGACGAACCGATGTTCCGGTTCAGGTCGGCATCACTCTCTGGTGCCCGCGGCAAGGACTTGGAGAGTCGTTCTGCTCCTATCTTTCGTCCGATCAACCCATTTCCTGGTCGGCACGAAAAGTTCACGGCATTACCCTCGAAGACCTTGCTGGCGCCCCCTCCCTCCTCTCTCTCTACCCACGGATCCGTAGCCTCTTAAAGGATCGAATTCTTATCGCGCATGGACATGGAACAGAGAAACGGTTTCTCAGGGCCTTTCCCGGTCACCAGTTCGGACCTTGGGTCGACACCTTGAACGTGGCCCGTGCCGCATGGCCAGGTCTTGCTCAATTCTCCCTTGGAGATTTGATCGAGCACTTTGAACTGACACAGAGGATTGGGGCCATTCACCCCGACCGGCGCTGGCATGACGCACTTTATGATGCCACCGCCTCTGCTATTCTCCTGGACCACCTGATTACTTCCCTCTCCCTTCAGGATAAAGCTCTGGACCTCCTCCTCCGCCCCGACCTGTCCGCTTGGAAGTCCCTCAGACCGACGTAGTTCCTTGCCAATCGCACCCATCGC
>PBTP01000023.1:3652-11435 GCA_002729275.1 Roseibacillus sp. | reverse complement strand
CCGCATTGATCACTGCGTGGGGGATCTCTTGCAAACCCTGAGGGATCTCAAGATCGACCGGAAGACCATCGTGGTCTTCTCCTCTGATAACGGCCCGCATCGAGAGTCCTACCTGAAGGGAAAACGGTGGAGCCCCACGGTCTTTGAATCGGCGGGCAACTTNAAGGGATCAAAGGGATCTTCTCATGAGGGCGGTCTGCGGGTGCCCACCTTCGCGTGGGGTCCCTCGATCATCAAGGGGGGGCAAAAGTCGAACCGACCCTCTCAGTTTCACGATTGGATGGCTACGTTCTGTGACTACGCCGGAGTACACACGCCAGCGAGGATCGATGGAGTTTCCCTTCGTCCAACCCTCAGTCGGCAGGGCAGGCAAAGGGATGGGGTTGTCTACGTAGAGTTCAACAACCAGCAGGGGCTCTATCTAAACGGATACAAAGGCTTGCGNCTGAAGGCCACAGATCACTCGGTGGACTTTGAGATTTACGATACCATTGAGGATGAGCCGGAGGCTCAGAACCTCGCCGGAACAAGCGATGAATTCATACGCCTGCAACAACGGATGAAGGATGAGGTGCTCCGGATCCGGATGCCTAACAAGCATGCCAAGAAGGCTTATGACGGCGAATTTGTTCCCGGACTCGACGTTGATGAGAAGACCCTGCAAGAAGGAGTGCTCGCCCAGTCCTACCTTGGAAAATGGGACTGGGTGCCCGACTTCACGGGGATGGTCGCCAAGAAATCTTCGCGGACACAGACAATTAACCTCGACCCACTTCCTGTAGAACAGGATGGCGGGTTACTGTTCTCTGGCTTCCTGCGGATTCCCAAAGCGGGGGACTGGACTTTTCAGGGGGAGGCAACGGGGGGCTTCATCCTCAAAATTCACAACAAGTTGGTGATCGATGGGGACTATCAATACCAGGGTGCGCCTGTCAGCGGGACGGTGAGACTGGCAGAGGGGGTTCATCCCTACCGCCTCTTCTACAGGACCTCGGCTGGTAAACCGGCCCTCAGCCTCCGGTGGGAAGGTCCGAACGTGGAAATGGGTGCCCTGCCTGTCGGGGCATTGCTCGTAAAAGGCCTTTAGGAAAGCCGGGAATAACTGGTGATCTTCTCCGTAGGGTCGGACTCTTCACTGCGTCTGAAGGAGGAAGCCCTGCTCTGGTCTGCCGATCTTGTGGCTTGCAGAAATTGATGATCCCAGATCGAATAGTCGGATGAACGGTATTCACACTCTTCCTGCTCCGGGCTCGTTCCCTGGGGAGAGGGTAGTCCGGGTTCAGAGGGGCTATTCCCTGATAGTTTCCAGCGTTATTGCGTTGTTGTCTTTGGCTTGCTTGCCTCCCGCCAAAGCTCAGAGCCTCCCTGCGAGTGCGAAAGAATTTTCCCAGGGTGTGGGAGCCCTTCTTCAGGAATACTGTCACGATTGTCACGGGCGTGAAAAAACCAAGGGGAAGCTAGACCTCACGACATACGAATCATGGGCAGACCTGGAGGAGAATCCGGAGCTCATTGAAAATATCATCGAGGTGCTGGGGAAAAGCGAAATGCCTCCCGAGGATTCCCAACAACCTAGTGGCCCTCAGCGTGAGCTTATGTTGCTGGGTCTGGAAAAATCATTCAAGAATGCCATGGCGCATCATCAGCCGGTCATGCCGCTACGCCTCAGGCGGATGAACCGATTTGAATATGGCAATGCGGTGAGAGATCTATTCGATCTCAAGTCATGGGTCTACTCGATCAACGATCGTATTATCCGAGACCACAATAACTACTTCCGGCCTGAAACGGGGACGATGCCGAAGGTGGCAAAAGTGGGCAACCGAATCATGGGTTTGCAGCAGTTGCTGGAGAACCGGTTGCTGGGGGTAATGGCCTTTCCCAAGGATCCTCCTGCCGAAAACGGATTCAATAATCGAGGGGATCATCTCAGTATGACCCCAGTGCTCATGGAGGCCTTCCTTGAACTCAGCCGTTCGGTGGTGAACGCTGAGAATTTTGACAAGAACTGCCAGACATGGAACGACCTGTTTCAAGATCCTTCCAAAGAGCCATTACCCGAGGAGTTCGGCTCCATCATGGTAGATAAATCAGTGGTGACCAAAAGCACCGGATTGACACTCAGTGCTTGGATTCGGCCATCGAAGACGACCGAGAAGTGGCAGACTATCGTCCGGCGTGAGGATTCGTGGAAGCGCCAGTTGCTGGCCATGGGGGGGACGGACGGCACCTGGGGGATCTGGATGGGAGCGGGTATCGGAGGCCGCTATGTCGAATTTGGTGCGCCGGTGGAGCCGAAGGCCCTCCGCGACGGGAAATGGCACCATGTTGCTGGCACCTTTGATGGCAGGGAGATGACTATTTACGTGGACGGCAAGCGGGTTGGGGGCAAGGAGGTCAAGGGGAGTCTTTACAACAGGAGCCTGAAGCCGATGGGAATTGGCTCCTCCGGGGACGAGCCTTTTCATGGGGATCTCAATGACGTGCGCGTCTTTCGCTCCGGTCTGGGCAAGCTCGAGATTGAGCAGATCGCAGCGGGTGAGCCTGATATCGCCATCAAGGAGATGGTTGGGAGTTGGAAGCGCGCGGAGGAGGTAAGGGTTGAGCGAAAGCAACCGGTCGAAGAGGTCGCGCATGAACGGATCCGCAACTTTCTTCTCAGGGCCTTCAGATCTCCTGCGGATGCAAAGACCCTGAGGTTGTATACTGGGTATTTTGACAGGAAGTATAAGGAGACCGGGGATTTCACCACCAGCATGAAGGAGGTTGTATCGGGGGCTCTGGCTTCTCCGCGATTCATCATGGTGCACGACGAAGCAAACCGCTCGTTGCCTAATTCCGGTGCTTTTAACCTGGCGACTCGACTGTCCTTTTTCCTGTGGAGCTCAATCCCGGATGATGAGTTACTGGCCTTGGCAGGAGAAGGTAAGCTTGATGATCCAGAGGTTCTTGCCGAGCAGGTTGACCGCATGCTCAACGACCGACGAGTGAAAAACTTCTGCGACAGTTTTGCCCCTCAATGGCTCAAGATTAATAATCTGGTTTCCGCTTCCCCTGATTTCAAGACCCACCGGGANTACTACTTTGGTGGCGATGACAAGATATCCTACAAGAGGGGGATGCACATGATGCTGGAACCGCTTCTCAATTTTGAGACGGTATTCATTGAGAACAGACCCATCATGGAATTGATTGATTCCAACTTTACCTATCGGAGTCACCTGCTGGCTGAATGGTATCAGGGACGGGCCGCAACCTATAATATCAACGTAAACCTCCGGGATATTGANTTCACCCGTACGCCGCTGAGCGATCGTAGATATGGTGGGGTGGTTACCACCGGAGCCGTGATGGTGATGACCTCGGGGCCGTTCCGATCATTGCCCATCACCCGNGGGTCGTGGGTTTCCTCGGTCATATTCAATGATCCGCCCGAGCCTCCGCCTGATGATATTCCCGACCTGAAGGCGGATGACTCAACCCTTGAGAAAGANGGNCTGACCGTGAGGCAGAAGCTGAAACAGCACAGTNAAGANTCCCANTGTGCCGGCTGCCATAAGAAGATCGATCCTCTNGGGTTTGCCCTCGAGAATTATGATTTACTGGGTCGCTGGCGAGATAANTACCGAACTGGCTTGAAAGTNGANGCCAGCGGAACATTATTCGGCAAACATGATTTCGAAGATATNGTCGGTTTNAAGGATGCGGTGCTNGCTGAGAAGGACGTGTTTGCCAGAGCCTTTATCAAGCACCTGCTGTCTTTCGGTCTGGGCCGCGAGATGACGATTTCAGACCGGATGGCCGTAGATGAAATCGCGAGGGCCAGCATGAAGGATGACTATAAATTGAGAAACTTGATCAAACACACGGTGCTACATCCGTTGTTCAGCCAAAGAAAAAACGATGAAAAAGATGGATAGACGGAAGTTCCTGCTGGGAACAGGAGGCAGCATGATGGCGCTGCCTTGGCTGGAGATGCATGCAGAGGAGCCCGCAAGCCGGAAGCTGAAAGAGCCCCCCCTGCGATTTGCCTCCTTTTATTCACCAATGGGTTTTGTGAGGGATCACTTTTTTCCGGGGAAGGACAATGAGGATTTTCTGTCAATGCCGACCCTGAGTCCGCTGAAGAACGTGGCCGACAAGGTGACGCTGATCACCGGGTTATACCGGGTGAACGTGAGAGGGATCGATGTGCATAACCAATGCAGTTCATGCTTCCTGTCCTCGGCGGATCCCCGCGGCGAGATTAAGTCGCCCTACCCGATGGACCGGACCCTCGATCACCTGATTGCAGACAAGATCAGCCATCGAACTCCCATCCGATCTCTGGAGTTGAACTGCAACACGTTCAAGGACCTCAGGGAATCGATCTACCTGGATAACATCTCGTGGTACGGTCCGGAGCATGTGGCAACCTCGATGAAGGACCCGCGGAAGGTTTACCGGCGCCTGTTCAGGACAGGAAAATCGGAAAAGGATATTACCGACCTGATTCTACAGGACGCGTCAAATTTTGAAAGGACCCTGAGCCGTCACGATAAGGACAAAATGGATGAGTATTTCACCTCCGTGAGAGAGGTCGAAAAACAGATTGAGAAGCTTACCAAGCACTACGCGATGTATGAGAGGGCGGAAATGAAAGAGCCCGATGAAGTGCCGATGACCCGTGGAGAGTATATCCGGATGATGGGCAAATTGCTCGTGCTGGCCTTTCAGGGAGACCTCACTCACGTTGCCACGTTCATGCTTGCGCCGGAACGGTGGGGCACGCCGCAGCGATTCCATGAATTGAACTTCACGAAGTCACATCACGGTCTCACTCACTCCCAAGGCAGAGAAGATGTGAAGCAGACTCTTGTGCAGGTAGACCGGTTCTATATGGAGCTGTTCGCTGAAGTCCTGGAACAGTTAGACGCGATTCAGGAAGGTGAGGGAACGCTTCTTGATCATTCCATGATTACCCTCGGTTCAGGACTTGGAGATGGGAAAGACCATACCATGGACGAGCTTCCGATAGTTGTAGCGGGTTCAGCCAATGGCAGAATCAAGACCGGTCGGGTCCTCAATTGCCCCGGAAAAACTCCGTTGGCCAACCTGTGGCTCTCTCAGGCCCAGCTCATGGGCACGGGTATGAAGCAATTTGCTGATAGCACGGGACCTTTGCAGGGGCTCCTTGCCTGATTGGCAGCGCCTCCCCAGACTAGTTCTCGGTAAAGAGAATCCTCTTAGCTTTCACCCGATTCCTGGGCCTTCCGCTCGGCTTCCAGCTCCGCCTCGAATTCGGCTTCTTCCTTGGCTTTGCGCGCTTCCTCGGCAGCCTTCTCAGCAGCTTCCTTCTCGGCTTTATCGGCGGCATCCTCAGCAGCCTCCTGAGCGTCAATTTCGGCATTGCGCTTCTCGGCTTTGGCCGCCTCACGAGCCATACGCTTATCAAACTTCTTCTGTTCGCGCTCGCGGCGTTTGTAGTCTTTGCTCGGTGTGGAGGCCATGGTGAAAATCTGTTCCTTGTTTAACCGGGGGCTGAGGGGAGACTATGAAAAATCTGCCGGTAAAGCCGATCACAAACCGATTTAATTGTGAACAATCGCCTGCAAACTTGCGCGTGGCGCTTGTTTCGCGCTCGTAGGGGAAGCCACAGCCAGAAAAAAGGAGATGGTATGTGACCTGCTAATTTTTAGTATGAAGAAACATATTTGTGGGGGCTTTGGATGTTCTGCAGCTAGACTCCATGTTATTTCTTACCTCGTTCGGGGGTGCTGACGACGTGCCTCCCGGGGTCTCCAGAGATGATATCAGTTTCGCGTAGTTACCTTTTCCGCTCCGCCGTGAGCGGTGGATGTCTCGTGGCGCTCCAGACAGGCCTGCTGGCCCATGAGTGGCATCGCCCTCACGACGAGTCCGGGGCTCCGGTTGCGTCAGTCGGCCTGAGCATTCCGCCAGAGCTCGGAGCTGTTTCAGAGAATGAGGCAGAGGTTGCCGAGCGGGCGGAGGCATTTACCCCCTTCTTTCCCAAACTACGGGTTCGCTGGGATGAGAGCTGGCTTTACGTCGAATGCGACGGGATGCCTGATCATGGCTTGATGGCCGGAATCACCAACTGGCAGCAGCAGGTGGGGATTCCGCAGAATTATTTCGGCGACAACTCTTGGCAGATTCCGCTCAGCCCCCAGCTCTCGGACACGCCCATTTCAACCAGTGACAATCTCTTCCGGGGGGCGATCGCGCTGGCAGTGAATGGAGTGCCGATCTTCAATGCCCTCAATAACCGGGGCGAGGATGCCTTCCTGATCGGGGAACTCGATGACTGGGGAGGGCATGCGGGCCGGGCAGATGATTATCATTATCACGCCGCTCCCCTGCACCTGCAGGAGGTGGTGGGAGAGGGAGCTCCAATTGCCTACGCTCTCGATGGATATCCGATCTACGGACTGCGGGAGCCTGATGGTTCGGAAGTGGTCGGGCTCGATGAGTACAATGGCCATTTCGGTCCCGATTATCACTACCACGCGTCCCTGAGTTATCCCTATATCAACGGAGGCATGCGGGGAGTTGTGACGGTGGCAGGCGGGCAGATTGAACCCCAACCCAGCACCAGGGGTGTTCGTCCGGCAACCACCCCGTTGCGGGGCGCCGAAATCATCAGCTACGAAGCGCAGGGTGAGATCGGGCACTCCCTCGTCTACACCTACAATAACCAGTCCTACACCCTCCAATGGTCGACGAGTGAAGCAGCGTCCACCGCTACCTTCGCGTTGACCGACCCCGCTGGGGCGATNGATTCGANCACCTACGAAGGCTGGGTGGCTCCCCCTGACTNTGCGGGACATTCACTGGAGCTCCGCTCTCAGGATGGGGGTCGTCTACGCTTTTCCTTCCGGGGAGAACCGGGCATGGCCTACCCCTTCGCCTCCTCGACCGATTTCCAGACCTGGCAGCGCTTCGGATTTCTTCAGCTTGGTGACGATGGGGAGGAGATCTTTGACCTTGCCCCTTCCGCTGCAACAGGATTCTTCCGGATGGCTGCCCCGGTGTCTGAATAGCTCCTGCGATTGCCGGTTCCCTCGAGGCGGCAGGGTCACGGCAGTTGCTCGACCCTGAGGAACAGGGAGGGGCGTGACGCGATCTGCAGGGTCACAGTTGCATTACCGTTACTGTCGGTCGTGACCACAGCTGGGCTGGTCGTTTCGAGGGTGGGAAACTCTCCCGCACTCAGGGTGGCCGTGCTCTTCACCGCGAAGCTTGCGTTGGGATCCCCCGTGATGCTCAGGTTCAGGGTAGTGCCGCTCAGGGAAAGGGATCTGATGGCAGGCGTCACCGATGGCTCCGCGACGGATGGCTCGATGGTGATCTTGCCGATCATTCCCGGGTGGCCGGAGATTTCGCAATAGTAGAACACATCCTTCCCTTCCAAATCGGCCGGGAACGTGAATTGTCCCGAAGAATTCGGGGCGACTCGGAGGAGCCATCCGGGATCTCCACTTCGCAGGACGCTGGACTGGCGAAAGGCGGTNCCTGCTTCGAGGTTCCCNGAGTAGGNNACCGCGCTNGGAAAGGCGGTNTCGTTGAAGGCGAAAACGAGAGGNTGCCCGCCNCTTGTACGATTCACGGTNTAGCTTACTCCTGAGTGNAGGGCGAGGACCGGGTCGTTGAAGCCGTTGATNCGGTAGTNGGANNNCCCCGAGTTTCCCATGTTGATGATGGTATTGCNCTCATCGAAGNTAATNGTCTCCGCTTGGCAGGGNAGTAGAGGAATCGTCAGGAGTAGGGGGAGGAAANAACGCAC
>PBTP01000023.1:0-3647 GCA_002729275.1 Roseibacillus sp. | reverse complement strand
ANNNTACGGCNTGCGGAGCNCCACGCAAGCAGCAGAGTGGTGATTCCCCGATTCAACAACGNTAAAAGGNCCNTTTCGGATAGGATTCCCGGNGTCGAAGCAGNCTGTTGGGGAGATCCCTGAAAGATTCGACGAANGGGTCNACGTAGGGTAAAACGNANCNNACTCGCNTGGATAACCATGCTCGACCGAAGATCACTACTCAAGGGAATGGCNGCGGCAGCNGNNGGGGCTCCGNTNTTNCCNGGTCTTGCGCAGNCTGGTNGAGGNNNGGGGAGCCCNAAAAGAGTGATCTTCTTNCTTCAGAACCANGGGTTCGATCCGANGACCTGTATTCCGGCGGGNATGAANAACAGTGGTTCNTTGGCCAAGGCTAAGTTGCCTGAGCCCATCGAGGCGCTGGAGCCCTACAAGGAGCGCCTGCACATCATCAATGGACTGCANGGACTGCATACCAGCCCCTCACACAGTGCCTTCTTCGGCGCTCTTGGAGGATACCGAGGAAGTGATGGGGTCCCACCGAGCGGTTCCACGATCGATCACACCCTCAGCGAAACTCTGTCCGAGACCCTCCTGCCCCATCTCTGCATCGGGATGGATTCTCTGGGGAACATGAGATCGAAGCCCACCGTAGCGAATCTTTCTGCCAGCGGAGCAGGTCAGCCCATTTTCATGCATTCCAACCCGAACCATCTTTACGAGATGCTCTATGGCGGAATATCGGATGGAGAGATTCGCAAGCAGCATGAGGCGCGCTCCGGCATGTTTGACAGGGTTGGACAGCTTGCTGCCGCTAAGGCTGGGGGCCTGCGAGGCGTGAGTAAGGAGCGCTACGGTCAGTATGTCGATGGGTTCGGCGAGATTAACGGACTGCGGGAACGACTTGGTAAGGTCTCTACCCGGCTCCGAGACTTCGCTCCGGAGGTCGATGAGCGCTACACCAATCCTGAATTTGAAACCGACTGGCACGATGTGCTTCTCGACCTTGGAATCTCAGCCCTCAAGTCGGGACTAACCAGCGTCCTGACTATTGGATCCGGCCGTGGAGAAATCTTTGGAGCGTGGAAGGGTCTCGGGGTGGAGCAGCAAGGTCACAACCTTGGCCACATGAAGCAGCCGAACAATCCAATCTGGGTCAAGATCCGCCAGTATAACAGCCGCATGCTGGTCCGCTTGATGGAAGAGCTGGAGAGCGTTCCCGAGGGGAGCGGGACGATGATGGATAACACTCTGATCGTCTACACCAGCAACAACGCGGACTCCCAACACACCTCTGGGAAGAACTGGCCGGTGATGCTCCTCGGTAATTATGATGGGGCCTTTAACACAGGATGCTTCACCCAACTTGACGGAAAGCGGCCAATCAATGCTCTCTACAATTCCATTCTGAGAGCCTCCGGAGTCTCTGGAGATCGCTACAACATGTCCGAGAAGATGGCGGCCAAGTTTGATTCAGGGACAGGTCCTCTCAAGGAAATCCTGGTGTGAGCAGGCTGGTCCTTTTGCTTGGGGTGCTCCTTCAGGCCTCGTCAGTTTTGGCGGCTCCTCCGGACGAGCGGCCCTACGTACCGGGTGAACCTGTGGAAGAGAATTTTGAGGAATTTGCACAGCTCTTTCTCGAGAATCACTGCTTCGACTGCCACGACGACACCACTACCGAGGGAGATCTCTCTCTGATTGGACTGGGGCCAGTAGATGAGTCCAACGCTTCGGTCTGGAAGTCGATTTGGGCACAGGTCTCTTTGCAGGAAATGCCCCCGCCCAAGAAGGTGCGTCCAGAGGTCGTGGAGCGTCTTCGTTTTTCCGACTGGATCGTCAGCGAGCTTCGGCGCGTGATGAAGGACAAGGGGGGATTTCGCGCCCACCTCGATCCGCACAAGGGCAATTTCCTTAGTCATGATCTTCTCTTCGGGCCATTGCCCGAAGGGATCCAGCTCATGCCGACGGCGTCGCCAGCCCGGCTCTGGCGTGTCACGCCACAGGAGCATATCACCCGTCTTAACGAGTTGATTAATATAGAGCCGGACTATGACCCGGGTAAGCCTGGCCGGCGGACGCGGGGTGATGTTGTTCCTACCAACCATGGAGGGGAACTGAAACTTTACTTCGGAACGGACCGGATCCTTCGCTGGGAGGGAGGGACAGTGGCCTACGCTACAGCCGTTAAGAGTGTGCCTGTGGTCCTCTCTTCGGCGAGGAAGCATGGCCTTGAGAATTACCCGGGATTTTACTCCGTGAATAGTGCCGAGGCCACCCAGATTCTGGGCAAGGCCAGAGATATCCTTCGCTACATGGCCTACGGGCCAATGAGCCTTGTCGGGTTTCCCGAGCAGATCACCGACGACCCCAAGACTTACGATAAGGTCAAACCCAAGGGAGATCTGCGAGGGCTGCCCAGTGCTATCGTCTACAGCACCAAGGTGGCGCGTCCACTGACTCCGGTCCATGAACTCATGAAGGAGCCTGGCGTTGACGAGGCGCGTCTGCGAGCCGCCGTCGACTTTCTCTTTGAGGCCCTCACCTTCCGGCCACCAACTTCAGAGGAATCGAGGGAGTATCTCCAGATCGTTACTAATGCCATCAAGAAGGTGGGAAAAGAGAATGGAGTTTTCATGGGATTGTCCGCGATCTTTCTCGATCGGGATGCTCTTTTCCGTCCTGAACTAGTCGCGATGGGCACGCCCGAAAGCGATGGTCGAACGCGGTTGCAGGACTGGGAGCTGGGGCTCGCAGTCAATCACGCTCTACGATATATCCAGCCAGACGAACTCCTTCGTGCTGCGGTTCTGGAGGGACGCATGCGTACGAGGGGGGATGTGAAACGGGAAGTCGGGCGTGTGCTGGCTGATGATAGCATCCGAAAGCCGCGGATCCTGCGCTTCTTCCGGGACTTTTTTGACCATGATCTTGGGGGCTATATCTGCAAGGACTCGAGGGCCCTTGGGGAGACGGGGGCGAGTAACCGGGGAACGGCACATTACGGTGCTATGTTTGAAGCGACTGCGAGTACCGATCGGTTGATCGAGTTGATTCTTCAGGAGGACAAGGAGGTGCTCAGAAATTTACTGACAACTAACAGGGTAGTGGCAACCCGTAAGGATGAGGTCTATTTTGGGAAGTGGAGGAGCCAGGCCGAGAGAAACGCTGCAGCCGATCTGGAGAAAAACGCGTTCGAGAAAATTCAGAAGGAAGCCCAGGCCTTGGTGAAGGCTCTGGAGAAGGAGATTGCCCCACTCGAAGAGAGCTCAAAAGCCAACCCCGAGGACAAGAGACTGAAGCAAAGCCTCGGGAAAAAACGAAAGGATCTGACAGCGGCGAAAAAGCGGGCGGACGCCAAGAGAAAGCCAACGAATAATAAGGTTGATCCTGCGAAGCTGTTAGGTCCGAAGATCCTTGCCCGGGTGAGCCGGCCTAGTTTTGGCGGTGGTTCGATGAAGCCGGAACGGATCTTGGCCACGGTCCCGAAAGGTCAGCGCCGGGGACTCCTGACGCATCCCAGTTGGCTGGTCTCTCATTCCGACGCGATGGACAACCACGCTATCCTGCGGGGGCGCTGGATTCGCGAGCGCCTGCTGGGTGGGGGTATTCCCGATGTGCCGATCACGGTAGATGCGCAGTTACCCGACGAACCTCGCACCACCCTCCGG
>PBTP01000022.1 GCA_002729275.1 Roseibacillus sp. | reverse complement strand
GGAGGCCGTCCACAACACGGGCATAGGCCTCGTCCCCGGGGTCGCGCAAAAAGGCTTCCATCTCGACAGGGGTGGGAGGCAAGCCGGTCAAGTCCAGATGGACGCGACGCAGCAACTCGCGGGGGGCGGCTTCAGGAGCCGGTTGAACTCCGGCGTCAGAAAGCCTTGAAAAAATAAAGTGGTCCAACGGGGTCTTTGCCCGTGGTGACCCGGAAGACGGCAAGGCAGTCTTCCCCAAGGGGCTCCAAGCCCAATGGCTCGAGGTCGCCGCGGCCTCGCGGGCATCCCCGGGGGCGGAAAGCAATAGGACGGGCAGGAGCCCTGCCACGATTCCAGTCACCTTGGAGAGAAGATTTCTGATGTCTGAGTATACCCTACTGGTAAAGCCCGGCTTTCAAGGGTTTTCCGCAAGGTTTCTACCGTGCTCTGCCTCGTTTCTCGTTATCATGTGTCGTGCGGCCCGGCCGTCGTCCAGACGCTCTTATTGAGGTTCAGATCCTCCACAATCTTAAAACAGGCCTTTAACTGCTGAGAGAGAGCGGAGACTTGGGCATGAGAGGAAGCAGACCGCGACATCTTCGGCTCAAACCAGTCCTTGCTGCTCGGGATGGCGATGAAGAGCTGAGACGGCTTGAACGCCAATCGCAGATCTCTTCCAAATCGGGCCCGCAGGGTCAGAATCTGCTCCTGTAACTCAGGAGTCAGAACCGTTATGGCTTCCGCGGGATCCGTTGCCCGAACGATAAAGGCCTTTTCGAATTCCGGGTTATCGATCCGCAGAAGGTGTTGACCCAGGCCTGACCCCACCTTTTGGAATTTTGCTCCCAGCATTCCAAAATACTTCTCAGCAAAATCCGGGACCACAAAAATACTCCCCCGGCATTCTCGAGGAAACCCCGCGACTGCGAACAGGCCGTCAAAGATCGTTTCAATTTCTCTCTGCTCCCTCCCATTTTCGTACGAAGTGGTCTCACATTGAACCAGGATTTCGCCAATCTGGAACTCGGTCTCCCCGATAGAGCCCTTGAGAACATCCTCGCTCTCAAAGATGTTATAATACTGCTCATAGAGCCCACTTCTATAGAACCAGTCGTCATTGAAATGCCCTTCACTTTGGTAGTCCATGTCCGGCTGGAGGCTCCGGACCAGAGCGGGAATCACTTGGCTCTTATAGGCCTCGCAATAGCGCCCTCGAGCTCTGGACGCCCCGGAAAATCCCCAAAACGCGGGTATGAATAGAGCCGCAGCGAGGCAAGATAAGGGACCCTCCCCATCCGCTAAAATCATCACCCAGATCGCAAGCAATACAAAAAGCACTCCCACGATTAACAGCATGGTGACGTGTATCCTCTCACGCTGTCGAATGGCCTCGAGTTGCCGGAAATCTTTGGAAAGGTCTCTCACAGGATACTACGTCTTCGATGCACTCCTTTCCCGGACCCTCTAAAGCTGCACGTCAGTCACCTTTCTCTGAAACTCTGGAGTCTCGAACCAGTCGTGGACCCGGAAGCCAAAGATCCCTGCTAACAAATTACCGGGAAACTTCTCCACGCCGTCATTCCAGTCCGTGACGGCCGCGTTAAAGGCTCGACGCGCAGCCGCGATCTGGGCCTCCACCTCACTCAGGTTTCGTTGCAGGTTGAGGAACTGCTCACCCGCCTTGAGCTCGGGGTAATCTTCTGCCAGCAGCATGACCTTGGCGACTCCGGCTCCCAGATCCTGCTCATGACTGAAGCGCTTCGGGCCGGCAGACTCCGCCAGCTCGATGCCCCGCCGGGCCTTGGTCACTCGTTCAAACAACTCCCGTTCGTGCGAGGCGTAACCTCTGACCGTTTCCACGAGCTGGGGCACCACATCCCACCTCTTCTTCAGCTGCACGTCCATGGCCGCAAAGCCATTGCGCAATCGATTCCGTCTGCTGATGAAGCGGTTGTAAAGGACCACCACAACGAGGAGAAAAACTCCTAGGACGACACCCAGCGTGATCCACAGCGCTACCATTCGCCTTTAATACGCTCCCCCGAAGCAATTCTCCACCACTTATTTAAGGGCCCCTGAACTCCTAAGGCTGGTCCGCCCAACGAATCACCGCGGCCACCGGCCAATGGTCTGAGGGAACCATCTTCCCCCGCATGTGATACTCGATCCACGCCTTCTGAATCTTCCACCCGGGGGATACCAGCACATGGTCAATCATCCGCGCACCGGGAATCACTCCTTTCCAACGATTAAAGGTGTTGCGGTCCTTGACCTCGGGATGAAGCTCAAAAAACGGTGCCTTGAGAGGGTTGCCCCACTGCTCCGGGCCCTTCCCCCCTGCCAGCGCTACCTTTTTCCCCAGCAGGTAGGACACTCCCGGGTTTGTCTCCGTAGCGTTAAAATCACCGGTGACCACGACGGGCTCGCCCATCCGCTTCCGCGCATCAATCCTCTTGGCCATCAGGCGGCCCGCTTGTTCCCGGGAAGGCTGGCTCTGATGGTCCCAGTGGGTGTTGTAGAAATAAAACCCTTTTCCGGTCTTCTGGTCCACCAATCGCGCCCAGGTGCAGATCCTCGTGATCCCGTTCCCCCAGCTTTTCGATCCGGCGGCCTCCGGCGTTCCGCTCAACCAGAAAGTCCCTCCCTCTTCAGCATCCCGCTTGAGACGCTCGGCACGAATAAATACAGCCGAGTATTCCCCGCGATTCTTGCCATCATCACGACCCACCCCGAATTTCTGATAATCCGGAAGCTCACGGGTGAGGTAGTCCATTTGCTGGGGCAGAGCTTCCTGAACCCCGAAAAGATCCGGATCCATCTTGCGGATCGTTTCCACCACAAGGTCACGACGAGCCTTCCAACTGCGGGTGCCCAGATCCCCCCTGGCAGCAAGACGGATATTAAAGGACGCCACCGTCAGCTCAGCAGCCGGTAGCGAGGTGAGAAGAGCCAGAGAAATTAGAGCGAGACGAAACACGCCGGAAATGCTACCCGGAATGAGCCCAGTTGTCCAAGCTATGCATTTACTTGCTGCCGTCCTCTTTGTTTCGCTCTCCCTTCTCGCTCCCGCAGCTTGGCCGGAGGGAAAGGCCTCGAAATGGAACGGATATCAGCGTCTGGACTTCGCCCTCCCAGATGACGGCGCCCGCTGTATCGTCGTCCGCCCGAAACAGGCCGTAGCAGGAAATCCATGGATATGGCGAGCTCGCTTCTGGGGGCACCAGCCTGCTCTTGACCTTCAGCTCCTGGAAAAGGGATTCCACCTTGCCTACTGCGAGGTAGGCGGCCTCTTCGGAGCGAGTGCAGCGGTCAAACGCTGGGACAAGTTTCATGCATTGGCCGTCCGGGAGGGACTCTCCTCCCGGCCTGTTTTGGAGGGTATGTCGAGAGGAGGCCTGATCATCTTCAACTGGGCGTCCGCCAATCCGGACAAGGTGGCTGCACTGTATGGCGACAACCCGGTCTGTGATTTCAACTCCTGGCCCGGGGGGGAAAATGGCAAATTCTCAAAGCGTGACTGGCAGCGTTGCCTGAAAGCTTACGGGGTGACGGCCAAGGCCGCACCACAACACCTCCAACCTCTCAGCAGAGAGACTCTCAAGCCTCTGGCGGAGAACAGAGTTCCCGTCGCGCTCGTGCTGGGGCTGGCCGATAAAGTTGTCCCGGCCGAGGAAAACGGGGCGCTCCTTGCCCGCAACTACGTAGCACTAGGCGGAACGGTTAAGGTCTGGCGTAAGCCCGACAAGGGCCATCACCCCCATGGGCTTCACCCTCCCAACGAGCTCGCCGCCTGGTTGATTGGCGCAGTGAAATGACCATTTTAACATTGAGACCTCACCTCCCCTTCCTACTGCCGTGAAAGCCCCTTTGGTCCTTCGCTTCCTTTCCCTTGCCGGTCTGCTCATCTGCGGCTACCTCGGAGGACTTAAACTTGCCGGGAAAACCTCCTCCCTTGCTGGCTGCGGGCAAGGCTCAGGGTGCGGCAATGTACTCGGCTCGGAGTGGTCACAGTTTTTCGGAATTCCGGTCAGCCTCCTTGCTTTCGTCATCTACCTTACCTTGCTNGTTGCCTCTTTCCGCCCTTCGAGGNCGCTCTACGGAGCTCTNGCAATTTGTCTTACCGGNGCCGCTCTCTGGTTTGTCGGGATCCTCTACCTCACCATAAGGGCGGTGTGCCCCTGGTGTCTNGCAATGCATGCCATCGGAGTCGTCACCTCCATTATTCTGGTGAGATCTCTCCAAGACGTTCCCCCCTCAAAAGGGCCCCTGCGCTTTGCCCCTTTTGCGGCACTCGCAGCTCTGCTAACCCTCTCGCTGGGCCAGCTTCTCGGCCCAAAGCCTGACACCCATGCCAGTAGCGATGAAGTCCTCCAGGGCGAGGCAAGGCAGAAACAGGATGGGGGTCGCAAAATCTCCTTCACCCGTGGGGGCAAGCTCTACAATGCCGTCACCATGCCCCACCTCGGGCCTCCCGATGCTAAGCATGTCATGGTCAAATATTTTGACTATACCTGCAGCTCNTGCCGCAAAATGCATGAGCAACTTCAATTCGTTGATGAAAAATACCCCGGGCTATTTTGTGTGATCCTCCTTCCCGTTCCCTTGAACAAGGCCTGCAATCCATTCATCACNACCCAAAGCCCAAAGCACCAGCACGCCTGCGAGCTCGCNCGCCTGAGCCTGNCAGCCTGGAGAGCGAACCCTGGNAAATGGCCCGAGGTCCACGAGCAGCTAATTTCTATAACGGATCTATCTCCAGAGGTAGCCGAGGCCGCAGTCGGGCAGATCGTAGGCCACGACCAACTGCAGCTTGCCGGGCAAGACCCATGGGTTAAAGAGATCCTGAAATCCAGCATCAAGGACTTCGGCCAACTCAAAAAAGTTAACGCTCTTCTCCCCAAATTAATGTGTTCGGGAGGCAAGGTCCTTCACGGAGAACCCCGATCNGGAGAGGCGCTTGTGAGTACTTTGGAACAGATCTACGGCATGAGCCAGTAGTGGACTCTCCCGGAGTGCGCCTCTGGCTGGCATCCTGCGGCAAGTTTTCTTGAATAAACTCTGCGCCGTGGAGGTCCAAAGGAGCGTAACCCCAGCAAGTTCCCTGTAATGAAGATCCTTTATGCCGTCACAGCTATCGCACTAACCGGAATATTCTCCGCTTCTCGTGCCGAGGCAGGCCCATACCGAAGTTATAATACCACTTTCCGAACGGCGAGCCCCTCCCAAAGACCAGTCGTCTACACCAACCGTTACCTCCGAGGTTATGACTTCCACGGACGCCCAATTTTTGCCTACGCCCGGGTCCNTCTTTCCCGCGGCCAAACCNGCCAAGCCCGCTCCCATTACTACAGCCCTGAGCCAAGGGCGATTATTCCACGTGCCATTCCATGCGCTCCTCCCCGCGTCATCGTGAGGGGCCGCCGCCCGCTAAGCCGTTTCTCCGGAGTGTCCTTCAGATTCTCATTCGGCAGGCGAAGGTAGGCCCACAACGCCAANCCTCATTACTNNGAACCACTTTTTGCAGGGGCCTCGGCCNCTGAGGGCCGAGGCAGAGAGGCCTTCTNCCAAGAAATTTAGCTGTTCGCTATTCTGCGCTCCGCGTTTACCGTCGNCTGCGTGCGCAGCCTCATTCTCCTCCTGCTTGCCCTGTTCCCAGGCGCATCTGGCGTAACGGCAGCTCCCCGCGCGACCGACGAAATTCTCTCTGCGCTCCAGACTCGGTTGGAGCGCAATATTGGCTTCGAGGACCTGATTGAACAACTTAGTAATCTTGAACCAAAGGAGCTCAAACGCCTCCAGTCGGAGTATGACAAGGTATGGCCAAGCCTCCGGGATGCCTATTTGGAGGCTTTCCGCAAAGAAGCCNAGGATCAGCATTCTGGCACGGCGAGGCAATCAAACCAGCGGGCAATCAAAGAAGCCCGAGAGAGGTTTCATTCCGTTCGGATGATGGCGGAGGGGCCAATGAAGGGCGCGATCATCGCCCAGAGTGAGCCGGCGGTTGCTCTGCTTAAGGAGCTCCTTCTGCCCTCCGGTGAAAAAATTCTGAAGGTCGCCGGAGTAAAGCTTGATAACCAACGATCCCAGATTCTTAAACTTGGACAATTTCGTGACGGGATACTGAAAGCCGCTATAGCGATTGAGGATGCAGAGTCCGTGGCCAACATCCTGGCACAGGAGCAATCTGTCGCCGAGGGCCTTTCCGNCCTCGACCGCAACGGCCTGCGAGTGATGAAAGCCAATCGTAAAATTGCCGAGGCCGAGATGGTTCCCGAGGCAGAACGCCGGGGCGTAGAGGAGCTCAACCAGATGCGNCTTCTTATTGGTCTCGGCGCCCTCGTGCTTGACCCAAAGCTCTGTGAGGCCTCCCGGGGCCACTCGGAGGATATGGCTAACATGAACTTTTTCAGCCACACTTCCCCCGTCAGGGGAAAGGAATCCTTTGGGCAGAGGGCTGCCCTGTGCGGCACGAGCTCCAGCGGGGAAAACATCTTTATGGGATCTACCAAGCCGAGCTCCGCCAACCGAGGATGGTTCCGCTCTCCCGGGCACCACAAAAATATGTTCAGCCCCAGCCACCGGAGGGTCGGACTGGGAAACTATGGGTCCCACTGGACCCAGATGTTCGGTCGTTAGGCCGCGCTTAGCCGGTTTCTTCCCCAAGCCCTCCGAGCCTGAGGGGCTTCCCCGCAGGCATTTGGACGAGGGCCAGCTGCTGGCGGCAAGTCACCAGGAGGACGCCGTCTGAAGGGCGCCGCATCTTAAACTCACACCAGAAACGAACCCGGCCCCACTCTTCCAGCCTACCACAGGTCTCGATACAATCTCCGAGACGTCCAGGCTGGCGGTAATCTATCTCGGTCCTGACCACAACCGGATAGACCTGGGTCTCGGCCATACGCCGTAAATCAAAGCCAAGTTTTCCCGCGAGCTTCGTCCTGCACCTCTCAATCATTCTCAGATAGGCAAGATTGTGCACGACCCCACCAACGTCGGTGTCATAGAACATCACTTCATCCTGAGTAAGCTCATTGTAGGAATCTACTTCTGCCTCTGGCATGGAGGCAGTGTAGCGGATCAGGGCCTCGAGGCAAAAGGTTGCGCGAAGCAAAGTGGTAGGAGAGAATTCCCCTGCATGCGGACGTGTTGCCTTGCCCTCCTCCTCTGCTTCCTCCCCGCTCAAATGCCGGGAGCAGTCTATATTGGCCCGGACCCCGCCCCCATCCTGTTCCCCAGGGATCGAATCCCAATCGACACCGATACAATGCGCGAGCTCTCCCGGCATCTGACAGATCTTGCCACCCGGGAGCCCGATGGCACCGCCGAGCAAAAGCGTGCTACCGCCCAATTACTAGCGCTTGCCATCCGTCTCAATCCTGCCAACCGGTCCGCGTTGGAGACCGACAAAGCCCTACGCAAAGGTCAGACAGTTGACCCCTTCAAGGGCGACATCAATCAGCCCCTGCGCCAAGCATGGGGCATTGCAAATTGGCTGCTGGACCCTGCCTCAGGAGCAGCTGGGAAGACCCTCGGAACCCTCGTTATCGATGCTCTGGCCGTGATTAATCCCCGGAACCCGCTCGTAAAGCTTCGCGAGCCAGAGGGCGAACTGGAGCGATGGGAAAAGGTTGTTCCCTCACTTGATGCCTACAAGGCAACCCCCAAGCCGAAGACTCAAGCTCCACCAGCGATTGCCCCAGCACCCGCAGTGGAGCGTCCACCAATTCTTCTTGGACAGGCCAGCACGAAGAGCCCTCTCTTCCTCTTGGATGGAGATAGGCGGCGGTCTCTGCGCATCGTTCCTCTAGACATGAAAATCGTAGCGGCTCCTCAAGCAGACGTTCTCTCCTTTTCCATGCAACCGGAAACCGAATTCCCGGACCTCGCTTCCGCCCGGGAAAACGTCCAGAAGTTGCTCGAGCAACGTTGGCCTGATCTTCCGATTCGCAGGGTCGCACATATCTCGACCGGCACCGATCGCTACGCGGCCAATAACGGCCAGGCCGTCTCGGGGCCAGCGGCCCTCCTGATTTACTCCGCGCTGACCGGAAAGCCCCTGCGCCCCGGGGTCACTCTGGTTGCAGAGGTTGCTTCAGATGGCTCTCTAACCAGACCCCGACAGAGCTGGAGCTACCTGCGCGCTCTTCGAATTTCCCCGGGGGGACGCCTTCTGGTTCCTCCGGATTTTGAGCCCGAATTACGAGCCATGATCGCCTTGGAGGATCCTGCGTTTTTTCTCCGATGGGAGGTATTGATTGTGAGCTCCATTGATACCGCCCTGAACCTCGCCAGCGAAAATAGCGACCCCGCCGGACTGGCTGCGACCTCTCAGCTTTACGGAGAGCTTCGCGAGGTCGGCCAGGACAAGGATGTTGGGCAGCTCTGCGTCAATGCAAAGGTCCGGGAGCGCCTCTCCGAGATCGCCACCAAGGCCCCCTTCCACTACTCCGCAAAAATGCTTCTGGTCCAGGGGGATGCCACCCTTAGACCTACCAGAGTGGAGCGGGAAGTTGCAGGGCGAATCGTGCGTAGCGCTATCGAACCCATCCGCGGGTTCTCGCGACTGTCGCTTTCCCAGCTGAGCGCGAAGCGCCTCCTGACTGCCAGTGAAGCCACCAGTGCCGAAATCGAGCGCTTCGCCAGATTTATTTCGCCCGATGACAGCGACCTGATCAAGGAGGCCCGGGAAGTCACCCAACTTACCCAAACCCTCGGGCAGGGAAAGCGCGATGGAGGCCTGAGGAACGGGGTGACCTACTACCGGGACACTCCTCTTGCGACCTATCACAGCCGCTTTCAGTCAAAATTTACGGCTCTCCGCCAGAAGCTGGCCCCTTTTACGGGTGAAGCCATCGAGACTGAGCCGCCCGCCGGCACAAACACCACCCCTTAATTGCACAAACTAAGGCATCAGGGTCGCTTTCCTGAAGAAGGAGCGATTCCCCGACAGGCCTCCGACGCTTTTGCTTTAGCGCCCCCCCTTGATCCCCTAGCATTTCTCTCAGCAACTAGATGAACCCACAGCTTTTCCACGCTCTCACCCTCTGCGCTCTTCTCTTTGCGCCCTCCCTCCGGGCCCAGGAAGATACTCTCTTTTACCTCCCCGATATGGAGGCAGAACTCTTCGACACAGACAAGCTCGACTTCGGAAGACGGGGGACATTCGACAAATCGGGCCTCGTTGCCGCCCTCGCACGTATTGCCAGTGACTTTGATCCCGAGGAAAAGAACGGAAAGGTTCCCAACCTGCTCCGGTCAAACGCCCTCGGGATTGCGGGGCGGATTAACCCAGAAGCCAAATCCTTCAAGACGACCTATGAGCAGCTTGAGCAGGATGCTGAGGCCTACGGTAGCAGCGGAACCAGTAAGGACCGCCTCCTTGGAAATATCTATCGAGGGATTCGCACCCTGCTTAAGGACAAAGGGAATGAAGACAACAAGATCTGCGCAGCGTATTGTGTGGACGTGGCCATCCGCTTTCTTCCCGGCCACAAATACTCCGACGATCTCGAAACAATCCAGCAGGAGCTGGAAGAGGGAGGAGTAGAGGTCTATTGGGACCAGCTCCAGGGTAAGGCGGTAGTGAAGGAAACACCATGGAACCCCTTCGGCCAAGGCGGCCGGATGGAGGCGAGGAAGGAAAAGATGCCTGGAGGCGATGCCAAGGGACTCGCTTCGAACCAAAGTTCCGTCGTGGGGCTGGTCGTTGTAACCCTTGGTAGTGGCAAGCATGCAGGAGCCGCCAGTGAGATTATCGCAACAGCTCTGAGGGAAGAAGGCGTCAAGGGCATAGAATTTAAAATCGACCAGGAGGTCGGGGACATGATGGGCAACAGCCTGAAGTCGATCCGGGATTATCTCCGCATTACCTACGAGCCAAAAGGAATGGTCCCGGACGGTTATCAGGTCAGTATCGTATTTCAGGATCGGGACCAGCGAGTCGATGGCCCATCTGCAGGAACGGCCATGGCTCTGATGCTTGACTCCCTTTTTACAGGGGAAAACCTCGATGAGGAATTCGCCTGCACCGGGGGAATCACCCCAAACGGAAAGGTTACCAGTATCGGGGGTGTTGCTGCCAAAATTCGTGGGGCTACGCGGCGGGAATGTAGAATTGTAGGGGTGCCTGAGGGTAACGCCAAGGGGGTGAACGACATCCTCGTTCTCGATGGAGTCCAGCAATTGCTGGACATTCAGGTTTTCACNATGAAGGACATGGATGAAGCCCGGGCTCTTTCCCGTGANGAAAAGGATAAGGATGTTCAGTCCACCCTCGATGACTTCAAGNCCGTAGCAGAGGTTATCGCTGACCAGGGTGATGCCGCATTGAAAAANGCCCGGGTCAAGGAGCGGCTTGAGGCCGTACTCGAAGCNATGCCCAATCACATCTCAGCCAAGCTGTTGCTCGACCACATTCAAGGGGATGCTCCTGAGAGGCTTTCGGTAGGCGGCAGCTTCCACGAGATTGACTCNCGGTCTTCAGCGGTCTTCAGCCGCGTGCAGCGCACCATGATGCGGGGCAAATTCAGCGAGGCTGATGAAGCGGAATCCGCAGCTGCTGATGCCCGTAAGGAACTCGANGAGCTTGATGGTAAGATTCACGAGAAGTTTGAGGACTACCTGAAAGCCGCCATCGACATCTGTAAGACNGTTGAAGAAGATGCCTCGGGCGGAGGNAAGGACCTNGTCGAGAATCTCAAGAGCCGATGGTCTAGGATCAACAGTATCCGAAAGAAACTGAGGGACGATCCGGAGGTTTTCGAAGAACTCCGCGGCTAGGCCGCTTTGAATGCCGAGCGCATTTGCGGCATGCATTTTGCGCCGCCATTCAGGCAAGAATATCCTGAACCACCTTGCCGTGGACATCCGTAAGCCGGAAATCCCGGCCGGAGTAGCGATAGGTCAGCTTCTCGTGATCAAATCCCAGAAGGTGCAGGATTGTGGCTTGGAGGTCATGGACATGAACTGGCTTTTCTGCAGCCTGAAACCCAAACGGGTCGGTTGCTCCGTGCACGTAGCCCCCTTTTACTCCGCCGCCTGCAAGCCAGACCGAGAACCCGTAATGGTTATGGTCCCTGCCGTTGATCTTTCCCGCATTGGACCCTTTTTTCGGCATCTCGACCGTCGGCGTACGCCCGAATTCCCCTCCCCACATCACGAGAGTCTCATCAAGGAGTCCTCGCATCTTCAGGTCTTTCAGGAGAGCCGCGATTGGCTGATCACACTCCCGGGCCAGTTTCTGGTGATTCTTTTCAAGGTCATCATGGTTGTCCCAGGGCTGCCCCGCACCGTGCCATACCTGAACAAACCGTACTCCCCGCTCGATGAGTCGACGGGTGATAAGCATTTGGCGCGCCTGGGTTCCGCGCCCATACATTTTCCGGATTTCTTCAGGCTCCTTGCTGATGTCAAAGGCGTCACTTGCTTCCATCTGCATGCGGTAAGCCAGCTCGAAGGACTGCAGGCGGGCCTCCAATCGGGCGTCGTGGCTTCGCTCTCTCTGGTGATTTTCATTCAATTCCCTCAGAAGGTCCAACTGACGCCTCTGCTCTTTTCCAGCAGTGTTTGCCTCGATATGCTCTACCAGCTTTTTGGGATCGGAGTGCTTGGTATCTACATACGTTCCCTGGAAGGCTCCCGGCAAAAAGGCTGACTGCCAGTTCTGGGTTTCCTGGATCGGATATCCCCCGGGGCACATGGCCACAAAGCCCGGGAGGTTCTGGTTCTCCGACCCAAGACCATAGGTAACCCATGATCCCATGGCCGGTCTTACAAGGCGGCCGTCCCCGCAGTTCATTAGAAGCAGAGAGGGTTCATGATTAGGAACATCCGCATACATAGACCGGATCACACAGAGATCATCAGCCATGCTGCCAACCCGGGGGAAAAGGCTGGAAACCTCTAATCCGGATTGCCCCATAGGCGAAAATTCGAACGGCGACTTGAAGGCGGCCCCGGTTGGCCTTTCGGTCTTGAGCATCTTGGGCAATTCCTGCCCGTGGAGCTTTGTCAGCTCCGGCTTGGGGTCGAAGGTATCGAGATGAGAGGGCCCCCCGTTCATGAAGAGGTGGATGACGGCCTTGGCTTTCCCCGGGAACTGGGGGCGTCGTGGGGCAAGCGGGTTCAGGCCGATACTTGGCCCTGACTTCTCCGCCGCGGCGACCAGCCCGGGCACTCCATTCAGAGCCACCCCTGCCATACCCATACCGCAACGCGACAATAGCTGGCGCCTCGTTAAAAAGAGGTGTTCGGGGTTTGTTGCGTGGTGTGTCATCCGTCTGGTCAGGGCCCTTTGTCCAAGCCGTTAGTCGACATAGAGAAACTCGTTAGAGAGAAGCAGGACCTGGGCGAGCAAAGGCCAACGGTCCAGCGCGGGACCGGAAAATCCAGGCTGTGCCTCCGCAAGAGGAACAGGCTCTCCCTGCTCATGAATGACAGGGCTCCAGGAAAAGCTGTCCCATGCCTCGCTTCCAGTTGACTCGACGAGGAAGTCAATTGCCTGCCCAGCAGTGACCTCCAAGATCACTGGCGTGAGGACCTTTTCCCCGGGGGAGACAGTCCATTGGCCAGCAATAGAGCCCCGTGCCACGACAAGGCCACGCAACGCATCGCCCTTGAGAGCGGGTCTGGAAAGCTCCCCAGCTATCTCAATAGTCGTGCTCCTCGGGGCCACCCATCTAAGAATCGCCGCGTGATCACCATGTCCCGGGTGGCCGCCAGCTGAGTGCCAATGCACCCATCCGGTCTCAGGGTCGGGTAGCTCCGCCCCGCCCTGCCACACCTTCCCGGTGTAGTGAGGCAAGGCTTTGAATTCCACTCGTCCAGAATCTCTGAACAGGCGACCGTGCCCATAACTCCAAGCCCCCGAAGTCTGGTCCCGCTTGTCTGAAGTAGCCCCAAGGAAGCCTTCAGCCCCTGCCAATTCCGACGGGGAGGGATTCCGTTTTAAAATTCGGTTGTAAAGCGCCCTGATCCGCAGCCGTTCATTATCATTTCCGGAAGATGCGCCGGCTGTNGCCTTCGCCTGCTCATGCATGAAAGGACTGTTCATGAGATAGAGGGCTTGATTGGGAGTCGTGGTAGACACGCGCTTAACAACTGGCTGGCTTGAATCCGGAAAGTCGAAGATTCGAAAGAAGGACGGGGTATTCTGNCGCTCGATGAGACCGTAAATTGTCCGCCGGGACGGAAANGGCGCTTCATGGATTTTCACAGGCCTGCCGCCTAATCGTAGATCNAGNCGNCCGCTCACCTGTAAGGTTGTGTCCCGCCAGGACTCGAGGTCCTTACGATGACGCGTGCTGCGAGCATGATACCGGTTTTCGGGATCACGCTCCGCGTGCTCTGGGCCCGCCTTGCTGCTCCGCCGCCAGGCCTGAGAGGTCATGATATGACGGATCAGGGCCTTGACCGACCAATCCTGCTCCTGAAGATAAAGTGCGAGGTGGTCGAGGAGGCCTGCATGAAGCGGTGATGGGGCCTGTAATCCAAAGTCTCCCGGAGTGTTTACAAGCGGGCTTCCCATGACGTGCATCCAGACACGGTTCGCACAAACCCGGGCCGTTAAAGGATTCCCAGGACGAGTCAGCTCCCGTGCCAGCTCAAGACGCCCACTCCCTTGCTTGAAGGTGCTGGTTGGCACTTCTCGAAAAAAGGCCGGAAAAGCTCGAGGAACCTTTGGGCCNCGGCTCGATTGCTGCCCTCGCTCAAAAATAACTGGCTCACGGGGCTTTGGGCGATCCCGGACCGCCATAGCCCTCACGGGTGCAAACTCTGATTTNCCCTCCAGCTCATCCATCTTCGCCAAAAGCCCTCGGTATTTGCCCCTTTCGCTCTGGTCGAGCTGTGAGAGAGCCTTCTTTCGGTCAAAATCAAGAGGGGCGGGAGGTCGCTGATACTCCTTTATCTTCTCCGCCGCATAATCATGCGCCGCATTTGCCCGCTTAAGAAGTTCCTGGCGAAAGGCGCGATAGCCTGGTGAGTCCTCAGGAGTGGCAATCACGGGCAACTCTCCTTCAGGAACTTCCTCGGTACTGTCGAAGACACCATAGAGACCATAGTAATCTTGCATGGTGAGCGGGTCACTCTTGTGGTCGTGGCAGCGCACACACTGCATTGTGAGCCCCATCGTGCTCCGGAACGTGACGTCAATCCGATCCGCAATAATAAGATCGTGCTTATTGAGATAGCGGCGCCCCAGAGTGAGGAACCCAAGAGCGGCCTGCTCNCGCACGGGCACATCCATCAGATCAGCCGCAATCTGCCTCCGTAGAAACTCGTCATAAGGAAGGTCCTTGTTTAACGCCTCTATGACCCAGTCACGGTAGGTGAACGCAAACGGGAAGAGCCGCCCGGCGGTAAAGGNGTAGCCCTTGGTATCCGCGTAGCGTGCAACATCCAACCAATGACGAGCCCAGCGCTCCCCGTAGTGTGGAGAGGAAAGTGCCTCATCGATCATTCGGGCACTCCACTCTGCCAGGGGCTCTCCCCTTTCCCCCGGGCCCCGCTTACCAAGAGCCTCCGGAGGCTGGAGCCCGGTCACAACATGCCACGCTCGACGAAGCAATACCTCAGGGGCAGCATCAGGCACCGGCTTGAGGTTTTTCTCTTTCTGGCGAATCGCCAGAAGCTCATCCACCGGATGAATCTTTCCTGCCAGAGCTGGGCGCTCGGGCGACTGAAAGGCCCAATGCTGTTCCGAGGGGGCAGCGCAGGCCCTAGTGGCGCCAACCACCAGGCTGAGCGCCGCGATCCCGGGCAGAAAGAGGGAAAGAACTCTCATACGAACTAGGTTCCCCTAAAATATGCATGCCGGGAGACNTTTCCGCAAGAGCAAGTGGTCAAGCCTCGGCCTCAAAANGACCGGTTGAACGATAGCATTAACCCATGAAACTGGGAGCTATAGTCCCCAGCCACCAGATCCCCGGCATCAAATGCGGGATTGGGATCCGAGACTNTCCGGTCTGAAAAGGCATATTGATAGGCCAGGTCTACGGCCCAGTTTGCTGCCTTGTAACTTACCCCTGCACTGAGCCAGTGCCGATCCGCATCTGCAATCGCTGGGTTGAAATTAAGNTCCGGCTGGCTGTTTTCGATGAAAATATATCCTGCATTGAAAGCCCAGGTTTCGTTGGGGGCATAAGTTACCCCGAAGCCATACATGAAGTTGGACTCCCAGTTGAAGGGAATCGGATTGTCCGCGAGAGGGGCCTGTCGCAAGGTGGGAACTTTCAAGCGCTTCCAATTTACCCATTCAACGTTGGCTTCCAGTGTCCANTGCCGGGTGGGCCGGAANGCGTATCCTGCAACCAGAGTGTCCGGAGTAACTAGATCCAAGGATGCCCTTGGGATGGCTAGGCCAATTTCAGGAGCTGCTGCCGAGCCCGATAAGTCTAGGTCCGTTTTAGCGCGATAGGTGAGGCCGACGGAGTGCCTGCCACCTGGCTGCCACAACAGCGAGGCAATCCAACTNGTAGAATAATCGTCTCCCTCAAACCCAAATTCCGCAGGCGGATTTGGGGGAGGCAAAAATTGCTTCAGGGTGCCATCCGCATAACTCAGAGAAATCCCGCCTCCAATCGAAAGATCGTCACTCAACTCATACCCAAGGACTCCCCAAGCCGTGGCGTAGGTAAGGTCTGTCTCAGTTGCGACAGCCCGAAAAGGCGTGCTCGTTCCCCAATCGGTACGCAAGCCAAAGGGCGCATTGAGGCCGACTCCTGCAGCCAGACGATCGTTGAGTGGCATAGCAACATAAAGCTGGGGCAGGGGAATAAACTCCGCCTTGTTCTGATGGCTTCCTCCATCGATTTCTGTTTCTCCGTCTATCCCGAGTCGCACACCGTAGACCCCGAGGTGGACTGCCGCTGAATCAAGCTGCGTCAATCCGGCAGGGTTGTAGAAAACTGCAGATGGGCGGTCCGCTGTTGCCACAAAAGCATTNCCCCTCGAAGCAGCAAAGGGATCCTGGACGGGTATGTAGAAGCCATTGGCATGAAGNCCNGTTACGGTANCCAGCAAAAGGCCGATGGCGCGCAANCAGGGTGGNACAGAAAAGCGNATAGANGAGNAAAGGGNCATCTCGNGNGNNTCGGNTTTGTNCGCTTTCACGGGGATTCAAAAATGGAGTGNTCCTCGGTGAGGAAAATAGACGATCTTGAAAGGTCGCAGAATCTNGCCTCNTCCTCAATAAGCTTCTCGTGAGCNGCCANNCCNTCNGGCGTTTGCATNGCTNCNAGNAGCTCCNCATGGGAATTCCACCAGATTTCCGTAATNCCGTCGTAGGGGNCNGCAGCNCCACGGCCCTCTTGNGCCACNTGNTTGAGCGGGGACTCCAGNAGNTGGCTCTGGACATANTTCCCNGCATTNAGNGCNTCCGCGAAGCTTTTGACCAGAGGCCCATGGCTCTCTTTCCAATAGCGGAAAAATTCTTCCGGAGGCATCCCGGCTTTCCGGTGAACACAGTAGACGAGTTTAATCATGTTGGTTGGGGTTTGGTGATCTTTCTGAGGGATCCCGCTAGTCAACGAAGCGAGACCAGAACAGCTCGTTGCCCACCAGGTCCGCAGCCAGCTCTTCGAATGGGTCATGGGGAGCGCGTTCAATTCGGGAAACATCAAATCCGATACGTAATCGAATCTCATTCTGGCTGGGGTCAGGGAGAAACTCAAAGGCTCCCCCATGATGCGCTATCCGCATGAAAGCCCCAATCAGGCTCAAGGTTTCTCTAGGAGGCTCTTCCGCACTGGAGCTCATGATCACGGCGAGAAGAGCGCGCAGAGGACGGCCAGGAAAGACGAGCTCTAGTCCGGAAAGGCATTCTTCCAGCCGGACATGGCCATCTCCCTCAACGATTCTCGCAAGGGACTCAACCAGGGGAATCACCACTTCCTGGAGGCTCTCCAGCGGCCCAGGCCAGTCAGGTGGAGTCCCCCGGGCCTCGCTCCATTGGATAACGGGATTTCCAGAAACTACGGACTCCAAGGTATCCCTAACACTACACCGATTATTATAGTCCAAACTGGTCGGACTCGTCAGGTCCACGGGGAGGTAGGAATGCACCGCGCCCAGAAAGGAGAGATGCCTCCGGTATAGCTCCCGCCAGGAAAGCCCCTCGTGGCTAATGGCCTCTGAAAGGGGTCTCTCCCGCGGATCCTCCGCTAGCCGGACCACAATCCTCAGGGCCTCTCCAACATGACGGATCCCAGAATCCCGGAAAACCGCCAGAGCCGCAAGGGACATGATCCGGTCCGATGCCGCGAGAATATCGACGCTCATCATTTTTTGTCGTACTAGCTCTTCCCGCTCCAGCCGAACGATATAGAGCTCCATTGCTCTCTTCAGGGTGACTTCAAGCTCTGGGACTTCCCACGGCTTGGTTACGTAGCGATAAATACCGCCCTTATTTACTGAGGAAACTGCCGCATCAATATCCGCATAGGCGGTAGAAAGTATCCTAACAACGCCGGGCTTAAGGAGAGCTACTTTTTCCAGAAAATCGCTGCCGGATTCTTTAGGCATTCGCTGATCTGTAACCACCACGCCTATCTCATCCTGGTATTCGCGAAACCGTTCCAAGCCCTCTAGCCCATCTTCCGCGAGGACGATCCGGAACGTTTTGCCGAAGAGTTTTGCAAAGTACTTTCGTGTCTTCTGTTCGTCGTCAACGAACAGAATCAGATGTTGGCGGTAATCGAGAGTTGGTTGGCTCATTTTTCCCACGCTTGCTGGAGATCTGCAGTATCGGCTTCCGTCTCATGGAGGGAGGCCGTTTCGTCGGGCCTGCCCGCGGACAGGGCAGGATTCTCGTTATCTATATCTTCTTGCCACGGCTGGGGGATGATCACGCGGAACACTGTCGGGCGGCCCGGGTCGCTCTCGACCTCAATCCGGCCATGATGTGACTCAATAATCCTGTGACAGATGCTTAGGCCCAGGCCCATCCCGGCGCCCACTTCCTTTTTTGTGAAGAAGGGGTCGAAAACGTGATCCAGATCCTCCGCTGCTATCCCGGGCCCATTGTCCTGAACCGTTATTTCCATATGTTCATCTCCCCTCTGGGTCGAGGAAACGGTGATCCACGGCTCGATACCCCGGTCAAGGGCTCCTTCCAAGGCCTGTGCAGAGTTCTGAATCAAGTTAACCATGACCTGGCAGAGCTGGTTCCCGTTCCCGCCCACCTGGTGGCCCTCTGGCACCTCAGCGTTAAAGGTGATCCCCTTGAGCTCCCCAGCCAGCAGTCTCCGCGCATGTTCTACGGTCTCCGCAAGGCTTATTTCCTCCTTCAGGACAGCTTCTCCCTTGGTAAAGGATCTCAAATCACTCACAATTCGGATCACCCTGTTCACTCCCTCCTCGGCATCCGCCACAGTCTCTTCGAAATCTGCGCGCTCCTGCTCCGCCACATCGTCGGCATACATTCTGAGGGCATGCAACGCGGTTTTGACATAGTTCATCGGATTGTTGACCTCGTGAACGATCCCCGCGCTCATGCGGCCCAGGGAAGAAAGAGTCTCTGCCTGCAGGAGCCGCGCCTCGTTCTCCTTAATTTCTTCCAGAGCAAGATCTCGTTCATCCACTGCGACCCGAAGCTCCCGGTTGATCACTCCAAGCTCTCTCTGGTAGCTCTGCCGGTCCAGAAGGTTTCGGACTCTGAGCCGGAGCTCCGCGGTGGTGAACGGCTTAGTCAAAAAATCACTAACACCCGCCTCGAGAGCCTGAATACGAGGCGTTTCATCGGCCGCCGCTGTGACAAGGAGGATCGGAACCTGCGAGGTGGAATCATGCTGCCGAAGCCTCTGTGTCAGGGTAATGCCGTCCATCTCCGGCATCATATAATCAAGAATGATCAACTGAGGCTCAAACTGCCGGGCAAGCTCCCACCCCTCCTTTCCATTACGGGCCTCGATAACCCCGCATCCCATTTCCTCAATCTCTCCCTTCAGGAAGCGCCTCAAACCATTTTCGTCCTCCGCTATAAGAACGAGTTCCTTGTTGGCGGAGCCGTCGACACTGGAGCCAACCGCGACGAAAGGCTCGGTAGAGCCGCGACGAGGGTCCGCAGTCCCCAGGGCCCCTCGGATGCGAGCTTCGTTGTGAATCTGAGTCAGAGGGTCTTCCGGCCCGGAAGCGGCAATCTGGGAATCATCCGGCAAACAGAGCAGCGGCACGGAAATCGTAAACTTTGTGCCTTTGCCATACTCACTTTCTATCCCAATGGTCCCCTCCATCGACTCGGTCAGGCTCTTTACAAGAGCTAGCCCGATCCCAACCCCATTGTGCTTCTTGGCGGCAGACGTGTCCGCTTGCCAGAATCGCTCGAACGCGGAGTCGAGCTGGTCCTCTTTCATTCCGGCGCCATTGTCCTCCACTTCAAGAATCAGACGGCCACCCTCGACCGCCGCCGAGAGCGAGACCTCTCCCCCTGCCGGAGTAAACTTCAGGCCGTTTACCGCCAGATTGAGAACTACTTTCTCCAGCCGGTCCCGATCAAGAAATACCTCGGTATCCTCCCCGCATAATGCCTCCCATCGAAGCGAGATTCTCTTTCGGTCTGCCATGGGCTGCAGGTTTCGCCCCAGTCCGTCAATGAAGGTAAGGGGCCGGAACCTCTCCGGCCGCATCGGCATTTCTCCGCTATCCATCCGCACCAGATCGAGAATGTCGTTAATGAGGCGAAGCAGCCGCATTCCGTTATCCTCCATTCCGTTCACAAGCTCGGAAACCTTGGCGTCGTTTTGCACCAGATTGAAATTTTGCATCTTCTCGATAGGCGCAAGCATGAGCGTGAGTGGCGTACGCAACTCGTGGCTAATGTTTGCAAAGAACCGTGTCTTCGCCTCATCAAGATTTTGAAGTTTGCGGTGGTTTTCCGCCAGCGCCTCCTGCTGGGAGACCACTTCCTCCCGGAGGCAAAACTCCGCGAACCGGAGCTTGTTATAGAAGTAAAGACCGATGCAAACGAACGCCGCGGTCACAAAGAGGAAAAACAAGGCGATCGTAATATCCTGGACGCTGGTTGAAGTGTTGAGAGCTACCGCAAGGTAGCCAAGAATACAGAGCGTCGAGCTGATCACTCCATCAATACATCGCCATCGCAAAAGCAGAACAGTTCCGACCATCACGAGATTGAGCCCTGCATAGTAAGGCGATCCCCCCCCTCCAGTCTCAGAAAGCATCCCTTGAATGGTCACCATTGGGATTAGGGCAACGAGATGCCCAAGTAGATGGAGTGTTCGGCGCGACCTGCTCCGGACCCGATAGAGCAGGAAAAGCACGAAGAGAAGCCCACAAGAGCAGGCCATCCGAAGCAGGAAGAGTGTGCCCACGACTCCCTCGGGGCTCTGGGAGGCAGGGTTCCCAAAGGCCACCCAGTCCATTCCTGCTCCTAGGGCGATAAAGATAGCAGCCAGAAGCGCACCTCGTCGGTAGTTCAGGAGGCGATGCTCGTCCTCCTGGGCTTCGAACCGCTGCTGCAGCAGCGCCGGGGCTCCCCCGGGCTCTGAATCAGCTTTCCCCATGATCATCTTTTTTTCGGACCTCGAGGAAGAGGTTCACTCCTGTCTCATCCCTGTCGAGGGTGGTTTCAAACTGGCCTCCGTTAAGAGGTGCTATTTCCATCATGGCCTCGTCGTCCCGGTAGATAAGGTTCCATTCCAGGACGTATTCCATCCATGCGCGACTGGGATTCGTATCACTGACATTAGTAACCAGCATGAGACCTCCGGGGGCGAGGAGTCGGGCAAAAAGGTCGTTAAGGCGACGGCAGACCCGCTGAGAGAGATAATCAAAGAGGCCCGAGCAGTAGACCATGTCGAAAGACTCCCACTTCAGGTCCACATCCCCGGTAGAGGCCTGCCGCAACAGCTTGTGGACCGAGCGCTGGAGAAGAGAAATTGGCGCTACCCTGCCTGCCTGAGCGCGCACTCTGGTGAGCTCCTTGCGGGTGTGCTCGATGGTCTCGGAGTTAAAGTCCAGTAGAGTGATATCGCACAGGTCACTGAGCTCTTCATGTTCAAGAAACTGCTTCACTTCCTGAGCTGGGCCACAGCCAAGGTTGAGAATGCGAGTCCTTCTTCCCTTCATCGCGTTGCGTTCAGCCTCTGCCTTGAGCTTCTTGGTGAGATAGGAAATGCGATTACGGTGCGCAACGACAGGAGGTGTCTGCAGGAAGGCATGGTTGATGAGTTTTGCGAAGAGAGACCCCCCCTCATAGGAGTCCCTCATCATCATGTTCACCATTTCATAGTCCCCAGCATACCCGAGAGGTTTATGAAAGGTGCGATAGGTAAATGGAGAGCAAAGGACCAGTGGGTGAATCTGACGGCGAACATAAAACTTGTGAGTCGCTTCGCGACCCTCTGGGATTTTGCCTACCGAATCCTCGAAGCTGCCCATCGCTCCCTGCATTTCCTCCAGCACACTACCCTGAAGCTGGTCAATGATTTCTCGCTCGAGAGTCGGCCGATCCACAGACGCCGTGGAGCGTATCCCTAGGTCTATTTGCTCCATCCACCGTTGCATCCCGACAAGGAGGTTCTGCATGTCCGCCACCGTCAGCTTGAACGATAGGTCAACCTCATGCGCGCGTTTCCAGTCCTGAACGAAAGCATCAAACTGATTGGCGAGAGGATCCCGGCCCTCTCGATCGGAGAGGAAATCAACGTCTAACCAGGCATTGCCGAGGGTCGCCTCGCAGACTAGGAGGATCCCTGTATTTACCAGGCCGGTAACGACTGCCTCCCCCTGGTAGACCACCCTGTCTCCTACACGGATCCTGAAGTCTCGGAGGACCTCCGAAAGCTGGAGGATGCTATAGGGGTTATAGATCTCAAAAGCTACCGAGTAGCGGCGAAGCCTCAGGATATTAGCCGTGATCTCAGAGCCCTGGCTGTTACGGCAGACAACAACACTGGTCAGAAGCGAGGATCCTTTCTGCATTGACTAGGTAGCTGAGATCAAAAATGGTGGGCAGGTAAACATTGCTTGGCTTCCATAAAGACTTAGAAGCTCAGGGCAGCGTATAACCCTTTGCCTTTGCCGCCATGTCCCAAGAACCTCCCAAATTCACGATTACGCGCGAAGGGCAGCATTTCAGATGTCCGGACGGCCAAGACCTGCTCGAACTTGCGGAAGAAGAGGAATTTTCGGTCTCGGGAGTCGCGGAGCATCTGAAGCTCACAAACCGGCAACTTGAGTATGCTGTTGAAAGGGCCTCTGGCCTCCGCCCCAAGGAGCTGTTCCGGCGGCACCGGATGCTTCTTGCCCGTCGCCTTGTTGCCGAGGGCTTTTCCCTCCAGGTCATCTCGCACCGTCTTGGGTTCAAGCACTACACCCATTTTGCTTCCGAAATTAAGTCCTACTTTGACCTGCCTCCTCGGCAGTTTCAAAAATCGGTTCGCGCACTGTGCCCGGAAACCTGAGGTCGAGGATAGCCCCTTTAGATGGGGATCAACGGGACCTTGTTTCGCTGGTAGTCGTCTTCCGGAAGCCATAGGCTTAAAAATTATTGAGGTTAGCACGTTGAGGAGAGGCTGGAGCCGTCGAACGCCGAAGGCAGCAGCTGCTTGAGGCTTACCCTCCCGACGGCGTCTTTTTGTGGATCTACCAAAAACACAACGAGCTCAGGGCTGAACTCATAGAGAACTTGCCGGCAGGCTCCACAGGGGGCCGGAGCCCCGGGCGCACAGACTACGATGGCGTCAAACTCACTCTCTCCCTCCGAAACGGCCTTGGAGAGAGCAACTCGCTCGGAACAGATTGTGAGTCCATAGGAAGAATTTTCTACGTTACAGCCCGTGAAAATGCGCCCAGAACGAGCGCGAAGAGCAGAGCCCACTTGAAACCCTGAGTAGGGCGCATACGCGTGCTCCCGAGCGTCCCTGGCGGCTTGAACCAAATCCTTGTCCGCTCCCTCACTCATTGCTCTGTGGCTGCGCGGGTGATTCTGGCCTCAGAGTGATCCGCCCAAGGTTCGTAGGAACCAGAGGAGATGTCATTGGCTTCATTGTCGTAAAGATTAGTTAATTATTCGGCAATGTGTAGATAAATCGCCCTGCAGAGACGAAAATCCTCACTTTTATCTCAAGTAATTTTTCCGGTTAAGCAGTATTTTTACTGAGGATTTTAGTCATCCACTCTCCATTTTCCCACACTCAACCCGAGGTTTGGCCGCTTCCTTGAGGCTACCTTGCTCGCCGCTTCCGCAGGACTCTAGACGACCACTTTTATCTCCTCCCCCGCTGGTCCAATGTCGGCGTGCTTCTCGCCAAGAGAGGTGGATGGCCTCTTGGCACCTGCCTTCACGACAGGCCATCCACATCTTGCGCGTGTAGAGCCGCCCGTTACAGAACCAGGCTTTGCTCGCGCGCTCTGGCCATCCAGTCAGTATTCCAGACTGGATTTGCAGCCTTGCAGCGGCCTCAACTCCGGGTAACGTCATATTGCATGATCCCTGACTTTCTCCTGAAAACTCTTATAACTGCCACGGCTATTGTCGTCCTCGCCGGGCTGGGAGAAGCCTTGGAAGATGACGCGGTCGCTACTCCCACCAAGGGCGAGGGTAAACCACTCGAAGCTACTGAAAATGCCGCGGCCGGCTTTACCTCGAAAGAAGTTACCTTCGCGGCGGGAAAAATTATATCCAAGGCCTACCTCGCCCTTCCGGCTAAAAAAACGGCAGGGCCTTACCCAGGCATCTTGGTATGTCCAGAATGGTGGGGACATAACGACTACGTCCGTATGAGGGCGGAAATGCTCGCCAAGCTCGGCTACGCTGCACTGGCCATGGACGTCTACGGAGACGGGAAGAAGGCACACGACCCAAAGACCGCAGTGTCCCTGGATGGCGCCCTTAAGGCAAACCAACGCGAAATGAATGCCAGAGTGCTTGCACACCTGAAGTTCCTTCAGGCGAGGCCAGAGGTAGACAAGGCACGGGTTGCTGCTATCGGATATGGAAGCGGCGGAGACGTCTGCCTCCAAATGGCAAGGAATGGCATGCGCGGCCTTGGAGGAGTAGCCGCCTTTCACCCTTTATTCAATGTCGTTCCCTCCCAGCCCCCCATCCGAAAAGCAACAGCAAAGGTGATGGTATGCGATGCCCAAGAGGACCCTTACGTCCACCTTCGAAAGGGGAAAGTGGCGGCTTTCCGCAAGGAAATGGCAAGCGTCCGAACAGATCTTGTGATCATTCCATTCCCTGACGCGATGCAGAGCTTTACCGTTCCGAACGCCGACATCGTTGGCGAAAAGTTCCGAATTCCACAGGCCTACAGTCCTGAGGCTGACAGGAAAGCCTGGGGCCTTCTCCGGGGATTCCTGAAGGACCTGTGGGACTCACCCCAATAGTTCTGGAAAAGCCCAGAACGTGATTCGACATCTCCCTGCTTTTCCAGAACCTTGAATAACCAAACCTTTCATTCCGTAGGCCGGTGGTCCCTCCTGCTCGTGGGCTTCACAAGCATCATGATGCTTGTCTCCTGTAAAGAGACAGGACCACCCTTAACATTCAGCTCTCCCAAGGGACTGCAGGAGCGCCCTCCGGCGCCTGACCCTGAAATCGTCGCCGCTCTCAAGGCACAGGCGGTCGGCAACAAACTTCTTGGCCTGACACATTACCTCGTCCGGGGTGATTATGTCCGGGCCGATCTGCCAAAAGCCCCCAGATATTATCTCCTCAATTTCAGTGGAAGTACCTGAGGCCCCTGCCGAGAGCATGCTCCAGAGTTACTGGAGAAATACCAAAGGCTGATCGCGACAAACCCCGAGGTGGCACTGGTCCACGTTAGTTGCGATGAGGTCGACTCGGACGCTCTTAAGTGGGCCCAGGATGTGGGGTTTACATGGCCCACGGTTCTCTTTCCTGACCTCGAGCGTGCTGGACTTACCAAGTATGACGCCTGGCCCGGCGAGGTGCGGCTCGTAGACGGTGAGGGTAGCGTTCTCACCAAAGACGAGGGTGAGGCCTTTGCGACTATTTCCCAAAAAAATTGACATTTTTTCTTCTCCGATCACGTAACCTTCGTCTCCCCGATCCTGATGAACCCAAAAATATTACTATTTGCTGCCTCTCTGGCTCTTATCGGCCAAGGTCCCCTTACTGCCCGGACGTGGACCAGTGCCGATGGCTCCAAGACCTTTGAAGGAGAGCTGCGCGCCCTGAGTGAGAAAGCGAAAACGGTCACCGTCCTCATGGAGGGCGGTAAGCTAAGGACTTTCAAAATCAGCCTCCTCTCGGAAGAGGACCGGAATTTCCTTAGGAAAGAAGGTCACAAAATCATTCTAGCTGCGAGCGCCGGGAAAGGAGCCGACAATACCCTGCAGGAACAGAAAATAGGCAAGAATCTGGCGAAGGAAGGAATCCTTTCCAAGCTTGAGGGAGAGAGCTTTGTCGGGCACAAGCTCACCAAGACCCCCGACTACTACATCGTATATTTTTCGGCGAGTTGGTGACCCCCCTGCCGCACTTCTGCTCCACAGTTGGTGAAGCAATACCAAGCCGAGATCGCAGATAATCCTGGCGTCGAGATGATCCATGTCAGCCTCGACCGTGACAAGAAGGCCGCTGAGACTTGGGCAGCGAAAGAAGGGTTTCCCTGGCCGACCGTCATGATGGATAACCTCAAGAAGAGTGGATTCGAGGACTATATGCCTCGTGGTGTCCCTAATTACAAACTCCTCAGCAAGGACGGCAAGATCGTCGCAGAAGGAAAAGGGGAGGTATTCGCCAAGGCCGCCGAGCTCACCAAAGAGGAAACCTAACGCGGAGTCGATCGCGCTAGCCAGCCCTCTCCCTATCCGGTCCCACCCGATTTTTTCGTGCCCTTCATCGCTAGCTCATGAAACACATCATTCTATTCGCTCTTCTTCTCACCGTTCCCAGCCTCTCCTCCTGCACCCTTGCGGGAAGACTCATCCAAGCTCCTGTCCGATTGATACAGGCCGGCGTGCGCACGGTCACCGATGTCGACGAGCAGGTGCCGCCGGCCACGACTGAATCCTCCCGAATTCACGGCCTCGCCCTGAAGCATTCCGGGGCAGCCCAATCCTCACGGAGCCTGCCGCAGAATCCGGCGGCCGCACTCAGGGGCCAGATCCAAGCGAAGTCTCAGCGCCCCGGGGGGGAGTAATACGGCAAACTTGCTTGCCCACTCTACCACAACCACTCCCGCTGGGTCCTCCAGAAGGTCATCCCACCCGAGTGCAAGAATCTCCTGCTCGCCTTCTACCCGGTAGAAATCGAGATGATACAGGACCCGCTTCCCTGCAGCGTATTCATGGAGCAGGGTAAAGGTAGGACTGGTAACCAGCCCATCATAACCCATGCCCGCAGCGAACCCCTTGACGAATTCCGTCTTTCCAGCTC
>PBTP01000021.1 GCA_002729275.1 Roseibacillus sp. | reverse complement strand
CAAGGTTGAGTGATTCTCCCAAGGCGAGATTCGTGGCCAGTAGTTGGATGCTCTCCCTCGGCCTTCTACCTACTGGGACTTTTTGAAAGATACGGTGGGAGCCGTTCCCTCGTGTGGTGTCCGGTGGTTACCCATTTAACTGATGTCTCCCCGGGACCAAAGGATTAGCCTGCTGCCTTGGAGCCAAACGCTAAGGCGTTACCTTTGGATTTTGTGTCAGGCGTTCCGTTCCGCTGAACCTTTGCGCGCTAAGCGGCTTGCTCAAGGATCGACTTCCTCAGGTTTATCTGTCGCCTCTGGATCGCCTTTTTTGGATGGTGCCTCATCCTCTTCAGGGATCGCCAGCTCCTGCAGGCGAGCTTTCCATACAATCTCTCCAGCGAGGTTCACGACCGCTCGTTCGTATAGCTGTTCGAGGGAAACATGAGCGAGGCCGCCTTTGAATGGAGCCGCGCGAGAGAATTGGGTTGGAATGATCAATTCGCCAGTGCGTGAGAGGTATCCGAAGTTCTGAGTTTTAAGGTCTCGGACAACCGCCAGGCCATCGAAGAACCCTCGATCTACATAGTAGTCATCGGGAATGTCGGCTATGAACTCTCCTGTTGAGCGTTGCAGAATCCCGAAGCGAGGCTTGCCCGGCACGCGTGTCGTTCTTCTCGCTACGATCGCATCGCTCTCGGAGTTTTCATATTTGCGTTCAATCTGCCATTCACCTTTCTCTTCCATGAGCCATTCTCCGTTGCGGTCCATCAGACGGCCATCCACCACCGCCGCGCCATTTATGAATCTTCCAACCCTCCGGAATGGTCCTTCGGCAATCACTTCAGCGTCTGTATCGATGATCGCCCATTCAGAGGATCTTATATCGAGGGCGACCCCTGCGCGGCCCTCGGAAAAATCGTTGACCACGAGATCTTCGAAGGCGTGTAAGAGATTGCCCTGGTAGTCGATGAGGGTCCATGTGCCATTTCCCTGTCGTTGACTGCCGGCTCCGGGACGGTCTCCGGGCTCTAGGTTTACCCATGCTCGTTCGCTGTTAAATGGTCGACCAGCGGAAAATCTAGTGGCGATTAAAGGTTTCCCATCTTTCCTGAGGTATTGAACGTAGGCGTCCTCGCCGGTTCCGTAACGGGCAAGGAAAATAGGTGCGTCGGACCCGGCGGTAAGTTCAGGAGGCCCAGATCTGGAAACTCCGAACAGAGCCATACCCTCCGAGTCGAGTAGGCCTAGATATGGCCCCTCCACTACGGCGAACTGCCAGAGCCCAGTGGCAAAGCCGCCCTCTTGAATTTTACGGATCGGTCTTCGGAATGCTCGCTGTCCATTCTTATTGATAAAGTAGGATTCATCCCTCTGAAGTTTTTCGCTCCATTCTGTGACCGCGATAAGTGGTGTTTCAGGAAGACTTACTGGAGATAGCTTTGCTGCCGGATGCTCCGTGATGTATTTCTGGTCATCAGAGCTGAGCCGCGCCAAAGCGACCGTTACCATCTTTCCGCCGTCCATCCGCAAATTCACCATGGATTCCCCATTAAATCCCAGGAATTCCGCCGTGATCTTGCGGCCCTTCACGTCGGTAAACTCTCTCAATTCCGCCCAAAGCGGTGATATTCCTATCAGGAGGGCTGCGAGTCCTGAAAAGTAGAGGGCCAATAGCAAACGATTCACAAACCAATAGGAAGCAATGGAGACCGCGGAGGCAAGTCATTCTCCTCTCTCACTAAGGCAAAGGTATACAAAAAAAGCCGAGTGCGTTTAGCGGCCTTCCTGAAAAATAGTCGGGGCCGAAGCCTTCTAATCTATTTCCTGAAGATAATCCCGGTCCGTCCCCTGCAGGTCTTTCCTATTGCGGACTAGAGGCTATCGGGCTCTTGCAGCAGTTCGTTCAGACGGTTGAGTAGCATTCCTGCTCCTCCGCCGTCGACCACCCGGTGGTCAAAAGTCAGGACAAGGTCTGCTTCCGTTACGGGAACAAATCCGCCCTCTTCTTCCGACCAAAAGGGTTTCTTTTTTCCGGCTCCCATTCCAAGGATCAGGGTCTCACTGGGTAGCGGAATTGGCGTTCCCCACATCAGGCCGAAAGTTCCAAAGTTTGTAACCGTTGCGATTCCGCCGCCGGTGTTCTCCTCCGGAACACGTCGCTCCCGGGCCTTTCGGATCAGCTCCTGGTATTCATCCATTAATTCTTCGATGGTCCTGCTATCGACGTTACGCAGGACGGGTACCAGGACGCCATCCTCTACCTGAACAGCGACTCCGATGTCCAATGCCCGAGGGTGAACGATTTGTTCGCCGATAAGGTAGCCAGCAGTCGCGGGTTCCTCGGCGAGGGCTTTCCCGAATGCCCTAAGGAGAAAAATTGTAAGGGGAGGTTTTGGGGCGAGGCTCCGGCGGTAGTTGAGGAGGTTGTCCAGAGCGACGGGGCGCCCGACGGATGCCAGGGGGCGAGTCCAGCTTCTCCTCATGGAGTCAGCAACTGACAACCTCATTGGAGAGGCTTGGCCGTGGGGCCAGCTGTCGATGTATTCCAGAAATTGCTCGAGATCCTCGACGGTTACCCTTCCGCCGGCTCCGCTTCCCACAATCGCAGAGATATCCGCAGCGCGGAGACCGAGTTCATCCATTCTCGCCTTCATGCGTGGGGAAATGTAATGCGCTCCCTTCATTCCAGCGGGCACAGCGAGTCCCCGGATACTGGGCTCTACCGCCCGTGGCTCGTGTGCGCCGCCTTCTGGAGTCGCGAAATGAGCTCGAGGCTCCTCTGCGGGCTCTTCAGTCCGAGCGGACTCAGACGGGTCCCGTGAGCTGGTTCCCTGAACGCCCGTCCTCTCAGCTTCCTCCTCGGACACATCGAGAAGTCCGAGCACGGTGCCGACTGGGTAGCTCACTCCTTCCTCGACCAGTAATTTCTGGACAGTTCCCTTGCAGAGGGTCGTGACGCCCATAGTTGCCTTATTGGTCTCGACCTCGATGACTTCCTGGTCAGCAATCACTTGATCGCCGATGGCAACATTTAATCGAATAATGGTAGCCTCGGCGATCGATTCGCCGAGCTGAGGCATGAGAATGGGAACTTCCGGCATGAGAAAGGGCTGGTGGAGCTAGAGCTGGAGTAGATTGCGGATTGCGGCCGCAATTGACTCAAGAGTTGGGCGGTGCGCTTCCCAGAGGTTGGGATGATAGGGCACAGGGGTATCACGGGAATTGAGTCTTTGCGGAGGGGCATCGAGAAGATGAAATCCGTCGCTTGTAACCCTCGATACGACTTCCGCGGTTACCCCTCCCCAAGGGAAAGCTTCACCGACTGCAAGGAGGCGACCCGTCCGGGCGACCGAGGCAATTACGGTGTCGGTATCTAACGGTTTAACACTGCGAAGATCAACAACTTCGATTTCCCATCCTTCTAAGGCAAGAAGGTCAGCAGCCCGGAGGGCTTCGTGAACCATGGCGCTGTAGGCGACAACAGTGGCATGCTTGCCTGCACGAACAACCCGGGCATGCCCGATTGGCAGTGGGTCCTTCCCATCCTTCAACTGGTCAGCCTTCAGCCACCGGTAGAGAAATTTGTGCTCGAGGTAGAGCACGGGATCGTCAAGGGCGACAGACTCAATAAGCATTGAGTAGGCGTCCGCGACGGTTGCCGGAGTGAGGATAACGAGTCCGGGATAATACGCGTAAACGCTCTCCATCATCTGGCTGTGAAACGGGCCAGATCCGGGGGTGCCTCCAGATGGAAGACGGACGGTGATCGGCGATGGCACTCCGGTCCGGTAAAACTGGGTTGCCGCTTGGTTAACGATCTGGTTGAAACCCACTGATGAAAAATCAGCGAACTGCATTTCAATAATCGGGCGCATCCCTTCGAGGGCCGCTCCAACCGCAAGTCCGATCATTGCATCCTCGCTTATTGGTGAATCAAGAACCCGGTCGGGAAAGAGCTTCTTGAGGCCCTGAGTAGCTTTGAATGCTCCGCCGAAATCCCCGACATCCTGACCATAGATAAAGACGCGCTCGTCGGACGAGAGGAGGTCGTGTTGAGCCTCTCGAATCGCGTCAATGTAGGTAATCTCTCCCATTATCAGACAGGGGCTATTTCCGTGGATGCATATACGGCCCAGTCATCGGCGAATGGATCCGGAGCGGGTTCCTTCTGGGCCTGCGCCACAGCTGCCTGGACCTCTTCAGCGGCTTCCTTTTTCCACTCAAGCAACTCTGCGTCCGTAATCAGCCCGGTAGACAGCAATTGCTGCTCGGCCACCTCCATGCAGTCCCGGCCAACTGGTGAGTTTCTGAGTTCCTCGGGAACGTAAGACGCGTCGTCGTGCTCTCCATGTCCGCTGAGACGAAGGGCGTTGGCTACCACAAGCTGGGGTCCCCCGCCCTCTCGGGCGTTACTCACAGCTTCTGAGATGACGCGAAGGGTTGCGCTGAGATCTGTTCCATCGACCTCGTAGCCCGGAACGCCATACCCGACGGCTCGATCGACAAGGGATTTACATGCGAACTGACGGTCGGTTGGAGTCGAGTAAGCAAACTGATTATTTGTGAGGACAACGACAAGGGGTAGCTTTTCAACCGCGGCAGTGTTCATTGCTTCATGAAAAGAGCCTGTGGAGCTTGCTCCGTCTCCGACGCTGGCTGCCCCCACCACGCCATCGAGGCACCCCTTAATTCTTCTAGCAAGAAGCATCCCAGCGACGACGGATACCATCGCGCCTAGGTGGCTAATCATCGCTGGAAGGCCATTGTGTGGACGCCCGCGGTGAATATTGCCGTCGCGCCCCCGGGAAGGTCCCTTGACAGAGCCCAGATAGGAGCGGGTCGCATCAAGCATAGGCTCACCGAAGGCTGTTCTCCCGGCTTGATCTCGAATGAGAGCACTGAAGATATCGTGATCCCACGATAGGCAGGATCCTATCGACGCGCTGATCGCTTCCTGTCCCGGCCCGATATAAACTCCGCCAACAATCTTCCCTGCCTTGTAAAGACTCGAGAGCTTGGACTCCAGAGTCCTCGCCACCACCATTGCCCGAAATGTCCGGCGGAGTTGGCTTTCCCAAGTCTCTGCCCCTATGGCAGCTTTGGAATCCCGTTCGAGCTCAGGCACGCTTCTTATTTAAGAGGCGTTCCGGCCGATTCGCAACGTGTTTTACCCGTCGAGCCTAAGGCCGTGGAGTTTCTCGTTGCATGCAACCTTGACTCAGCCCTAAAACCCACCGGATTCGCCATGGAAAAACCAACTCTGCTCGTTCTCGCTGCCGGTATGGGGAGCCGTTATGGAGGCTTAAAGCAGATCGATCCAATGGGGCCTGAAGGAGAGACGATTTTGGATTATTCAATCTGGGACGCGGTTCAAGCAGGATTCCGCAAGGTGGTTTTCGTGATCCGGGAGGACTTCAAAAATGATTTTATGGAAGCGGTTGGTAATCGTATTTCCAACTACGTGGAGGTGGATTATGCGTTTCAGAGGATGGAGGATCTGCCGGGCGGAGTTCGAGTTCCGCTCGGTCGAAAGAAGCCGTGGGGAACGGCACACGCGGTCTATTCGGCGAGAGAGGCGATCACCTCGCCCTTCGCGGTTATCAATGCAGATGATTTTTATGGCTGTGACGCGTACTTACAGTCTGCTCAGTTCCTTTTTCCGGCTTCGGAAGAAAAAGGAGATTCCTCCTCTTGTTGCCTTGTCGCTTACAGTTTGATTAACACCCTTTCAGATCATGGAGGAGTAAATCGGGGGATCACCTCTCAGACTCGGGATGAAATGCTTGAGCTGGTGGAAGAAGTTTCCGGCATAGCTCGGAGCGAAACCGGTGAGATTAAGGGGGTCGCTCTTGATGGATCAGAGCGGTTACTCGGTGAGGACGCAACTGTCTCGATGAACTTCTGGGGTTTCTCTCCGCTTATTTTTGACCAGCTACAGGCAGAGTTTTCCCACTTCCTGACTTCCTGCGACGACCTCACTTCAGCGGAATGGCACATCCCTACCCTGGTGGATTTACTGCTGAAGAAAGGAGAGGCCTCGTGCAGGGTAATTACAACCGAAGGGAGCTGGTTTGGAGTGACGCACCGGGAGGATAAGCCAAAGGTTATGAATGCAATTGGCAGCCTCGTGAAGGAGGGCATCTACCAAAGTCCCCTCTGGAAATAACGCCCTTTTCGGGGGGGGCTGGCCGAGGGCGAGGTGCCCAAAAAAACCCCGGGAAAATCNANTGTCCCGGGGTTTCTNGTTTGGNGAATCGGCTGCAGNCTTACATATCGAGAACTGTGGGAACTNCGCTCGAGCTGATAGCAGCGCGNTGCACTGGTTNCTGTTGTACTCCGTTGAAGACGCCTCGTTCTGCCGGGGAGCCCAGAGAGGAGATTTCGTAGATGATAACCTCACGGCCCTTACCAGTATCGGCCGTCTTTCGTGAAAGTCTGGATCCAAGAAGTTGCTCCATCATCTGCAGTTCCATCCGGATTGCGTTGGGGTAGGTTTCAAAAATGGCAGACATCGGATGATGGTATTCCTCTATACGGAGCCCGTCCTGAGCTTCATAGGTGCACTTGCTGAAGCAGCCTTCAGAATCACGAAGCTCGGCAAGCTTGGTTGCCTTTTCAGCAAGGGAATTTCTTCCCTTCATTCTTTCGGCCCACCGCTGCCGCTGATCCTCAAAGTGATGAAAGAGCATCTTTTCTGGAGCAGATTCGCCGTAAAGTTGCCTTATACCCTGCAAAAGATTGAGGGTCAGGGACACCCCTGCCTGGGGGAATAATTCCTCACAGGCCTCGGTAAGCCGGTAAAGCTTCTCAGGGCGCCCAACTTGGGTGCGAGGGACTCGCCATGTCTTTAAATACCCTTTTTTCTCAAGGTTGACGCAGTGCTGTTTGACGCCCATATAGCTCATTTGGAGCTGTTTTGCTAATTCCGAGACCGCCATCCCGTCGGATCTCTTCAGTGCTTCAAGAATTTCGGCGTATGTGGGGCGTGCAATATCACGCAGTGCTTGTGAAAACATATGTAAGACTCTTTGTTTCTATAGTTAAGATGTATTAACCGTAAAGATTACCGTTTTTTTGTCAACCGGCTTTTGACAAGTGCCGCTCGTCCCGTAGTTTAGGGGTTTCTGATGTCAGACATTGATTACGACTCCGAGGTTTCCTTTACCTCCGCAGCGCCGGGCTACTGGTCCACGCAGGGTGTTTCCGACGAGGACTGGTCCAATCATCGTTGGCAGATGAGAAACCGGGTCGAGAGCTTGGAAGAGGTGGAAAGCTACCTCCAGTTATCTGAGGATGAGCGGGCTGGAATTCTGCTCACTGGCACGAAATTGGCCTCAGCGGTCACCCCGCACTTCTTCAACTTGATAGAGGCGGACAATCCAGACTGCCCGATTCGCAGGCAAATTATCCCTCAGGTTGCAGAAACCTTTGAGGATCCGACGGAGATGGCCGACCCATGTGGCGAGGATAGCCACATGCCGGTGCCAGGTCTGGTCCATCGCTATCCAGACAGGGTGTTACTTCTCGTCATCGATCGCTGTGCCTCCTACTGCCGATATTGTACCCGCTCGAGAGTGGTTTCAGGGGTTGGTGAACAGCATCTGGAGACCAAACTGGAAGCTGCTTTCGAATATCTTGAAAATACGCCGCAGGTTCGAGATGTCCTTCTCTCTGGCGGGGACCCTCTCCTTCTATCTGATAACAGGCTGAAGAGAATTCTTTCTCGTCTCCGAAGCATTGAACATATCCAGTTCGTCAGGATTGGTAGTCGGATTCCAATCTTCCTTCCCCAGCGAATCACGCCTGCTCTGTGTGATATCCTACGGGAATTCCACCCCCTGTTTTTATCTGTTCATACCAATCACCCTCGGGAGCTAACCTGTGAAGTAAGGGATGCGCTTGGTCGTCTTGCTGATGCTGGTATCCCGCTCGGTAACCAGTCCGTTCTCCTCAAGGGGGTCAACGATAGCGTCGAAGTGCAGCGGGCTCTGGTTCATAAACTCCTGCTCTGCAGGGTAAAACCCTATTATCTTTATCAGTGTGATCTGATCAAAGGGTCTGCTCACCTGCGCACTCCGATCAAGAAAGGCTTGGAGATTATTGAGGGGCTTCGGGGCCACACCACCGGGTATGCGATCCCACAATTCGTGATCGACGCGCCGGGGGGCGGTGGGAAAATCCCTCTCAATCCCGATTATGTCCTAAATAGCGACGAGGACAAAACTCTGCTGCGTAACTACGAAGGCAAGGAGTTCATGTATTCTGAAGGACAGGAGCTGAGCAAGTTGCTGATGTGATTGAGGAGCTTGGGCAGATAATGTCTTAAAAGAGGCCTTGGCTAGCGGGTTGGAGTGGGGTGGAGACGTTTCGGCTTCCCAGATTATCTCAGATGCCTTATGGTTTGCCGGGACCTCTTAACAGGCGCTCTTCTCACCCGTGAACGACTTCGCCAAAGCCAAAATCCTCTTTGCGCTCGCGCTCGTTGCGGTTCTTTTCGCTCTTCACTCGGTAGTGCGGGATTTCAGTCACGAGGGGATTTCCTTTTTCGGAGTGGTCGTGCAGTTCAGGTTTATTTATTTCATGATGCTCGGTCTCCTGGGCTGTGTGATCTATTTCTATGCGATTGATTTCATAACAGACAATCCACTCGGGCTTGCTCATCGGGTCGGCAATCTGTTTTACGCTATCACCCTTCTTTTTCCTCCGGTGTTTGCGATTGTGTTCTTATCGATCAAGGTCGCTGAGGGTGTAGTCTGGATTTCCAGCTCCCCCCTCGCGGGAGAAATTTCCAAGTTGGCGATTGCCTTGATTGCCAGTGGAGCCGGCCTTTTGATTGCCAAGATTGCCTCGGCGACGCTGAACCTCAGGGATCGGCAGCATACAGTCGATCGTCTCGCCTTTGAGTCGAGGGCGCACTTGAAGCGAGCGGAGGAGTTAATGGAGGCAGGTCATTATGACCTCGTGGCCCTCGAAGGATACCGCTGCGTAGAGAGTGTTCTGCAACGCTCCCTGCTGAACGACAATGTTCACGTGCCAAGCACACGACCTAACCAGCTCATTCCTACTGCCTCAAAGGCTGGAATCATTCCGGAGGATCTTGTGGGGATCTTTCACGAGCTGCGCATAGCCCGGAACCGGGCAGTGCATACAAGCGACCAGTTTTCAGGAAAAGATGCGTCATGGTTTCTGGCCACGACCAGGAAAATGGTTTCCTCGGTTCGGGCCTCAAGAAAAGCTGAGCAGATGAGCGCTTTTGCAGAGGTCGCCCCCTGCCCCGTGGAATCATCAGCGGGGAGTCATTCCGTCAGTGAATCAGCGAATACCAAGGTAGCAGATGTAGCTGGCGTAACCGAAAAGAAGAAAGACACCTTGCCTCCGCCCGAGAAGGCGATCCCGCCAGACGAAAGGGAACACGAGCAAAGTGAAGGCCAGCATTACCCCGAGGTCCCAGTTTTGTAGTTCGGAGGTTCGGTTCAGGGGTGAAATGCTCGAGGTGAGTCCAACCACGCATAGGACATTGAAAATGCATGACCCTACTGCGTTGCCAAGAATGAGGTCTCCCTGTCGTCGTAATGCTGCCACGATTGAGGTCGCTAGCTCTGGCAGGGACGTGCCAAAGGCCACGATCGTCAAGGCGATGGTTGCTTCCGGGACATTAAAATGGCGTGCGATGTTGCTTCCCCCCAGCACTAACCGGTCCGCTCCAATCACGAGGGCTCCAATGCCAACGATGAGAAGGCTGATGTTAGCGAGGGTTCTCTTCCCTGAGGTCTTGACGGGTTCCTCTTCATTGTCATCCTTCAGAGCTTGCTCACTCAGACCAGTCCTTCTCGCCTGACGCAAGCTGAGAGCGGTATAGGCGATGACTGCTGCAAAGAGGCAAAGACCCTCGATTTGTTGAATTTTCCCGTCAAGCAGGAGTAAGATAAATACAATGGAGATGATGAGCAGAATGGGCATCTCTCTCTGAATGACCTGCCTGTGGACCGACATGGGTCGGATTGCTGCCCCAACGCCGAGAATGAGCGCGATATTGCAAATGTTGGACCCAACAACGTTTCCGAGAGCGATGTCGCCCTTGGGCGGATTCAGGAGGTTTGCCTGCAGGCTGACCAAGAGCTCTGGCGCACTCGTTCCAAAGGCTACGACCGTAAGTCCCACCACCAGAGGGGATATCCCCATCATGAGAGAGATCTCCCGGGCCCCCTTAACCAGCCATTCTCCACCAAGATAAAGAAGGGCCAGACCAACGGTAAGCCAGAGACAGTCTGCGAAAAGGTCCACTGCGGGCTACCCTGTAGGAACGTTCTCGAAACTCTACTCAAAAATCCCACGCGAATTCCATTTCACTTGTAAGGCGGAAACGCTAATTCCCCGTCATGACACAGCACCGTATCGCAATTCTTCCCGGAGACGGGATTGGCCCTGAAGTCATGGACGAGGCCCTAAAGGTCCTTCGGTTACTTGCCGAAAAGCACAACTTTGAGATCGCTACTGAGGAGTTTCCGGTGGGAGGGGCGGCGCTCGATGCGACCGAAAACGCCACCCCGTTACCGCAAGAAACTCTGGAGGGATGCGAGAGCGCATCCGCAATCTTGTTTGGGTCCGTCGGAGGCCCAAAGTGGGAGAATCTTCCGCCAGACATCCAACCGGAACGTGGCGCTCTTCTTCCGCTCAGAAAGCACTTTGGCCTTTTTGCAAACCTGAGGCCAGGGGTGTGTCACCCTGCTTTGATCGATGCTTCGCCGGTGAAAAACAGTCTCATCCCCGAAGGGTTTGATGTCCTTTGCGTGCGCGAGCTCACGGGAGGGATCTATTTTGGCACTCCCAAGGAGCGGCGGGAGGAAGGCGGCGAGCAGATCGCGGTGGACACAATGGTCTATCGGACAAGTGAAATTGAGCGGATCGCGCGAGTCGCTTTCCAGGCGGCGATGGTACGAGATAAGCGGCTTTGCTCGGTCGATAAGGCGAACGTGCTGCAGAACTCGGTGTTATGGCGCGAGACAGTGATCAGGGTGGCAAGAGACTATCCGGAGGTCCAGCTCTCTCATCTTTACGTAGACAATGCTGCCATGCAGCTGATCCGCTATGCTCCTGACTACGACGTGATCGTGACCGGCAATCTCTTTGGCGATATCCTGTCTGATGAGATGGCCATGATTTCGGGTTCCCTTGGGATGTTGCCAAGTGCAAGCCTTGGATCTCCGGATGATGACGGATTGAATTTTGGACTTTATGAGCCAAGCGGAGGATCGGCGCCTGATATCGCCGGTCAGGGCATTGCTAATCCAATTGCTCAGATTCTGTCTCTCGCGATGTTGCTTCGCTACTCTCTGGGAGAGAACGCAGCCGCCGATAGCGTTGACAAAGCAGTAGAAGAGGCGATTTCTGCTGGCTACCGGACCGGGGATATCTTCAGCGGGTTGGAAACCGAGAAGAGGGTCAATACCAGTGAAATGGGTAATGCGATCGTGGAACGCCTTTAGGTAAATCGGATATTATCCGCTCTTGGGCGGATCAGAGAGTAATCTGATAGGATCTCGAGGCTAACGGTTTCCGGTCCGATCCACGAATAGGACCTAGGGTTTCACCCTCGTAGAGCCGGTGGGTTTAGTGTGACTCCTTAAGCCGAGGGTCTACATTCTGGCGTGTCGTAACTTTAGTTAAGAAATGTAAACTATCTGCTAGCCAAAAATAATCCGTTTGGGTATCTTAACCGTAGGTCCCCTGCCCTTTTTTTACCTTCACCCGAAAATATGCCATGGCTGCTGGAACTGAACACACACAACACCTTCGACTAAGGGAGACTCAGATGAGTCTGAGAGATGAGCACCAGACCTCGCCCGCAGGCGAGGACTTCGAGGGGCAGCTACGGGAGGCACAGCAGCAGTTAGAAGTGCTGCAGTACCAAAGGGAGCAGCTTGAACAGCAGAAGTGCGAGATGGATGAGCTAAACCGCCAGAAGGAGGAGTTCCTCAGTGGTCAGATTGAAATTACAGAGCGCCTATCAACTTCCGTGACATCGATTGACCGGGAGCTTTTTGAATTACGGCAGGAGCTTGAAGATCTTGAGCAGACGCGCCAATCATTTGCTGCCCATTTGACCCGGATTGAGAAAGTAGAGCCGGAGGGCTGGCAGAGAGAGGCTTTCAATGGAGAGCTGACCCGGGCATTGGCAATGCTCGATCAGGCTGAGGAAGAATTTGACAGTGCGGTGGCGCATTTCTCTGGCGGGCGNGCCGGAGGCGTATTTGGATCCCTGTCAGGAGGTCCCAAGCCTCGTGCAGGTNATGGCTTTGGNGCCGGCTTGAAGGCAGGATTTGCCTACAACCTTCCTCTTCTTCTGCTGGGCGTTCTTGCNCTTATCATCTTGCTCTANAAGTAGATGGGCTTCTTTCGCAAAAAACCGCAATCGGACGGGTCGCTTACCTCNCGTGAAGAAAAGCTNCTTGCNCGAATTAGTGAGCTTGAAGATTTTATCGAGGGGGCCCCAGAGCGCATCCGCATAGAGATGGAGAAGGAAATCTCTACCATGCCCCCTCCGGATGATCTCGATGACCGGCGGCGGGAACATAAGTTCTATTCCCGATTGAGCCGCGGTGAAATCCGCAATGAGCACCGGTATCAAACCCGGAGCGCATTTGTCTTTCTCCTCCTTGTTATGGGGATTCTCGGACTTACGTTGTGGATCTATTCGGTGCTGCAGGCCGTGTAGCGGCCCGCAGATTGTGGAAACTGGGCGTTTCTTAATATCGCCTTCGAAGAATTACCTTTAAACCCGGAGGGATCTCCCGAAGATTCCAATCGTGAGCGAAAAAGGTGCCGGTAGCCCAGAAATCGATGTCAGATACACGGCGGATTTGGCGAGGTTAAGTCTTACCGATGAGGAGGTAGCGCGTTTCCAGCACCAGTTCGGCGATATTCTTAAGTTGGTAGACACTCTGACGACCCTAGACGTAGAAGGCGTCGAGCCTACTGCCCATCCGGCTCCGGTGCTCGATATTATAAGAGAAGATGAAGTCCAGGCGGGACTTCAAAGGGATCAAATTCTTGAAAATGCCCCCGACAACGCCTTGAACCAGATCAGAGTGCCAAAAGTGGTTGATGCCTAAGGTTGCGTCGTGAATCTTGCCAGCTACAGCATCGCAACCTTGCGAAGAATGCTTCTCGATGGGGAGACGACCTCCCGTGAGATTGTCGAATCAGTGGCAACTGCAATTGCTGCTCAGGACGACACAATCGGAGGATACCTCAGCTCGGACTTCGAGCGGGCAATGGTGGAGGCTGAGGCCGCTGATCTCTCACTCCCTCTCGGGGGGATACCTATCGCCTTGAAGGATAATATCAACGCAGAGGATCATCCGTGTAGCTGTGGTTCTCGCTTTCTCGAAGANGGCTATCTNGCGCCCTATGATGCCACNGTATCNTCGATGCTGAAGCAGGCTGGAGCCGTTTTGTATGGCCGTACTAACCTGGATGAGTTCGCNATGGGATCGTCGACAGAGAATTCCGCNTTCAAGAAAACCCGGAACCCTCATGACCTCGCTCGAATTCCTGGTGGTTCTTCGGGTGGTTCTGCAGCAGTGGTCGCAGCCGATATGGCTGTGGCGGCTCTCGGTTCCGATACCGGGGGCTCGATCCGGCAGCCTGCCAGCCATTGCGGCGTTGTTGGGTTGAAGCCCTCNTACGGCCGAGTTTCCCGCTATGGGCTTGTCGCCTTTGCTTCCTCACTGGATCAAATTGGGCCGCTCACTAAGACGGTCGAGGATGCGGCCCTCGTTCTTCAAGCGATTGCCGGTAACGATCCCAAGGATTCAACCTGCCTCCCTTCGGAGGTTCCTGACTACGNCAGTAGTCTCGANGGAGGAATAAGAGGGATGAAGATAGGTCTCCCACACGAATTCTTTGGGGACCAGGCTCTCGATCCTGGTGTGCGCGCCAAGGTTGAGGAGGCTCTTNCCAAACTTGAAGCAGAGGGTGCTGAGCTGGTTGAAATCTCGCTCCCGTCAACAGCGTATGCGGTGGCGGTCTACTATATCCTTGCTCCTGCCGAGGCATCGTCGAATCTCAGCCGCTATGACGGAGTAAGGTATGGGAAGCGGGTCGATGAGGGAAATGGCATTATCTCCATGTATCGTGATAGCCGCGCCAAGGGATTTGGTTCGGAGGTAAAGCGTCGCATTATTCTCGGCACGTATGTTCTTAGCTCTGGCTACAGCGGTAAATATTACCTTAAGGCCCAGAAAGCTCGGACCCTGATTCAGCAGGAATATCAGGAGGCTTTCAAGAAAGTGGATGTTATTATCGGACCCGTGAGTCCAACGCCCGCTCGGAAGATTGGAGAGCACTCCGAATCGCCCTTGGAGGACTATCTGGCCGACGTGTATACCATCAGTGCTAATCTTGCGGGGATTTGCGGACTAAGCGTCCCGTGTGGAACGGTGGAGCGTCAGGGTAGCCACCTTCCGGTCGGGCTCCAAATCTTGGGGCCGCATCTTGCGGAATCGAAAATTCTACAGGCTGGACGGGCGTGGGAGCAGGTGCGTGATTCCGGGTCCCCCGCTCCAAGCTAAGGTCGATCCTGCTGACTGTTCTGCTGTCCGAGCGCGGCAATGGCAGCCATCATCTGGTCTGCGATTCGCTGGTAGGCCTCCCGAGACTTTTCCTTGAGATCGGCAGGATTAAAAACAACGGGGTCCCCAATTCTCACTNCGATCCTCTGAGGATTGAATTTACCACCCTTGGGGAAAGACTCGTAAGCTCCGGAGATATGAACCGGTTGTACCGGAACGCCGCTCTTGGACACCAGCATTCCGATTCCTGGTTTGGCGTCAGTAAGTTGACCGTCCCCGCTCCTGGTGCCCTCTGGAAACATCATTACGCGCTCTTCATTTCGAAGCTTTCTAAGAATGGTTTTAATGGTCTGGAGATCCGCATGGTCCCGGTCGATCGGAAAGGCATTCAATCTTGGATAGAGCCAGGCCCCGAAGTTGCGAAAGAGCGACTTGCGGGCGAGGAATGCTACCGGAGTGTCATAGGATGCGGCGACGATCGGAGGGTCAAGGTAGCTTGTATGGTTCGCGGCAATGATGGCGCTACCATGATGAATNCGCTTCTCACCCCCGATGATCTCGATAGCTCCCCCAGTAGCAGAAAAGGTTGAACGAGCTAAGGCTCTCGCGACCCAGTAGAGTGTTTTCATTGCCACTTNATTTAAGAGTTNCGGGAAAACCATCCAAGGTCCCGCAGGATACGAACGGAATGCTCTACCACTTCGTCGATCGTCATCTCGGAACTGTCAATAACCACGGCGCCATCTGCAACGACCAGCGGAGCAGTTTTCCTGGCTCGGTCGAGTCGGTCACGCTCCCCAACAGAATCATTGAGCCCCTCAGCCGCTCGCCGTTTGTGTCGCACGGACTCCGAGGCCTCGATATAAATCTTGTAAGGGGTCTNGGGGAAAACAACTGAGCCGATATCTCGGCCTTCCATTACGAGGTCGCTGTGTTCGAGNAGGTTGCGTTGTAGGGCTACCAGCAGNTTTCNNACCTCNGGTACCGCCGCGACTGCGGAGACCGAGGTGTTAACCTGTTCCGAGCGGAGGGCTTCGCCGGGATGTTTTCCACCAACCAAGATTCGCGATGCTCCGCCATCAACAATGCATGAAAGCTCTAACTCTTGTAGAATCCGGGACACTTCGTCTGGNGCAGTTGGATTTGCTCCGCGCTGAAGAACGGAGAGGGTGACGGCCCGGTACATTTCACCTGAATTAACCATGGTGAGCCCAAGCGTTTCCGCAAGAATCCTNGCGACGGTGCTTTTGCCCGATGCGGCGGGGCCGTCAATTGCGATTGCGTCGAACCTTGTGAGTTGGGTCGCCATGGATTGTTAGGGTCGGATGCCGCCGACCGTGCGGAGATCCTCTTCAAAACCAGGGTAGGATGTCGCAATACATTCGGTATTGAGAATGACGGTTTCCCCCTCTGCAAAGAGCCCCGCGATACTGAANGCCATNGCTATCCGGTGGTCTCCGAAGCAATCCAGGCTCGCGCCATGGAGGTTCACCCCTCCCTTTATGGTCATTCCGTCGTCATGCTCAGTGACATTCGCCCCCATCGCCAGGAGGTTGTCTACTACTGTACGGATGCGGTCGCTCTCTTTGACCCGCAATTCCCCTGCGTCCCTGATGGTCATGGTTCCTCGNGCCAGCGCGCCTGCTACGGCAAGTATAGGAATCTCGTCGATGAGATTGGGTATTTCCTTTCCTGAAATATCGGTTCCATGAAGCTCGGTTCCATGAACCTCAAGATCACCAGTAGGCTCCCCTTCCCCCTGAGAAGTAGCGGTCTCTTGAATCTTGGCTCCCATCCTGAGAAGCACATTCACTANGGCCGTTCTTGTGGGGTTCAGTCCCACCTTCCTGATCTTCAAACGGGATCCTTCCCGGGCTGCAGCCGCTACTAACCAGAAAGCCGCACTGGAGATGTCGCCCGGAACATCAAGATTGGTCGCCTTTGGGATCTGTCCACCTTCAATGCTGATCTTATTGCCCTCGAAGCCTAGTTGAATGCCGAAATCGCTGAGCATTCGCTCGGTGTGATCCCTCGTCTCTGAGGGTTGTTCCACTGTCGTCTTTCCCTGCGCAAATAGTCCGGCAAGCAGAACAGCGCTTTTCACCTGCGCACTTGCCACTGGCATGATGTAATGAATGGAATTCAGTGCCCGACCCTGAAAAACCAGTGGAGCACATCCCTCCGTTTTACCTGTCGCTTCGAGCTGAGCTCCCATGCGCTCCAGGGGCTTGATAATTCTTCCCATTGGACGAGAACAAAGAGAATCGTCTCCCGTGAGTGTGCTCTCGAATTTCTGGCCTGCTAGAATTCCGGCGAGTAGCCGCATTCCCGTGCCGGAGTTGCCGCAGTCAATTGTGGAGGAAGGGCTGGACAGCCCCATCGAGGTGCCATGAACCATTACCTCCATTGGGCCATCTTGATTCGCTTTGGAGTATTCACATGAAACCCCAAGGCGCTCCATTGCCCGGAGAGTGTTTAGGCAATCCTCGCTAGCAAGATAATTACTGATAAGGCAGGGACCATTCGCCAGACCCGCAATNATAGCTGCCCGGTGCGAGATACTTTTGTCACCGGGCACCGTGAGATCCGCAGAGAAATGCTCAGTCGGACGNATNTTTANTAGNTTAGACGAACTCATCACTCCTCTAGATCAAGGGTTTTNCGTTTACGNTGTCCCTCTNTGAGGGCCNCAAGGATTGCCGCTCGATCCTTTTGGNTCAGGTGCTCTGCCATCTTGGAGAGTTCAGAGGCCGCTTCCCGGATAGGGTTTATTATCTGAGACCGATTCTGGAGGAGGATTTCCGCCCACATTGAGGGGTCTCCTGCCGCTACCCTGCTGGTGTCCCTGAGTCCCTGTCCGGAAAACTGGCCATCCTCGACTTTTTGGAGGGCAGTTAGCGCACATATCGTTGAAAGCACGTGAGGAAGGTGGCTGATCCGCCCGACAAGGCGGTCGTGCTCTTGTGCATCCATCACTGAGGTCGAAGCGCCCAGTTCTTCCCAAAACGAAGCCAGGCGAGTCACCGCTTCTTCAGGATGCTGGTGTTCGTTGGTGAGNATACAGGAGGCGCCATTAAACAGGTTAGCGTCTGCCGCACCGAAACCTGTCCTCTCCGAGCCAGCCATCGGGTGGCTCCCTATGAAGGTGACCCCTTTCGAATCCATGAGTTGACCGAGAGTTTGATGTGGCCCGGCCTTGACACTNCCTACGTCAGTCACGCAGACNGTTGACTGAATGCCAATGTTAAGGATCTNCCTGCCGAGGTCTTCGAGGCATTCGACTGGAACGGCAAGGATGATGAGGTCTGCACCCGCGACGGCTTCCGACAGGCTGTCTGTGATATCTCTCCAGCCGGAGTTGCGGATCTTTTCGGTGCGCTCTGGATTCCGGCCCCAAAGCATTACAGACCTCAGAGGATGCCTCTCTTGCAAGGCTAAGGCAATTGATCCTCCAAGGACGCCGGGACCCAGAACTGCGATACGGCAAAATTCAGACACTGGAACCCGAGGGAAACAGGGCCTAGTCATTCTGACAAGGCCTTCTGCAGCTCATCTACCGCCAGGACCAAGGTATCAGGGCACCCGGAATTTGTGATCGGGATCCGGATCGTTGGGATCTCGGACAAGAGTCCCTGAGGGGATCGCNCTCACATCGACAGGGTCATTGGTAAAGGGATTAAAGACAAAGCCCTCCTTGCCGGGAATTGGCACTGCGACCCGGTAGTCCTGCCGAGGAGGTGGCTCGGAGACCGGATTTTGAGGGTCAGGGGCGGGATTGCCATTGCCCTCGTCACCGATGATNCCGTTGCGAGCGTCTCGGACATCGGATTGCTGGCCGGAGGTGATGTCCTGCCCCGGAGCAGGGTCAGGGTAGCCCCCCCGCGTTCCATTAGCGTTGGGGGGGTATGGATAGTAGCAGGAACTCATCAATGCCGCGATGAGACTCAGCAGAAGAGGAATATGCTTGTTCTTCATGATTAACAGAAAAGGCTGAAGGCGGGAAAAGCCGCACTTCGCTGTGCCGCCATAATGCTTCAGCATTCCTAGGAGTCAAGTCGGGGTGTGCTTCAAAACTCACGGTTATACTAGAACACGATACGGGATTTTACCCCGGGTCCGTCCTAATAGAGCGAGGATCGATGCGAGACAGAGGCAACTTTTGTCGGCATGATCCATGATCCTTGAAAGCCGGGAAAGGGCGATTCACTTTTGGCCTAACTATTTGTGGTCCGAATCGACATTACCCCGGAGGCTCCTGCCCTCATGCGTCCTAAAGCGATTGCAGTCTCGATCTCAATCTTTCATGCTTTCCGGGCCCTATGCCCGAACGACCCATTGAAACCAGCGGTATTATTCGGGAAGCACGGTCCGACCGGGTTTTTGGGGTNGAACTTCAGAATGGCAAACGCATTGTTGGACACCTTCCGGGCCGTCTGGCAAAACTCGGAGGCTCTCTCCGTGCAGGTACTAATGTCTGGCTTGAAATGACTCCTTTTGATTTCGAGAAAGGGCGCATTACTGGAATCGTCGAAGATCCTGATGAGTAGCAAGCAACACTATATCCTNGGGACCGCTGGCCATATCGACCATGGNAAATCTTCTCTCGTGAGAGCCCTTACNGGAACGGATCCCGACCGTTTNCCCGAAGAACAGCGCCGNGGAGTGACAATTGAGTTAGGNTTTGCGCACCTTACCCTACCCGATTCNGCCAGGCCAGNTGGGATCNTGGAGCTCGGCNTCGTGGATGTTCCGGGCCATGCAGATTTCGTCAACAACATGGTTGCTGGGGTGGGTGGAATGGATGTAGCCCTATTTGTAGTTGCGGCNGATGACGGTTGGATGCCTCAATCGGAGGAGCATCTCCACATCCTGACATTTCTAGGAGTCGAGCGAGCGGTGGTTGCTCTAACTAAGTCTGACCTCGCGGAGGACCTGGAGTTCTCTCTGGAGTTTGTGAGAGATGAGCTCAAGGGGACAATTCTCGAGGAAGCGCCCATTGTGCCGGTCTCTTCAACTACCGGAGATGGGATTGAAGTTCTCCGTGATGCCTTATGCTCCCAATTGGCATCTGCTCCTCCCGTCGGCGACTTTGGCAAACCCATCCTACCGGTGGATCGGGCCTTCTCGGTAAAGGGAATCGGCACAGTAGTTACAGGAACCCTTTCGGGGGGACCACTGAAGGTAGGTGACCAACTTATCCTTCAGCCATCGGGGCTCACAACGCATGTCCGTGCGATCCAGAATCATAGTGCGGCGGTTGAGCGCGCCGATCCAGGCATGCGGACAGCTCTTAGCGTTCCGGATCTGCAAGTCGCAACAAGGGAACGAGTCGGAGTTCGAAGGGGAACTCTTCTGACTGGCTCTACCGCGGCTCCTCCCCAAAACACTATTAATATTCAGGTAAGGAGGCTTAAGAGGGAGATTCCGGGGCAATTGGGCACAAAGCGTGATCTTCCCTCCGGAAGAAGGGTCCGGGTGCACCATGGGTCCGGAGTAATAGGTGCTCGGATGTTCCTTCTGGAAGACAAGAGTATTTCCCCGGGAGGAACAGCGCTTGCACAACTCCGATTTGATGAGGAGCACTTCATGATGGTTGGGGACCGCCTTGTGGTGCGGGACTGGTCTGGAGAGGCAACGTTGGGTGGAGGAGTCGTCCTGGATGCTGCTGCAAGTCGGAAAAAAATCGGTAGTGTGGAGCAATTACGCTTTCTCAATCGACGTGCAGCAGCGACCGAAGACGTATCAGAGCTACTCGGGTCCGCGGTTGAGCGTGACCGTCTCGTTGACCTTGAAGAGCTGAAATCACGCTTAAGGTTCTCTGATGAGCAGATCAATGAGGCCATTGAGGCTCTAGAAGCGTCCGGCCAGATTGGAAGGATTTCATCCTTTCTCTGTGATCGCGTGTGGTGGGACGGGCTTCTGGAGCGGGCGCACAATCTGGTCGGAGCATATCACAAAAAGCATACGGACCTGCCAGGGCTTCCCCTCGACGACCTCCGGCAGGGCGTTCTGCCCGCTCTGCCAGATCCAGGTATTTTTGACGTCCTGATCGAGTATCTCGAGAAAAGAGGAGTCTCCCAGCATGGGACAATTCTTGCAGAGGATTGCTTCACCCCTGCCCTTGAGGCGGAAGTCAGGATGGCGGCGGATGAGATTGAAGAGGCTCTGAGTGTGAATCCGATGAATCCACCTGGCCGAGCCGAATTGTCTGCATGCTCGAACTCGAGGCGGGCGCTCTCCTTTCTAGTTCGAAGTGGTGTGGCCATTGAGCTTGCGGAAAAGGTTGTCATTCTCGCGATACACCATGAGAGGGCATGCGGGATCGTAGCCTCTTATCTGGAGGAGCACGGCCGCGCTACCGCCAGTGATTTGCGGCAACACCTGGGGACCAGTCGGCGCGTGATCATGCCTCTCCTTGAGAGGATGGACTCGGAGGGGAAAACGAAGCGTGATGGGGATTATCGCACCCTGGCTTAATTCCAGTTCGGACCTTCTCAATTAAAAAGAGCCCTTCTGTGGCCGCTTTCGCTCAAAGCTGCGTCCAGTTCATGGGTTGGTCTGACCGTTGTGGAGGAGCTATCAGGTTCGACAGGTAGGTTCCCATTGGGCACTTTAATCGAAGATCAGGCTGGTGAAAACAACGCTGATTGCAGTGAGAAGAAGGAGAGCCCCCAGCACAAGAAATGCCGAACTCCCCCTGCCTCCCCGATGAGCCTGTTTTCGGATTGTGTGACTTAGAAGGAGATGCAGACCGCCAAGCAGGAGAATGGTTGGCCCGGCGTGNAAGGTGAGGAAGGCCTTTCTGAGNGCTTGTAATCCGCTACTAGCGACTGANTCAGGCCCGAGGCCGTCGCGGAGAATCCAAGCAAAGGGNGCGATTCCAACCAGNGCCAAAAGCAGCAGGGNGTCAATGAGGCCCACGAGGGCTCTGTTTGTGGGTAATCTCACCGGATCCGAAAGCAATAGGGGCTGACGGGGATTTAGCAATTAGGCTTCGAGCCGAAAGTGTTAATCCTCCGGTCTGATCATCCTCCGAATTAAATTTTGTTATTTTGAAAATCGGAGTTCTTGAAACCGATTGTATCAATAACAGGCAGTCAATCGTGGGAGTGAGATCCAAGGTTCTGCATAACAAAAACTAGACACAAGGCTTCATCGATCTCACTCCCACGTAGANGCTNCCTCGTTTCTTTTGGCGGTTAATCTTGCCGCGCGGATCATCGAGCGGCAGAAAGAAAGCGGTTTTATGACTGACTTGTACTCCGTTTTCAGGACNCATGCCATGCGATCACTTTGCTGGGCATTGCTTCTGTATGGTGCAGCGGGGGTGGCGAGAGCCGAAGCCGAGGAGAAGGCTGAGAGTGCAGACTACCGGTTCAGTGGGCGCATCAGCCGGATGGTCCTTGAGAACTATCTTGCCCGCAGCGCAACTGTGGCGTCGTTGCTCCATCTTACCTCTGAGGATGATCTTAGGATGATGCAGAACACCGGTGTCAAATTTGCCGGCCGAGTCATCTGGATGTGGGGTAAGGAATCTCGGATCGATGAACTGATTATCAGGGCCAAACCCTTCGTGAAGCGACTCCACGAAATGGATGCTGATCTTATTCTGCAGGGAGCAATTTTTGAGGTGGTTACTGCTGAAGTAGATACGATCCCGATCCCGAAGGAAGTCTTCCGGGAGTTTGNCTTGCCGGTGGAGGTGAGGAACTTCCAATACAAAAAGATGCTCTATGGATTTCGGCACCGCCATAATCACTGGGCCAAGGGTGCCTCAGTGCCCGATATGAGCCGCCTTGAAACCAGAATGTGGTTCTTTTATGTCGCAAAACGCTGGATCGATCTGGGGCTGGAGGGGATCCATATCGGACAGGTCGCGCTCATGGATGATTGGGACCGCGATCATCGGCATTGGCGTGATCTGTTGTCGCGTATACGGGCCTACGCCAAGATGAATGCCCGCCGCCATATGGTCCTTATCGATGCCCATGTTCCCAGCGGCGGAATCGTGTACGAAGGAAGCCTTATGTTTGATTTTCACTCGTTTCCTTGTCGGCCGAAGGCTCTAAAGGGCAAGCCACACGAGGCGGTGCTAGAAAAGGGCTTCAGTGACTCGATCTATGGTCGAAGCAAGGGCGGGTTAACCCCGAGCGGCTGGCGCTGCGCCAGTCTCCCCTACATCGTGGAGATTGATAATTTTGGACCTTCTGATCACCCGGGAGAATACCGCTCCGGGGATCCACTTCATGTCTGGGGTTGGGATGAGATCAATTGGTTCGTAAGGCAGCCCGAGGGCTATCGTAATCAATGGCTTCATTATGCATACAGCTGGGTCCGGAAGAACGACCCTAACGGATTCTTTCAGCTGCCTTTACGTCGTTTTGAGCACTACAGCGCCAGTATGAATTCTCCGCGAGGGATGCGGCAGGAAGAGACCATCAAGTCAATCTGGAGCGGAATCAAAACGGAGCGATAAGGAATTCCGCCCCTTTTTCAGATGGAATACTTCATCACATCTCCTCTAGTCGACCTGATCGTTTTCACGATTCTGATGTTTATCTTCGCGAGGCATGAGGCTGACTGGGAGCCCGGTTGCTCTCGNTCTGCGNTGTTCTTCACCNTACTTAATCCTAAGGTGGCGATCATCTTTTGGCCGCAATGTGTTGCNTGCAGGCTCCTTGTNGGCGGAGAGTTCATGCCNCCCGTCTTGGCCTTGCTGATTTTCGTCCTGCCTCTCGCCCCCCTGCTCTATCGCTTCTGTTATATTCCGTGGCGTAAGGCCTTTATCATAGCCGGATCCATGGGCGTCTACATGGCCTTGATTGCGATTGCGCTCCGTCATCTGGACTAGGATCGGTCTGTCCAGGCAGATGGCCCAGAACTTTCCCTTTGTTCAGGATGGGCTTTCGGATTCGAAACGCGCGCTCGAGGTGTAATGAATGGTGNTAATNCNCCACGAGGTTCGAATGGCCCCCCGAGTGGNCCATCACATCGCGGCAGAATGTAGACTCAGAGTATTCGCTTCTGCGGCACTCGGGTTAACCGAAGTGAGAGGCGATTTGAACTGCGATGAGGGAGGGGTCAAGTTCGCCTCCCCCTGCCTGCTGGGCTGAAGAAACCGCGGTTGCCGCAGCNTCGATTTGCCCNGNGCTATAGTCCAAAGAGCGGCCGATCTCGGAAAGGAGCTGCTTCTCGGCGTCATCGGCTTTGCCATCGGCCCAGACTGCAGAGGCCATAAAGACGAGGAAGAGAGCGCGTTTGAATGGGTCCGTAGGCAGGGTGTTCTCGGCGGACTCCGGATCATTGAGGATGGCATCGATTNCCCCCNCCCCGATTCCCAGTCGGGAGGCGATGTCTCGTAGGACGGTGAGCTCGNTCTCATCGACTTTNCCGTCGGCCTTCATGATGCTNACGGCCTTCGCGAGCATCGTTTCCGCTTCCACAGTTTCTGGTGATTTGAATTCTCCCATAAAGAAATTGGCCCTTTCGTGGATTATCTAATGCTGTTGGGCGGCGGTGCCAAGGCTAGAATCCGAGTCCGTGGTAGAAGTAATGCCTTGCTTAGGCCGGGTGCTGCCAGACTGAACAGAATTTGGTCCTTGGAATGGGGCGTCGTGTTCCGGTAGACCTTTTTCGATGAGAAAACCACTAATGTTTATTCTCCTGGTCGCTTTAAGTGGCTGTGGGGAGAAAAAGAAGGTTGCAGGAAGTGGGAGCGAAGTCCCTATCAGCCCCGAAGCAGCTCAGGGGGCCCCCCGGGTGATCGTCGAGGAGAAAACTCTTGCTGAATTCATCAAGAACAAGCGGGTGTATATTGGTGTCGGGGCGGAGACTGGTTTCGGGCAGTTCTATGGGAATGGAACCTGGCAGTCTGGCTCGGTTGTGGATGGGGTGGCCACCACGTCAGGGGGCTCAGATGAAAAGGGCAGGTATGAGGTCGATGAATTGACTATTACCCTTATTTCAGAAGATGGAGGAGAGGACCTGTTGGATTTCACCTCCCCTGAGCCAGTCGCGGATGACAAACTCACCATCACTAAGGAAACCGGAGATCAGGAAATTGTCACCATCGTCAAAATTGAGGAGGCCGGGATTGTGCAGGTGGTTTCATCTGACTCAAAGGGTGAGAAGGGCGCCAATCTAGAGCAACAAGGAGCGAGCGCTGCGGATGTGGCCATTAGTTTTATTGTGGGAGGAGACGCTTCCTCTTTGCGCGCCTATCTTGAGAAAGGAGGAGATGTGAACGGTGAGGATAGAGAGGGAAATACCCTCCTTCAAGTGACGGCGACCTTTGGCCGTTCCGAGATTGCTAAGATCCTGATTGCGGCCGAAGCTGACCTTGATTGCAAGAACAAGGACGGCTCCACCCCGCTAATGACGGCCGCGTTCTTGGGTGAGGTAGAAGTCGTCAAGCTTCTCGTGGAGGCAGGGGCGGATGCTTCGCTCCGCAGTAACGACAATACTACTGCCCTCGAAGCGGCCGAGCTTTCATGGGAAGAGGCGAAGGGGATTATGGATTTTCTTAATGCGCTTATTTTTGTGCCGACTGGACAGGCCCTCGACATGGGGAAGGTCAAGGCTGGGAGAATCGCGGCGGCGGATATCCTCAAAGATATCGGGGATTAGTGGACCCTTTGACGGCGCAAAAAAGCGGACTGCTTGCCCCGTCCCCGAAGCTAGCAATCCGCTTGGTGAAATTTTGAGGTGTGGGACTTAGTGGCTTGAGCCACCCAACCCCCCCCTGTGTTTTCCTTACTTGGCGCTCTCAGCGGCGGCACAGCATGCTCCGTCTGTTCCACAGCAGGAGGCAGTGCTCGCACAGGAGCTAAAGGAAAATGCGGCCATAGAGACAGCGCCGACAAGGACAAGTACTTTTGCAATACGCTTCATAATCAAAGAACTCCTAGCCCTTCTGCCCTCCCGAGGCAATCGCAAACCTAACCCATGCGGATCCCTCGCAGTCCGCCCTATTGGTCTTCCCCGAAAGGAGTCGCAAGCAAAACTCGCGTGGAGACCATAAGCCACTCGTGGTCAGTCGTTAGTAGTGACGGCCTTGATTCTGCTGAAAGAAGATAGAGGACCGGGTGCTCGACAGGAGCCCGAGGTAATGGAAATACGCCACAAGATACTGAAGGCAAAAAGCAAGCCCCCCCAGCCAAAAGAGAAGGTAATTGATTCCGAGGCCAATAATCGCTTCCAAAAGGAGATTAGCGATTGTGAATCCTAGGGTGCCGAATTTCCACCAGATTCTTCTCATAAGTGAAGTGGCGTCGGCTGCAGGCAACCCCAAAGAGAGGGACACTCTCTTTAGGTAGCCCCCCATGAGAACCAAATTAATCATGCCAGTAAT
>PBTP01000133.1 GCA_002729275.1 Roseibacillus sp. | reverse complement strand
TCTCCAGGCAGTGGGCTGCGTTCTAAGTGTTGGGCTCCTGGTCGCCCCGGGCGCTACCATGTCTCTCCTTACCAACCGCACTCCGGTCCTTTTCTGGGGCGGCGGAATACTAGGAGCGTTCGGATCAGTGCTCGCTCTTCTCTGTGCCTACTGGATTGATATTCCAGCCGGCCCGGCAATCGTAATCGTCCTTGGGACCGCCTTCCTCCTCGCATTCCTGCTTTCTCCAAAATACGGCCTCCTGAGTGGGATCCGTCGCTCCCAGCCCCGTCACTAGACCCCTAAGTATTCTACAATGAACGCCTTTCTCGTCTTCCTTGGCGGCGGCCTTGGCGCCCTCTCCCGCTGGGGCCTCTCGGCAGGCTTGGAAAAACTCACAAACCGAACTGCGCTCAATCAATTCCCACTGGGCGTGCTGGCCTGCAACCTGCTGGGGTGCTTCCTGATTGGGTGTGTTTTAGGTCACTTCGCCCAGAAAACACCTCTCTGGGTCACGCCCCTTCTGATTACAGGCTTTCTCGGCGGATTCACTACATTCTCCACCTTTGGCCGCGATACCATTTCTGCGATTCAAAGTGGCCTGACGCTCATCGCTGTGCTGAATATTCTTCTCTCTGTGACCTTCGGATTACTTGCCGTGTGGGCCGGACTAAGACTCTGTTCTCCCGCTGTAGCCCCCACCGACTAGAACCCCAGATCACCTGCTACCTCTGCAGGAGAATTTCGCTCCCCCGAACCACCAGCTCTACCCGCCCTTGCAGGGTCTTATCAAGAAAAGGAGTATTAACACTCTTTGATCGCATGAACTCCCGGCTGAAGGTCGTCTCGCCCGCCGGGTCGAATACGATCAAGTCCGCCGGCTTACTTTTCTCTACCGGAACTACCTCAAGGCCCATCATACGCCTGGGCTCTGCCGAGTATCGTTTTACGATGAGGTCCCAGCCAATCTGGCCGCTGGCGATAAACCGGTCATGGAGCGATACTAATGCCGTTTCAAGGCCTGTGATTCCATTCGGAGCAGAGACAAAATCCTGCTCTTTCTCGAATGCGCTGTGGGGCGCATGGTCAGTGGCAATCAGATCAAAGACCCCTTCTTTCAAGCCCTCTAAAAGAGCAGCATTATCATCCACACTACGGAGAGGGGGATTCATCTTATAGTGGGTATCGTAGTCTCCGATATCTTCCTCGTTGAAGATCAGGTGATGCGGTGACACCTCCGCCGTAACTTCCGCTCCCATCTGCTTCCACCACCGGATGGTCTCCATGCCAATTGCGGAAGAGACATGCTGAATATGAATGCGCGCACCAGCAGCATGCGCCAGCCGGATGTCCCGATCCATACAGATCTCTTCGCTGCATGCAGGGCTTCCCTTGATCCCCAGCTGATAACTGATCTTCCCCTCATTAAGAGCCCTGGGGCCACTCAACTCGGCAACCTCACAATGACTGGCAAAGAACATCCCAAAGGGAGTCGCGTATTCCATGGCGTTCCTTAGAACTGCAGGGTTCGCCACTGGGTCGCCATCGTCCGTGAGCATGACTACCCCGAGTTGACGCATGCCATCTATCCCAGAAAGCTCGCCTCCTGCCCGGCCCTTGGTGATACAGCCCGAGGTATACACTGGAATCCGGCTCACTTCCCGGGCCCTCTCCAGGATGGAGCGGACTACTGCGGGAGAATCAATTGCCGGAGAGGTATTCGGCATCATGACGACGCCTGTCACTCCCCCGTTGATAGCAGCCTCGGTTCCATGGGCGATATCCTCTTTGTACTCCTGGCCAGGCTCCCGGAAATGCACATGCGCATCAAACATCGCCGGTGCGACAATTTTTCCTTCTGCCTCAATCACCTGAGCCTCTGGAGGAACATCCAGACCTTCTCCCACCGCGGTAATGACGCCATCAATGATCAGGACGTCACCCGGAACCAAGGGGCCTTCCTCTGCCGCGATTTTTCCTCCTTTGATGAGTAACCTCATGGCTTCGACTTTATGTTCTATCCTGATCGGCATCCTGCAGATCGGTCTGAGGCTTAAGCGAATAGAGAACCGCCATCCTCGCTGCGATACCATTCTCCACCTGCTGATTGATGAGGCTACGTTCGTAGTCCATCACCTCATGGCATAGCTCGACCCCGCGGTTCACCGGTCCGGGGTGCATGATATATACTCCTTCTCCCTGAATCCGATCAAGGCGCTCTCTTGTGATCCCGTAAACACGGTGATACTCCTGCACCCCGGGAAAGTATTGTACATCCTGCCTCTCCATCTGAACTCGGAGAAGGTAGACCGTATCGGGCTTCCAGCGCAGGGCCTCATCGAAATCGGTAAACCTCCTGATTCCCTCGGGGCCTGATCGGGGGTTCAGAGAACCAGGCCCAAGAAACCCTACCTCAACCCCAAGCGTCAACAGGAGTCTACTGGTGGAACGTGCTACCCTGCTATGCAAAATATCACCCGCAATAAGAACCTTGCGGCCAGACAAGTCAGGGAATACCTCCCTCAGGGTGAATGCATCTAGAAGAGCCTGTGTCGGGTGAGCATGTGCCCCGTCCCCGGCATTGATCACTGACGCCCTAGTTTGCCGGGCAATAGCCTGCGGCAATCCTGACATCTTGTGCCGGACCACAATGTAATCTGCACGCATGGCCTGCAGAGTATCCACCGTATCCTTGACGGTCTCACCCTTGGTCACAGAGGAATGTGGAACATCAAGATCGATGACATCAGCAGAGAGCCTCTTGGCTGCAACTTCAAAAGAAGAGAGAGTCCGTGTGCTCGGCTCATAGAACAGCATCAGAACCGATTTGCCCTTCAGGGCAGGCACCTTTTTAACCGAGCGGGTGAAGAGCTCCTTGAACGGAGTGGCTTGATCGAGCAAAAGATCTACCTCCTCTCGACTTAACGAGGCGATATCGAGGAAGTCCTTGCGCGCCATCCGCTACTGTTTCGATACCAGTTCTATCGCGTCTCCGCCATCAGTTTTTTTCAGCTGGACGATCACATGATCCATCCGGGCTGTTTCGAGGCTTACCCCTGAAAAATCAGGTTGGATCGGGATTTCCCGGTGGCCCCGATCGACAAGAACCGCCAATTGAATACAAGCAGGTCGCCCATAATCAGTCAGGGCGTCCAGAGCAGCCCGGATTGTCCGTCCCGTAAAAAGGACATCGTCAACCAGAACAATATGGGCGCCATCCACCTGGAACGGAATATCACTGCTTTGCAGCTTGGGATTTTCAGCGAGATGCGAGAGATCATCCCGGTAGAGAGAAATATCGAGAACCCCATAGTCGTGATCAATCTCCTGCTCTTTCAAAGCAGCACTCACCCTCTCGGCAACTTCATCACCTCGGCTCCTGACTCCTACGATGGCGATTCGCCCGTGCAGTGCAACCGTGCGGATCTCGCCCACCAGCGAGGCGACCGCCTCTCCGATAGCAGCCTCGTCAAGAATGAGTGGCATGATAAATCAGGCTCAGACAATTAGATTCGGAACCTTGCTCAGGATCCGGCAAGCTTCAGGATCCGATGCGCAGCCATGGCCGCATTCAAGGGAGCTTTCTTGTGCAGTCCAACCGTGGTGGCCGGCACCTGACCTGGCAACTGGGAGATAGAAAGAAGGGCATCGATTCCGTTCAGAGGGCCTCCGGGGACTGGCACCCCGATTACTGGAAGAGATGTTTTCATTACGACCACTCCGGGGAGAGCCGCAGCCAGACCCGCGATCGCGAGAATAACTGCCTTCTCTCCACTTTCCTCCAGCTTACCGAGATACTCGATAAGCTCCGAAAGATTCCGATGGGCAGAGAGAACCTCTTCCACGTAATCAAGACTTTCACCCTCGAGATAGTCGCGGGCAGGTTGCATGAACGGCTTATCGTTTTCGCTTCCGTAGATCAGGATGACTTTCATGTGATATCAGTGTTGCAGATGTTGGTTATATTTGGAGTGGCCGGCAAGGCCAGTTGCGTTGGTTCTGGAAGTGTTTCCGGAAAATACTGTGAAATTTATTCAAAATGAAGGCGTCCGATATCAGCCCGGCGCTGTGCTCCGTCAAAATCGATCTTGCCGGCCTCAAAATGGGCCTTGGCGACCGCGGCATCACGGTCTTCTCCACAAGCTACCACCGCAAGCACACGACCTCCGTTGGTTTCCCATTGCCCCGCCTCGTTTCGGCGGGTTCCCGCATGATAAACCCGTGCTTCCTCAACAGCATCTAGGCCTCTGATGACGTCTCCACTGCGAGAACTGGCCGGATAGCCTGCAGAAGCCAGGATCACTCCTACGCTCCAACCCTCATCAAAACTGAGCAGTTCCGCCCTGAGGTTATTCCTTGCCCCATCACGACAGAAGGTGGCGAGGTCCCCCGAGACCAAGGGCATGACAGCCTGGCACTCGGGATCACCAAAGCGGCAATTGTATTCAATGACCTTCGGCCCATCACTGGTAAGCATCAGGCCGAAATAGAGAAACCCCACGTAGCCCAGCTCGTCATCTGCGAGCCCCTCGATGGTTGGATTGATAATCTCCTTCTCGATCTGAGCCATCAGAGCTGGTTCGATCAATTGGCGGCTTGCTACCGCCCCCATTCCTCCGGTGTTAGCACCGGTATCTCCTTCCCCGATCAGCTTGTAGTCCCGCGCAGGGGTAAAGATTACGGCCCCTCTTCCACTCACCGCCGCAAAAATCGATACCTCTGGCCCCTCGAGATACTCCTCAACAAGAAGGCTCCCTTCTCCGAAACGCTTCTGCCCGTAAACCTCTTCAAGAAACGACTCCACACTCTTCTCATCAGGGCAAACCGCCACCCCCTTACCCGCCGCAAGACCATCAAACTTGAGGACTGTAGGATAATTCTCCCCGATAGCTTGCCGGGCCTCCTCTGCGCTTTCCACCACCAGCGCACTTCCAGTCGGGATATCATGCCGCTCCATGAACTGCTTGGCAAACTCCTTACTTCCCTCCAGCAGGGCCGCCTCCTTGGGTGGACCCCAGCAAGGAATACCGTGGTTTGCACAGAGGTTAGCCAATCCCTCGTCCTTGAGCAGGTAGCTCTCCTCCCCCGCGATACAGAGATCAATCGCATTACTCCTCATCCAGTCTACCAAATCCTGCAGCCCTTCGGCCTCCACAGCCTGAGCGAGCTCGCAAATAGCATCACTTCCCGGAAAGCAGAACAGCTCATTATCTCCCGGAGATTCACTCAGAGAGCGTATCAGGGCGTGTTCCCGTCCACCTTTCCCAACAACCACGATGCGCATGGGCTTAGTGAAGAAAGATCCGCGCCTACTCGCAAGAGCAACGGGAGACAGTCTCGGCCAACAAATGTGAATAACCGGGCTGGAACCTCAGATCACTGCACCTTATTCCAGTCCTCCTCACTGAGACAACAGGGGTCCCGGGCTACCCAGTGCCCTGGCTCGATCTCGACGAGGCTGAGATCCTGCCCAATGGTCTCTTCATATCTAGGATGACTGATCCGGTCTCCGAAAGCGCTTCCAGCCGGCGGATTAATTGGTGAGGGCACATCGCCCTCCAGCAGGATTCTCTCCCGGTCAGCAGTAGGATCAGCCTCCGGAATAGCTGACAGGAGCGCCTTGGTATACGCATGACACGGACGCTGGTAAATAGCCTCTGCAGTCGCCAACTCCACAATCTTGCCAAGATACATCACCGCCACCCGATCGCTCACATGCTGCACCACAGCCAGATCATGGGCGATGAAGAGGTAGGAAATACCCATCTCTCTCTGAAGCTCGAGCAGCAGATTGACGATCTGACTCTGGACTGAAACGTCGAGGGCCGATACCGGCTCATCACACACGATGAGCTTGGGGTTCAGGGCAATCGCCCGGGCAATCCCAATCCTCTGCCGCTGTCCCCCGGAGAACTCAAAGGCAAACTTTTCACCCGAGTTCGCAGGGAGACCCACTCGCTCAAGCAGTTCATCCACCCTGCGCCGGCGTGCTGCAGCATCACCTTCCCGGTGAATGATCAACGGCTCCTCGATGATCTGCCGTACACTCTGCCTGGGATTGAGAGATTCCACCGGATCCTGAAAAATCATCTGCATATCACTCCGAAGGGGGCGCAGTGCTCCCGATGACAAATGCGTAATATTCGTTCCTTCAAACACCACCGACCCCGCATTGGGCTTAAGCAGGCGCACCACCGCCTTGGCCAGAGTCGACTTCCCACAACCGGACTCACCCACGAGGCCGACCGTTTCTCCTTCTCCGATCTCGAGCGAGACCCCGTCTACCGCCTTCACCTTTCCAGTCTGGCTTAGCATCAGCCCACTACGCACCGGGAAATGGACCTTCACGCCCTCAACCGAAAGTAAGGGTTCTCTTTCTGGTTGACTCATGCGATCTCCCGGGCCTCCCCCCCATAACACTCCGGACATGCTTCCACCCAGTGTCCCGGCGAGACTTCTTGGAACTCTGGCCGTTGATCCCCAAGACTGCTTTCGCGCCCCATCCGCTGGCAAAAGCGACAGCCACAGGCCATCTCCGACAGAGATGCCACCATTCCGGGAATAGTGTTAAGTTCCGACTTCGGGGGCAGGGACAGCTTGGGAATGGAGTTCAGCAATCCCCGGGTATAGGCATGCAGAGGATTGGCAAAAAGCTCTTTTACCGAGGCGCGCTCGACAACCCGGCCCGCATACATGACTACCACCTCATCACAGTTTTCAGCGATAACACCCAGGTCGTGGGTGATCAGGATCGCGGCCATTCCCATCTCCACCTGCAAGCCCTGAATCAGGTCCAGAATCTGGGCCTGCACCGTAACATCCAGCGCCGTGGTCGGCTCATCCGCGATCAGAAGATCCGGCTGACACGCCAACGCCATCGCAATCACCACCCGTTGACGCATTCCTCCCGACAATTGATGCGGATAGTCTCCCACCCGGACCTCCGGAGAGGGGATTCTCGTCATTCGCAGAGCTTCGATCGCCGCCTCCCAGGCCTCCTTCTTGTTCATCTTCTTGTGTAGCCGGAACACCTCACTGACCTGACGCCCAATCCGGTGCACCGGATTAAGGGCCGTCATGGGCTCCTGAAAAATTGTCCCAATCTCTCCACCCCTGACTGCATGCAGGCGATCTTCGGATACCTTCAGCAGATCCTCTCCCTTAAAGAGCACCTCTCCCGCCAGCACCTTCCCTGCCGGCCGCGGTAGCAGGCTGATCAATGACATCGCCGTCACGCTCTTTCCGCAGCCGGATTCTCCAACAATTCCAAGAGTCTGCCCACGAGCCACCGAGAAGGAGACACCATCGACGGCTTTCAAAAGCCCCCGTTCCGTATCAAAAGCGCTCTCCAACCCACGCACCTGAAGAAGCTCATGCGACTCCGAGTCGTGCTGCCGGTAGGCGTCCTGGGCTACTGCCCTTGCTGGGTCCACCTCCTTCATTACTTCACCCGGTATTGGTCGTAGACTTGGTCCACCTCGGGGTAGGCCTCATCCCGGCTTCTGGCTCGCAGGGTCTTTGCCTGCTCCTCCACATCGATCCAGTAAACATAACTTTCCTGCGCTTCCCGGGTCATTTTCACGTTGAAGTCCTCTGGCCACTGCATCCACCGCCAGTGTCCCAGCCGGTAGCTTTCCCTTTTNTAGCCTGGAATCCAGAAAGCCGTATCNTGCAAGATNTTCTCCAGTTCCCANGACATGTCTCGAATCTCCTTCTCCGANGTCGCAAACCGAATTCCCTGAGCAAGAGGATCCGCCTCNGGGTTCGCGTAGACTGAGATATTGTTGGTCATCACTCGCGGAGTCGTNGTCCCCGGGTCGTAGGCATTNGAGGAATGAATNCCCTCGAAGTANCGGGGAAAAGGGGGCTGGGTTCCCCAGCCCCAGAAGGNCAGGTCATGCTTNTTCTGCATCACCTTCTCGTAGCTCGCCGTGCCATCCATNCCATCAAGTCGATACTCCAANCCNGCCTTGAGAGCCTCTTCCTTCAGTCGCTGTAGCATCTTGCCCNCCACCGGGCTCGAAGTATGGGTAATTGAGAAACTGAGTTTATTTCCNTCTGCNTTCTGCAGAACNCCGTCATTNCCCTGCTGNGNAAAACCNGCCTTNGCAAAGGCCTCGCGNGCTTTCTCAGGAGAGTATTCCCGGGATGTAACTTCCCCGTTACTGAACTGACCNTAGCCCTCNTTGTAAATATTGAGGCGNCCNGCGTCACCNCGCAGGTCAACATCGATCACCTTCTGCCAGTTGGTCGCATGCTGNAGTCCNATCCGCAGATCCAGATTCTCAAGNAAGGGACGGGANTGGTTAATNTANAGCCCTCTGGGCACNCTGGGGTAGACNTTGTAGAANGTCTTCTTCTCGATGTAGCCNTTGAANACCTCNGGGATNTCCATCTGCTCATACCANCGCTTCGGCAATCCCANGTGAAACATGTCGATCTCTCCCTTCTTAAAGAGTTCNAANACNTTNTCATCACTACGGACCACGCTNTACTTGATGCGGTCNACATTGAANCGGTNGCGGTAATACNTCTGGTCTCNCGCCCACCAGCTCTTCACCCGNGAAAGGGTNATGCTCCNNCCCTTCACCACGTCTTCCTTGAGNATCTGGTAGGCNCCNGTCGTTGGGCGCACTCTCCANTTATAGCGACTCTCGAAATCCGGCCCAAANTCACGATAAAACGCCCGGGAGTANGGGGTCAGGGAGGCATAATACTCCGGCTTGGGCTTCTTGTTGGCCAGCCGCACCGANANGTGCCGNTCGTCATAGCGAGTGATATTNTCNAACATCGTCCCGTAATACTGCCGATACCAGGGACCGGTNACGTATTCGGAGAGNGAGATGTGNAANGTCATAAAGAANTCATCTACCGTNACCGGATTGCCATCGGACCAGGATGCCTTCTCATTGATTCGAAAGTAAACNGTTCTTCCATCTTCNCCTACCGCCCACCGGTCAGCCAGGCCCGGGATNGTTTCCATCGTATTGGGATGNAGGGANACNAGAGCCATTTCGACGTTNTCCCAGTGCTCAGANCGAAAGCTGTTATTCGCATTCTTTCCGATNGAGCGGATCGTAGGNGGAAAGGAGAGCCCTGAGAAATANGTNCTGAAGGTNCCCCCNTTTTTTGCCCGTGCNGNNCCNAGCTCGGGCTGATCAAGACCGTCCTTCCAAGACAANCCCTTCGGCAAATCNTCCAANGTAGCNTCNTAGGTNAANAATTCAGGATAGGCGAGACGCCTGTTGGTGTTAGCAAGNTCCTCNTCCAGCTTGTCACGGTCTTNNTCNCCGGNCTCTGCAAGCTGCTTGGCNATTTCCTCCTTCTTCGCNCCAAGCTCCTTCAGAACCNCCTCATTTCGACTNACCCTGAANCCATNCACCTCCTCTTCGTTATCAAAGTCGNCAAATTCCTTTTTAGAATCGCACCCGAAAAGANCAANTACGACAAACAGGGAGGAAATGTGTAACGCTCTCATNGCTAGCGGTAGGTAGTGAATTTCTTAGGNTCAAATGCCTCTCGGACCGCNTCNCCCACAAAGGTCACCANAAGCAGAACCGCCACCATNCCACCAAATACGGACGCNACGATCCATGGNTAATCGAGATTCGTCACTCCATCCTGCAGGATCCTGCCCCAACTCGGATATTTGTCTGGCAAACCAAANCCAATGAAATCAAGAGCTGTCAGCGCGGTAATCACGCCGACGACACTAAACGGAAGNAGGGTCACCACGATCGANACNGCGTTAGGCAAGACGTGTCGGAAAATNACCCGGNCAGGACCAGCNCCCAGCACTCTGGCAGCCGCNACATAATCCCTCGCCTTCTCGCGGTAAGCTGCCGTCCTCATGTAGTAGGTAATCCCGATCCACGAGAAAATACAAAGCACCAGCAAGATCGTCACAAGAGTCACATCATCCCGTCCAAGACGATCGGCAATNATGATCACCACGTAAAGAAAGGGGACGTTNGCAAGAATCTCAATCAACCGCTGCACNACAATATCAAAAGCACCCCCAAGGTAACCCATNAGNCTTCCNAGGGTNATTCCGATCGCATACGTCACTCCGAGATAAATAAATGCGGCCTGAAAGACCAGTTGCANCCCCCCGTAAATCTGCGCNANCACNTCCCANCCCCGNGAGTCCGTCCCNAGGTAGTGNCCCGTTCNGAGGCTGGGAGGCANNGGNGGATAACGCCTTGCCTGNAGNACGGNAGTCTNNNCTGCTTCCGCAGCNTNGACNAGTTCNCCTCCCATCAAAGGCTCCGCACTNCGCACTCCATCTTTCCACTCATAGTAGCCAAGAACATCNCCGTTGGTCTGGTTATAGAANTCCTCNCGCCCTTGCCGCATACCNTTACGNAATCGCACCATGGAATGNCGCCTGTCTTNGTCCTCNACATAAAACCGGTAGGCNAGACCAGAGTAGGGCNNCTGATCATCCTCCCGATAAAACAGCCCANCCCGATCACTCAATTCNTCNTTTGTCGGCTCTGCTGAGTCGAAGGTGGCGTCAAACGGAACAAGCGGCAGNAATACCCAGTTTNCCTTTCCCTCATTCTCAAAGGTTTCTTTCAGCTGCCGGTAGTCCGCCTCGCNNTTNCCAGNCTGCCCGAATTTTTCCGCGATGTAGCTTTCCTGAGAGAATGCCGGACTNTAGAGCTTTCCCTCATACTTNACNAGGAGCGCCTTCTTTCCAACCANNGCGTGNTCGAGNANGGTNAGNANAAGNANTCCCGNAAGAATCCANAGNGANACNTANCCNCGNGNAATCGACTTGAAGCGCTTCAGCTTCCGAAGGGTCTGNGGATTCCAATGCACCNTGCGGGCCTGNCTCANCACGGAAAGCACCCCGGCTCCCAGCAGNNCTCCNCACANGATATATCCAACGATATTGGCCTGATTCTTCTTCCACCAAGATGCTGATGCCAGCTCCATCTNCTTCGNCTCGAANGAGAAAAACCAATCNAACGTCGGCAGGGCCCACCCAGCNTGATGGGCGATCACCGCNCCCACGCTGACCAGAATAAGGACAANNCCTGTNAGACGAAATATCATTTATCCAAACCGAATCCGGGGGTCGACAAAAGCCACACAAAGATCGGAGATCACATTACCCAGAAGCATNAGGGTCGCCGAAATGGTCAGCACNCCCAGAACTACCGGTTCATCTTTTTCCAGGATNGCNCTATACTGTAACAGGCCAAAGCCATTGATATCNAAAATNCCCTCGATAAGAAAACTNCCGCCTACGATCAAAGTCACGTTCTGTCCAACNGTNGTAGCGATNGGNATGATAGAGTTACGGAAGGCATGCCTGAATACCGCCGAGCTGTAAGGAACTCCCTTGGCTGTTGCAGTCCTCACGTAATCCGCCGCCAGGTTATCCATCAGGTTGTTCTTCATCATGAAGGTCATGAAGGCAAAGCTTCCCACGAGATANCAGGCGAGAGGCATGACCGCATGGTGAAAGAGATCGAANATCTTGGCACCGAGAGGGAGCTCACTGAAATTCTCCGAGACNAATCCNGAGAGAGGAAAAAGGTCCAGNCGGGCTCCGAGGAAGACGAGAAGGAANGACCCCAGCACGTAGCCAGGAANTGCATATCCAGAAAAGACCGCNATGGATGAAACGTTATCCAGCCAAGTGCGATGCTTGATCGCCTTAACAATCCCCAAAGGGATACAGATTCCGTAGATCAGGATCATTGAAATCACTCCATAGAAGAGAGAAATCGGAATACGTTCACGCACTAGGCTTATCACAGGGTCGTTATACTTATCGGATTTCCCCAGACTTCCCTGCAACAGCCCATCATGACCAGACTGGAAGAGCACGGCCCGCTCCTGAAGACTTCCCGCATCGGGGAGTTCTAATCCTCCCGAATTTCTTTTCCATCGCTTCCTCAGCTCCGCGACCCCGACTACTCGCGCTTTCCAGTCATATTCATCAATCCTGTCTGTGACGATAGCCTTCTGGACGTCGGACAGGTCATCCGAAGGCCTGAGTTCGACGCTCCCATCCTCCTTCTTGACTATATCTGCATCCATGTTCATTCCTGGAATCTGGATCGAAACTTTCGTCTCCTCTTCGTTGAAGCTCCGGGCTGTTCGCTCGAGGTCCCGAGGCACTACACCCAGCCACTCAAGGTAAGACCTCCAAGTACCCTTTTCCCTCCGGTGCCTCTCCTCAATTTCAAAAAGCTGAATGGGCGTGATCGCCGCTCCCTCCGACTCTCTCATCCCTGAGGTTCCGCCCTGCTCGCCAGCCGCCGCATTACTCATTTCCCGGAGGTCCCTCTGCACTGGTCCGCCCGGGGCAGCCCGCATCAGAATGAAAACCAGCATCGTAATCCCGAGCAGCGTCACAGGAACCAGAAGTAGACGCCGGAGAAAATAAACCTTCATGGAAAAGAGCCTCGAAGAGCAGGAACCCACCCCGTTCTAGCCTCCACTTGGAACGAATCAAGCCTGCGGGTTATTCATCCTCACAAGGACCTGTAATTCGTTAAAAAAGCAGCCGATCCCGCAAAGAGCTTTGCCAAGAGGGGGAGATCCGTTGCATCGTATCCCTGATGCCCGCGCTCGCTCCCCACGCCCCTGATCTACTGAGCGCGCTCTCGATACCCTGCCGCGCCCAAACGGCTTCCCACAAACACGGTTGAAAGTTTCTAATGATGCGTACCATCACGATCCTTTGCCTTCTGACAGCCTCCCTTTTCACGGGAGCTTGTAAGCAGGGAGAGACCGCCGTCGATCGCGCCACCAGAGAAGGCATCCTGATCATGGGCAACACTTCCGAACCAAAGGGCTTGGATCCGCATATTGTCAGCGGGGTCCTCGAGAGCAACATCATCAGAGCTCTTTTTGAGGGACTGGTGGTAGGCCATCCTTCGAAAGACGGAGTGGCAGTTCCGGGAGTGGCAGAAAAATGGTATCCAACTGACCCGGAAAAACCTGATGAGTGGGTCTTCGAATTGCGTAAAGACGCTAGATGGTCAGACGGCACCCCTCTGACCGCTGAGGATTTCCTCTTCTCCTTCCGCCGTATTCTCAGCCCGTCCCTGGCATCGGATTACTCTTTCATGCTCTACTACATCAGAGATGCGGAATCCTACCACAAGTCGCAGCGCTCCTACCTCACCTGCCGCAATGATGAATCCTTTCCTGTGCCGTGGGAAAAGCTAAAGAAAGTCGACTTCGGCCCGAATGAAAACGGGAAAACCAAATTCAACAAGAAAGGACTCGACCACCTGAAGGTCGAGCAGATCAGGGCCCTGAAGTCAGACCCGGACTTGTTTCAATGGCCGGAAGACGTGAGCCCCGAGGTGCGTGAAATCCTGATTCAAAAAAACCTCGAATTCGCGGAAAGTGGCAAAGGACTCTGGGACCTGATTGATTTTGGAGCCACGGCCCCTGATCCCCATACCTTGAAGGTGAAACTCAACTCCCCAATCGCCTTCCTTCCCGAGATCACCAAACACTACACCTGGTATCCAGTCCCTAAACACAGCATCCTTGAACACGGAAGAATCGGTGACCGCTTCACCGATTGGACCAAACCGAAGAACATCGTCAGTAACGGGGCCTTCATTCTCACCTCCTGGAAGTTCAATGACCATATTCAGGTAGAGCGCAACCCACGCTACTGGGACAGTTCTAATGTTGGCCTCAATGGAATTCGCTACCTGCCGATCTCAAACCTCTACACTGAGGATCGGATGTATTTTGACGGCCAGATGCATGTCACCTACTCCCTAGCCCCTGAATTGATAGAATATGCCCGGGAGCGCTATCCTGACCAGGTTCGTAACGAGCTTTATCTGGGAACCTACTTCATTCGGGCGAATGTCACCCGCGAACCCTTTACCGATCCACGCGTACGCATGGCCTTCTCCAAGGCGATTGACCAGCAGTCCCTGATTACCAACGTCCTGAAAGGCGGCCAGAAACCAGCAGGAGGCCTAGTCCCTCCCTTTGGTGAATACCAGCCAGCCAAGACTGTCGGATTTGACCCGGAGGGCGCCCGCCGATTACTCGCCGAGGCCGGCTATCCCGGAGGAGAAGGAATGCCCGAAATCGAGTTCCTTACCACCGACAAGGAGACTTCCAAAGCCAACGCCGAGGCACTGCAGGCGATGTGGAAGGACAATCTCGGAGTGAGTATCCGAATCAAGCAGATGGAGTGGACCTCCTATATTACCACCATGTTCGAAAAGGACTACGGCTTGGCGGCGGGGGGCTGGATCGGCGATTACCTGGACCCGCTGACCTTTTTGGACATGTGGATGAAGGACGGCGGCAACAACCGCACCGGCTGGCACAATGAGGAGTTTGAAGCCCTCTTGAAAAAAGCCGGCAACACGGGTGACCCGCAGGCTCGATACCGGGTGCTGGAGGAGGCTGAAGCTTTATTCCTCTCCGAAAGCCCCATCCTTCCCCTCTACTGGTATACGCGCAACTACCTCATTCACCCCGACGTCAAGGGCTGGGATCCCCTGATCCTGGACAACCATCCCTACAAATTCCTCCAGCTTGACCGAAGCCGGAACCTTTCATTGCAGAACCCCGTTCGCTGATGCTTCGTTTTATTGCCAGCCGACTCCTTCAGGGCCTGTTTGTTCTCTTCGCCCTCTACACGATCACCTTCTTCCTGGCCAAGGCCATGCCGGGAGAACCTTTCACTACAGAAAAAAATCTCTCCGAGGAATCCAAGTCCTATCAGCGTGCTCTCTACGGACTCGATAAACCCCTTCTTCACCAATATCTCATCTATCCGAAAAACATCATTACCGAGGGCTCATTAGCGGTCTCCACCAGCAAGGGCCGGCCGGTCAAGGACATCATCTCCCAGTCCTTCAAGGTGTCCGTTATTCTTGGTCTTAGCGCTCTTGGCATCGCCATCTGCATCGGTGTTCCCATCGGTATTATCTCCGCAGTCCGCAAGAACAGCTGGGTGGACTGGGGGGGCATGACCATTGCTATGGTCGGCATCTGTGTCCCGGCATTCACCATTGGTCCCCTGCTTCAAATTTTTATCGCCGCCAATCTTCCGGGAATCAAGGTCGCCGGCTGGGGCAACCCGCAGGACATTCTGCTGCCGGCCATTACCTTGGGACTCTCCACCGCGGCCTATCTTGCCCGCCTGACCCGGGGCGGAATGCTCGAGATCCTTTCTCAGGATTACATCCGCACAGCACGCGCCAAGGGCATTCCAGCGAGCAAGGTCATCATGCGCCATGCCCTCCGCGGGGGAATCCTCCCCTCTGTGGCATTCATTGGGCCAGCCTTTGCTGCCCTGATCAGCGGATCCTTCATCGTCGAGACCATCTTCCAGGTCCCGGGCATGGGCCAGCATTTCGTGAATGCCGTTATCTCGCGAGATGAATTCCTTCTCCTCGGAGTAGCCCTCTTCTTTGGTGTTTTAATCGTGATCATGAACCTTGCCGCCGATCTCCTGACCGGCATTCTCGACCCGCGGGTACGCATTACCGGAGACTCCTCCAAATAACAAATGACTGCCGCAACCCAAGGAACCGAAAACGCAGAGAACCGAGATCCTTTCCAACGCGATGACTCGTCCCTACATGCTGAGCTTGGTTCGTCACTGTGGCGGGACGCCTGGGTCCGCATGGGCAAGAACAAAGTCGCGATTGTCAGCCTGATTCTCTTCGTCATCACCTGCCTGCTCTGCTTCGGGTTTGCGTGGTTGTGTAAGGACCCCATTCAGCAGGATTTAACTAATAAGTTTGCCTCGCCCTCCGGCGAGCACTGGCTGGGCACCGACGCCATGGGTCGGGATCTGTTTTCCCGAATCCTCTACGGCGGGCAGGTATCCATCCTCGTTGGTCTGGTCGCCACTTTTGTCGCAGTCACAATCGGTGTCGCCTACGGTGCGATCTCCGGATTTTATGGGGGACGTGTTGATGCACTCATGATGCGCACCGTAGACACGCTGCTGTCTATTCCTTTCCTGATGGTTGTCATCGTCCTACAAGCGGTGCTCTCGGAGTGGTCTGGAAATGCCTCAAAATGGATCGTTGATACCTGGGGCTGGAGCAAGGAGTTCACCAACAGGGCTACCAATGTCCTTCCGCTCTTCTTTGCCCTCGGCCTGTTCGGCTGGCTGACACTGGCCCGCATCGTCCGGGCCCAAGTCCTGAGCCTTAAAGAGCGGGAATTTGTCGAGGCCGCTACCTCCCTCGGCTTGTCCAAGCTCCGGGTGCTCTTCCGTCACATTATTCCCAACACCCTCGGACCGACCGTAGTCTACGCGACCCTCACCGTTCCTGGCTTCATCATGTATGAGGCAACCCTTTCCTACCTGGGCCTCGGGGTGGAATCTCCCAACAGTTCCTGGGGAATCCTGATCAAGGAAGGCGCCAATTATCTCGAGACCAACCCTCAACTGCTCATCCTGCCTGGCATCTTTTTCACCCTGACTCTCTTCGCCTTGAACTTCCTTGGCGATGGCCTGCGCGACGCCTTGGACCCCAAGGCCTCCAAGGATTAGATTCTACAATCCTCGCGAGATCATTCTCACGTCCTCGGAGAGGCCTCTGACAGGGAGACCGCTGACAATAAACCGGCCTCCCTGAAAGAGAAGAAGCCCTCATGATTCTCGGCAGGTCGTCCGATAATTATGTGATCAAGAAAGTCGACTCCTAGAAGGACTGAGGCACGAGCGACCCGCTGAGTCAGCTTCAGGTCAGCTCTGCTCGGAGAAGAATCTCCTGAAGGATGGTTATGAATCAGGACAAAGCCGTAAGCCTTATGGAGAACAACCGGATGCAGGATATCCCTTGGGTGTGCAATTGTCTCACTCAAGCTCCCCTCGGTGAGAACAAGCGATCGGGTAAGCCGCAGGCGAGCATCGATCAGGGCAATCCGGAGTGTCTCGTGCTGGAGGTGTCCGACCTGAGGAAAGAAAATCCCGAAAACAGCTCTCGGGCAATCCAGTTGCTTTAGAACCATTTTCTCACGGGCAACCCGTGCTCCCAATTCGAATGAGGCTACCAGTTGGGCAGCCTTGGCTATTCCCAGACCATGGTGGCTGCACAGTTGCGTCACTCCAAGACCTCCGAGGGCCATCAGGCTTCCGTATTCTTCCAGCAACTTTCGGCCTAGATCAACCGCGCTCTGACCCTTGACCCCCACTCTAAGGAACACCGCGACCAACTCCTCATCGGTCAGAACCTCTGGTCCCCCCGCTTCCATTTTCTCCCTGGGCCGCGCGCCATCGGGAAGGTCACTAATCGCCATCTCACAATGGCAGCCTAGAGATGTTCTTTTAAACAGTTAATTATCCTGTGTTTTGCAGCTGCAATTTGCCTCTCATGCAGCATCTCCACCCCATTCAGGGGATCCTACTCATTTCTGGAACCACCAGAGACGTCACTCTGTAACTTCCCCGCCGGCGGACTCATCGTCCCCTTCTCCCGCTTCCGAGGCAGGCTCGGCAGATACCTCCGAGGGCTCCTGCTCATCAGAGTCGGCGGGATCCATATTCTTGGAGTTGCGCGTATAGGCAGCACCGCTTTGCTCCTCCACCCAGGAGTTGAAGGCACTCTTGCCCACGATTTCCATTATTCCAACCATGTCCCCATGTCCCTCTCCACACAACTGGGCACAGACCACACTGGTCTCCAGCGTCTTGAGGGGACGAAACCACATGGGAATATCGGTTCCGGG
>PBTP01000132.1 GCA_002729275.1 Roseibacillus sp. | reverse complement strand
AAAGTACGGAGACTGGGACTCGAACCCAGGACCAATTGGTTAAAAGCCAACTGCTCTACCAACTGAGCTATCTCCGCTTTCTTTACCCGCTTGGGAGGCGCGGAAAATGGGGTTCTTCCGGGCTTGTGACAAGGGAATTTTTATCCAGAGGCAAGGATTCCAGTTCGGACCGCTCCGAGACGGCCTCCCGCTTGCATGGCTACCCGAGGAGAGCCATTACCAGCCCACTACGAATCTTAGGCTGAAACCACGTCGACTTTGGTGGCATGATCCGGTTCTGCCGGCACACCTCAATAAACTGCTCGATTGTTACCGGAGCGAGAGTAACAGCCAAATCATGGCCTCCCGCGTCGACCTCGGACTTTAGATAGGCCGCATCCCGGTTTCCCCCAACGAACGTCAACTCCTTGGCGCGAGGATCCTCGATTCCCAGAATACCGGCAAATATATGGCGCTGAACGATATCAGAGTCGATTGACTGAGCTGCATTCGAGGCATCATATGCGCCAAGCCGCGGGGACAGCTTCAGCCAACTCCCCTCGACGTAGACCCCAATCTCATGAACCCTCGCGGGCTGATAGGTAGAAACCTCCAGACTCTCGATGTCAAAGCTCTCGGATAATTGATTCACCAGAGTTTCCCGCGTTACTTCTGGGGCGGCAACGAGTCGATTGTAGGGCGCCAATCCCATGGTGTGCGCAGGGAAAAACACCGTAAGAAACCCTCCGGTTCCCCTCATTGCTGCAGCCGCGCTCCGATGATTCCCATCCGCAACATAGGCGTGTGGCTCAGCTGCTAACGCTTCCCGCAAGGAAGCTATTTCATCCGGGTCTGTCACCACCCAGATTCTGTGTGCACTTCCATCCTCATTATCGAGAGCCTCAAAGTCACAAGGGCGCTTCTCACAAGAGCGTTTCATACTGGCCAGCAGATTGCCTTCGCGGTCATCAACTGAGAGATTCACCGTTCCAATAATAGCCCGAGTAGCCTCGATCAGGTCTGCTCGCCCCTTGGCCTTCTCCTCTCGAATTCCCTCATTACGTATAATGACACCGTCAGGCGTTGCCTCGGTCCGGATATCATCCGTAGGGGCCATCCCACCAAGGCCAATCTGACGAACCTCCGGCCGCCCGGGGTCCGCTATCTCATAGAGAAAGAGAGCATTTTCTACCACCTTGGTAGAATCGCTCTCTGTCATTTCCTCCATCTTCTCCGCTCCTTCCGCCAGCGCTTCCGGGCAACCGTCCTTAAGTATTTCGTCAGCACTTGAAGCATTGCAGTGCGGCATGGTTACACGCAGCACACTCTCTGGCTGAACCTGTAACAGATCCCAGATCTCGCGATCACTCTGGAACTCATCATAATTCGGACTGCAAAGGCGCTGGGCGGCGCCCGAGTCTACAGGGACAAGGGCGCGACGGATCGGGTTCACGTTAACCATGGCTTTCAAATTTCACGGAACCCTGCGAGGCAGCCCCAGCAGCGTCAATTCTTTCTTCCAATCNANATTTTCACCANNCCGGGCCTGANNCCNGTCCCGTGGCTACGGCAGATANAACCGTANTTCCTCCAGCGCTTTCTTTTCCCTCCGAGGAACTTCTTCCGGATANCCCACCCTGATGAAGCCAATAACCCTTTCCTCNNGCTCTGAAATACCAAGGGCCTCATACACTACCGGATCCCGCGTTATCGCCCCNGTACTCCACTGCGCGCCAACGNCCCGGGACCAGNGAGANAGAACNAGATTATGAAGAGCNCAAACCGTTGCCGCGTAGTCCTCCTCCTCNGTGAAAGCATTANCGGGCGACTTNCGCGAAGTNACCGCNATCAGCTCTGGTGGTTCAAGAATNTTCTGTCTGGCTCTTTCTANCAGGTCCGNTGTCGCTNCCGNATTNTTCTGACGGACAATCTTGTCTACACCGGGAATGAGNAGNAATCTGGTCTGCTNCCCCATAANATAGAATTTCCATGGGTGAGTCTGCTTGTGGCACGGAGCATGCCGNGCAGCCTCAAAGGCATCCTCAAGGAGAGNCCTTTCAACAGGCTGATCCCTGAATGAGAAAATCGAGCGCCGGGAGATCAAGGTCTCCTGCGCGGAATTGANCGGCTGCTCTTCACTGAGGCTCATNCTANCCCACACCATGGGACAAGACCCTCCCTGTCCAGAGCTTTTCACCGACCGTCCCCACCCTTCAATTAACCCACATGCGGTAACATTACCCTGTGGTGAGTTGTCATAATTCCTGCTGGAACACCTGAATCATTGTTTCAACGCTCCACCAGCAAGGATAAATCTAAAGTGAGGTTCTAAGAATAAAATCGGGTTCTCCACCGTTTAAAGACCAGACATCGTTTTTAAAGTGGACGGCTGCCGGGTAGCTTTTATGGGTTTTTGCTGCCTGCGGCCGTTCACCTTTTTCTCGCGAGGATCCCACGGCCCTGTAAGGCTCCCTTCCAGATGAAGCAACTANTCATCCTCTGCCTTCTGTCTCTCCCCGCCCAGGCGCAGAGACAAGAACCGCCAGAACAAGCACCCACTGCGCCAGAAAATCAAACTCAACCCCTTCCCCGGTCGAAGGACGACCAGAAAAAAAGTGCTGCGAAAACGAAGCCTACCTACGATCCAACCGGCAAATTTGAGCAAAGACTTGAGCAAAACCGCGCTCGGATCGTTGAGGCACGCAAAAAGGCGCGGGAACGGGCTCGTGCACGGCAGGAAGATANGAAACCTGAGGGGCCCGCACTTGTNGTTCCCTCCCATAGCTCCCCGAAGAGAGAGCTTTCCGGCAAGTGGGCTTTAAAGGAAGAAAGCCTCAAAGAGGCCCTCATATGGCACTTCCAGAAAACGGTGGGCGAGGGCGCAACTTTCAAGCTCGGTAAGGTCAAAGGTAATTACATCATCTCGATAAGTCCGGACCTCACGCGGCTTTCTGTCGTATGGGAAAAATGGAAGATGGATAGTATAACCACCCGGGGAGAGAGCTCTGTAACCCTTTCTGTGTCCGTAGAAGGAAGTCAGGAATACGAAATCCTGCAAATCANCGATGGAAATAGCCCAAAAGCCCGGCAGTTTGTGATCAAACTCCTGGAGGATAAAACTACTTCAGCAAGCTTCTTCCAAGGCACCAAAATGCGAACGAAGGTAGATCTTCCCTCCCTGAGCACCNGCCACTGGTCTCTTCACGAGGGAATCTTTCACCTTCAGGGCTCTGACTGGAAAACCGCATGGAAGTTTAGTCCGCATCCAGCGGAGTGAGGCCCGATTATCCCGCCACAAGCTAGAGAAACTGTGTCTCCGCAAGTAGCCGGTAGGTTCCACCAGCCTCGATCAGCTCCCCGTGGGTACCTGTTTCCACAATTTTTCCGCCTTGGAGAACATGAATTCGATCAGCATCTCTCACCGTGCCGAGGCGGTGCGCTATGATGAGGCTAGTACGCCCTTTCATCAGTTCATCGAGCGCCTCCTGAACCAGTCGCTCACTCTCTGAATCAAGTGAGCTGGTTGCCTCGTCCAGCAGGAGAATCTTCGGATCAGCAAGAATCGCGCGTGCAATTGCTATTCTTTGGCGCTGACCACCGCTCAACTTGACCCCCCGGGGACCAACCATCGTTTCGTAACCATCGGGAAACTCACTGATAAATTCGTGCGCATGAGCCTTACGAGCGGCCTCTTCAACCTGTTCCTGGCTGGCATCCCATTTACCATACCTGATGTTTTCCCCCACCGATCCTCCAAAAAGAAGCACATCCTGCGGCACCAGCGCCATCGCGCCACGGAGGGTAGCAAGGGGAAGACCGGCCGCAGGGTCTCCGTCAATTAAAACCGCTCCATCCTGTGGCTCGTAGAAACGCAGAAGGAGAGAGAACAGGGTGGACTTACCACCACCACTTGGACCAACAAAGGCGATACGCTCTCCGTTCTCCGCCTTGAAGGAAACCCCATCAAGAACCGCTTGCTCGGGCCGCGAAGGGTAAGAAAAACTAAGGTTCTGAGCCTCAACCGATCCCAATACTTCAAACGGCACATCCTCAGCTCCCTCATCCTCCGGATCTTCTGCCATGATTTCGCGAAGCCGCTCAGTCGCGCCGTTGGCCTTCTGGATCTGACTCACGATCTCGGGGAAAGCACCGAGAGATGCCCCAACAAAAACGCTGAAAAGGATAAAGGCTGTGAATTCAAACGGGGTGATTTCTTCTTCCACCAGCATTCCCGCTCCAAACCACGCCACCACTGAGATGCTGCCCAGGAGGACAAAGATAATAAAAGAAACGAAAAGAGCACGAACTCGGGCTCCCCGGTTCACAACCGCAAGGTAGTCTTCGAGGGCATCACTGTAACGCCGCCTCTCATGGGATTCATTACTGTAGGCCTTGAGCTCGGCAATGCCCTGAGTGCTCTCTTCGAGCACAACCCCGCTGGTTGCTAGACTATTCTGAGCTTGATTGGAATAGGCTCGAACCCGACGCCCGAACAATGCGACCGCAAGAATTACCACGGGAATCATAGCGAGCATGAAAAGAGAGAGTTTCCAGCTCATGACAAAAATGAAGACCAGCCCNCCAACCAGNATCACCGACTGCCTTGCCAGCTGAGGCACNGTGGTGAGNAAAGTTTCTCGNAAGACCGCAAGATCTGCCGAGACCCTGTTACTTAATTCTCCCGCCCGGTGCCTCTGAAAAAATTCGAGGGGCAGGCGCACCAGCCGGCTGAAGACATCCACCCGGATATCATTAAGGGCGCTTTCACCTGCCTTGATAAACCCACGCACTCTCCAATAGGCGATAAACGCCTGCAGGGCGAGAATGGCGAGAAGAGTGATGACGGTCTGATTGATATTTGAAAGAATGACAGAGACATCCGGGGAAGCCGTCGAGTTCAGCATCTCGAGAGGAGATCCAGTCGGACTACCAATGAGCTTACTAAGATAGTAGGGGAAGGACAGGGAGAGACCAGCGGTCACAAACAAGGCAATCAGTGAGGGGATAAAAACGGTTCGATACCTATTCAAATATCCGTAGAAAGCCAGAGCTGGGACACGCCTACGTGACCCCTTCTTCCCGGCATCCTTCTCCGACCGCATTCCCGGATGGGACACCATGGCGGGCTGGGAGGCAAGCCTCCTAGCACATCCACCCGACCTTACCGCCAGCTCGCCATCAGATCGACCACTTGGCCCCTTCGGGAAATCACTCTTCTTCAAGCCTCACCTGAAGACGGTAAAACATCAGGTCCTCTCCCGGACGACTCATTTCGTACTCCACAATCTGCACTCCCTCGGAAAGAGAATGAGTCTGCCCTATCTTCCTCAGGCCATTGACCTTACGAAACTCTGAGGTTTCCAGATTGAAAGCTGCCTGAATTTCCCAGCTCAAGCCACGCTCAGAGGCATCAAGACGAGCCCTAACCCTGAAGAGAAGCTTGTCCCCACTGCCCTCCACCGAGAAGGGAATCCCCCGATCGTCCCGGGAAGCAGGATTGAGGATCGCCAGGTATTCCAGCAAATCGGGGCTGCCATCGGCCTCTGAGTCATTTACTACTCCCTCCCCTGCCTTAATTCCAAAATCGCTCAACCATTCAACAAAACGTTGGGAAGCTGTCTTAGCCTTATCCTCAATCGCAGACTGGATTACCGCTTGAATTGCCGGAGCGCTACTACTGATCCGGCTCGCATAGGATCGACTCTCATCAAGATCATTTGCCGCGCTCACCAAAGTCCAATCGTCACAGGAATCATCATCCCGGCCGACATAAAACCCGGCCCCGTCAAACATGGATGCCAAAAACTCCGAGCCATCCCCACAGATCGTATTTGTGTCATAAACTGAATCAGCTCCAAAAAGAATCCCTGCCAGCTTCCAATCTCCACCCTTACTGATAAACACTCCCCCACCAGAATCTCCATAAGTCGCTTGGCACTCATCGCGCCCCCGGACATCGTCAAAGTCGGTAACCAGCATGGGCCCCCTGTTGCCAGTCTCGGAGAACCCATCGACAGTATTTGTTCCCCAACGACTACGCTCGTCCTCTGGCGCCCAGGACCACCCCCGTGTCTGCCCAAACCGCCTCACCGCCTCTCCCCGGGCACGTCCCCGGCCCATCATAACAACCTCTCTTCCGACCTCATCCGAGGTGGCATAGAGTCCTGCATAGGCAGGAAACTCTCCAAACACCTCGAATATTCTCAGATCAGTTCCCGGAATATCCAAAGAACCATTACCTTCATTAAAATTGGGATTGATAAAATAAACTCGATCGAACTCTTCTCCCGTGAACCACGATCGTTGCACAAAGGTCTCTGATCCCTTCCCAAGATGGACTGCCGTAATAAAATGTCTGGGGGAAATCGCTGTTCCCAGGAACTCCTTGTATTCTCCCTGGTAACGCCAGCCCGCCCCCTCATAGAGACCAGCAGGAGCCCTCTCGCGGTTATGACTTAGGTCTCCCGTTTCGAAGAACACGATACCAGGAAGCAGGCAAGTCGCACACAGAAGTGCGAGGCCTGCAAGCAATGCAATCGAGAGCTCTCTGGTTGGCGGCATGACTAATCCTTGAATTATCGGACTTTGAGGCTGCCGCATGACGGCTACCTCACGAAAATGAGGAACTCCTGATTCTATACCAGATGAGGCCATTCCTCCACCCGGAATCGAATGATAGTATCCCCGGGAACTTCCCGACTTCTCCTTAGAGACCGGATCGCGCCTTCTGGCGCGCCTCATTATCGGCCTCTATCAAAGCGTCTAAGGACGGACTAATCATGACCGAATGCTGTCCCATGACCTCCTCGACCAGACCCCATATTTTCGGAAACGGAATGACCCCGTTTAGAAAGGCCTCTACTGCAACTTCATTCGCAGCATTCATTACCGCAGGCATTGTCCCACAAATCGTTCCCGCCTCCCTGGCCAGTCGCAAAGCAGGAAACACCTCCTCGCGGGGCTCCTCAAAATCCAAGCGAGCCAGAGTCGCAAAGTCGAGGGGCTCAAGCGAGTGAGCGATACGGTGCGGCCAGGTCACTGCATACTGAATAGGAAAACACATATCGGTCGTACTAACCTGAGCCAGCACGCTTCCATCAATAAATTCCACCATCGAATGCACAATACTCTGGGGGTGAACTACAACATCAACCCGTTCCATCTCTACCCCGAATAGCCATCGGGCCTCGATCATCTCGAGCCCCTTGTTGAACAGGGTGGCTGAGTCGATGGATATCTTCCGACCCATCTCCCAAGTGGGATGCTTCAGGGCCTGCTCAGGAGTAACCTGACTCAGCATATCTGGACTGGCGGTCCGAAATGGGCCCCCTGACGCGGTGAGCAGGAGGCGCCGCACTGCGTCAGGCCCAGCGGGATTGCCCTCAAGACATTGAAAAATGGCGTTGTGCTCGCTGTCGACCGGCAGAACATTCACTCCTGCCTCTGCTGCGGCAGACATCACAATCTCGCCAGCCATCACAAGAATTTCCTTACTAGCGACAGCCAGGTCCTTACCCGCCGCAATAGCATCCAGTGCCGGTTGTAGCCCAGCAGTTCCTACGATTGAGATCAGGACCATGTCTGCCTCCGGCAGACATGCCAACTCTCTGAGCCCTTGCTCGCCAACATGAACCTCACTTCCTGAGGGGGCGGAGGATAATACCGTCTCGCGCTGTGTCTCATCTGCAATCGAGAGGTGCTTAACCCCGAACTCCCGAGCCTGCTCACCGAGGGCCTCACCCTGAGATCCCGCGGCAAGCCCCACAATCTCCATGTAGTCTGGAATATCACGGGCAACTTTAAGAGCACTGGTGCCAATCGATCCGGTGGAACCGAGAATAACGACTTTCCTGGGTTTGAGGTCCTTGGTTTCCATGGTGCCAGACGCAGCAATTCTATCTGCCTTACAAACTCTGCAGATACAGATAGAAGAAAGCTGCAGGGAGTGCAAAACAGAGACTATCGATCAAATCAAGGATACCCCCAATACCCGGCAGGATCTGGCCAGAGTCCTTGACCTGCAGGCTACGTTTGAGAATCGACTCGGCCAGGTCACCTACCATTGCAGCGATTGCAACAACGAGACCCAACCCAAGGACGTGGGGCCCCGCCAACCATGAAAGATGCTCACCACCTAGGGCGTGAATCGCGAATGCCCCTCCTCCCGCAAAGAAGAGAGCTCCAATATATCCTTCCCATGACTTCGCCGGGCTGATGTGGGGGATTGCTTTATGTCTGCCGATCAAAGTCCCAACAAGATAAGCTCCCATATCGGTAAACTTAGCGACGACCACAACAAGCAGGATTAACCAGAACCCGGAGGTTACTTCGGGGGGGTAGAGGGCCAACCGGATAATAAAGCCCCCAAATAGCACGGGGACATACACAAAACCCAGAAGCGCGAGGCTCACTGCTTGCACCGATGCATCACCCTCAATGGGAAAGCGTAATCGCAAGCAGAAGGATCCAAGGGTAACCAGTAGCACCCCGGCTACTTCAGGAAGAAAGTTATGACTCCCGGAAGAGCTCTGGGGGCCAAGAGCTTGAAAAAGCGTGTAGAGAAGAAATCCCGCACACACAACAAAGCCCCAGTTGCGGCACTCCCGTCCGGGAGCTTCCCGGGTCAGGACGAGGAATTCGAGACTGCCAACAAGGGTGAAGAGGCCCACCATGACCCCCATCAACCACAGCTTACCACTGGCAAAAACAAACGCTACGAAGCCCCAAAGGAGAATCGTACTTAGCAGCCGCGCCCGGAAGGATGCAGCACGCGAGGAACCATTACTGGTTGCAGACACCATCGTTTGGTGGCATCAAACCGCCTCGCTCTCACGCGCGCAATGCCAAAACCCCGGGACTGGTAAGATCACAAAAATAATCTGCAACTATGGTTCTCACCGCCAGTTTCATCAACCAGCACGGAAAATTCCGTGTATCAATCGAATAGAAAATGAAAAAGACACTCCAAACATGCACAGTGATTCTTGGCCTTATGGCAACAGGATCGATGACTTCTCTCGCTGAAGAGGAAACAGAAGGAAAGAAACCTCCACGCGCCGAGCGGGGTGAGCGAGGTGAAGGTGAGCGCCGTGGCCAACGCCGTGGGGGGCCTCGTCAGATCCCTAAGGAAATGCTCGAGAAGTTTGATAAGAACGGCGACGGCAAACTTGATGAGGACGAGCGTAAGGAAGCCATGAGTGCTCGCAGAGCAGAGTTTATCAAAAAGCATGACAAGGATGGAGACGGTGAGCTCAATGAAGAAGAGCGCAAGGAAGCGATGAAAGGTCGCCGCGGTGGCAGGCGCCCAGAAGGTGGTCGCCCAGAAGGTGGTCGCCCAGAAGGTGGTCGGCGTCCAGGTGGCCAGAGGCCGGGCGGCAAGAAGCCAGACGGCAAGAAGCCAGACGGCAAGAAGCCGGATGCCTGAGCTCCAGCCTGTTGATACCCTCTAAAAATATTAAGCCGGGAGAATACCTCCCGGCTTTTTTATTTCACAGTCAGAGCCCCAGAATTTCTACTCTTGAAACCGCGCAGCACCCTGTCGGGAGCTATGCATGAGAATATCACTCATACAGAGCCTTCTGGCTCAGCAACTGAGACACGGTCACAAACTTGAATCCCTTGGCGAGGAGACCGTCCAAGGTCGCAGGCATTGCCGCTACCGTAGGAGCATGAAGATCATGAGCGAGAACAATTGAACCATTAGTCGTCTTGGTAAGAATCCGATTCTTCACCACGCTGATACCCGGCCGCTGCCAGTCACGCGGGTCTACTGCCCACATGATCGTTGGGTAGCCAAACCGGTTCATGATCAGCTCACGTTGGCGCTGGTAGATCGCCCCATAGGGCGGCCGCATGGTCCTGGGCTGAACACCAGTTGCATTCACAATGGAACTCCGTGCTCGTGACATCTCAGACAATACCTGCGCATCACTGAGTTTTTTCAGATTGCGATGAGTGTAAGTGTGATTACCGATCTCGTGGCCCTCTGCTACGATACGGCGGGTAAGGTGAGGATAATTATCAACGTTTTTGCCGATGACATAAAAAGTCGCCTTGATATTCCGCTGGCGTAGGATGTCCAGAAGGCGCGGGGTGTTACTCGCATGTGGCCCATCATCGAAAGTCATCGCGATATAAGGCTGATGCCCAAGCCCACGGGAGTGAGTGATCCCGATCGACTTGGGAAATTGCGAGGACAGGCTCAGGTTAGGGTTTCTCGCTGACGGCCATGCTTGGTAGGGCGATCGATAGCCGTTATTCGCCATCGTAGAGGGCTTTTCCCCCTCTGATTCAAGGGAGGAACAGCTGCTTGAGAAACAAGCGACCAGCGCAAGTAGAGGGGCAAGGGTCAGAAGTCGAAAAGACATGAGAATATCGCTCAAGGGAAACTTTCCTAAAGACCCATACCCTTACCTTTTGAGCCGACTGCTGTCACGCCTTAGTTCCCGCTACTCGCGGGCGCCCTGTTCACAAAAGGCGTTAAAATAGGACTTAACTTCTCGAAGGTTTCCTCAGGCCAGAGTTCCCGGCTGGTAATGATTGCTGAGTCGAGGGCACGGTGCTCAGGCCAGTTCGCCTCGTTCGGAAAGAGCGGAATCGCACGCCCGATAATTCGCTGAGCCATGATCGAATTGGCCTGTAAATGACTCAGCACCGTATCGACATTCACTTCTTCATTCCGCCAGCAGTCGTAGTCGGTGACCATGCAGAGGGTAGCGAGGGCGATCTCGGCCTCTCGAGCAAGCTTGGCCTCGGGAAGATTTGTCATTCCTATGACGTCAAATCCCAATTGACGATTGGCATCGCTTTCAGCACGAGTCGAGAACGCAGGGCCATCCATGTTCACATAGGTTCCTCCATTGAAGACTTCAAGACCAGGTTCCACCCCAGAGGCGGTATCGAGGATCTCTCGAAGCCCATGGCTAACCGGTTCTCCAAAGGAGATGTGTGCCGCGATCCCACACCCGAAAAAGGTATGCTGCTCCCGACGAGTAGTACGATCATAATACTGATCAGGAATAACGAGGGAACGTGGAGCATACTTTTCCCTGAGGCTTCCCACCGCGGTGACGCAGATAATCCAGCGGACCCCAAGTGAACGAAGAGCCCAGATATTTGCCCTGTGGTTGATTTCGTGCGGAAGAATACGATGCCCCTTGCCGTGCCTTGGAAGAAACCACACCTGCCGGCCCGCTACCGTCCCCCCGACCAAGGCATCAGATGGTCGCCCGAAGGGGGTCTCCACTATCTGTTCGTCACTTTGGATGAATCCGTCCATCTCGTAGAGGCCGCTCCCCCCTATGACTCCAATTGCCGGCACCGCCTGGCCATCCTTCTCCTGCTGCATGAGGGTTTCCTAACACCCTCCGGGGCAATCAGGCGAGCCGTCGCCATTAGAAACTTTCCTACGAAGAAACTACTGTCTCTTTTGACTCAAAAATAATGGTATAACCGCATGTTAAGATTTTTGGCCCATTGGCGATTTTTTCTATTCGGCCTGCCAATCAAGGCGTTTTCCCCGGGATTTCCTCTCCTGCTCGGAACGGGCCATCTTTACTCCGAGCAGCATATCGAGCTGAAGCTTCCCTCCTCGGATCGTTCCCGTGATGTTGCCGAAAGGGTTCGCGACAGGCTATCGGCCGATTTATCGGCAAGCGGTATGCGCTTCGGAAACGCCGTCTTCATCCGTATTATGAAAGAAGAAGGCCTTCTGGAGCTCTTCGTGAGAGAGCACCAGAAGAAGACCTTCAAACTCTTCAGAGCATATCCCGTTGCAGCNATGTCAGGACATCTCGGACCCAAGGAACGAGAAGGAGACTTTCAAGCCCCAGAGGGATTTTACTATGTTCCTCCCCGGCAGATGAATCCTCACAGTCGATTCCATCTNTCTTTTAATCTCGGCTATCCCAATCTCTACGATCGGGTTCATGGCCGCACCGGGAGCCTCCTCATGGTCCATGGNAGCCGCGTCTCTGCGGGTTGCTTTGCCATGACCGATGCTAAGATTGANGAGATCTACACCCTCTGNCATGCTGCTCTTTCCAANGGCCAATCCTATTTTCGGATTCATTGCTTTCCTTTCCGTATGACNGCTCTGCGNCTGGCAAAGGAACGNTCCAGCAAATGGCACTCCTTCTGGAGNAACCTTCAGGANGGCTATGATTTTTTTGAGCGNANCAGGACACCCCCNAACGTGCTGGTTGCTAATGGAAAATATGCATTCGAGTAAGCCTTCAGCTGGTCTCGGGCATGAANGTTGGCATTGTGANCCCGCAGGGCGGAGNNACGGCTCCCCTNGCCTGAGCGACGTGCAACTCGCAATTCCTNGCNCCCCATTGATACAGTGANGACACAAGGCCGGNAGCTCTGGCNGGCACAAGAAAAACTGGCTGGCGGTCTCCGAAGNNCACCAGCTGCGCGTGGATGAGAGCAAGNGCATCTNNTTCACNACGCATCACTCCAGGCCCAAGCATNTTGCTCCCCGGATGGCTGACGGAGCATAGAAACCCNTCAACTTTCTGGTTATCTCCCTCCAGNACAAGGGCCCTCCATATTTTCTGTTCATTGCNGATGAAGAAGNGGAAATCCTTTGCCCTGCGAATCCCATTGAGCTCCTCCTCAAGNTCCACCATCGCCTCAACATCATCCANCGAAGCCTCTCTGACCCTCTCTCCCCCCGCAGGAGNCTCCGGCAATGCCTTNTCCGANGGAATATACATATCTTGGTAAAGCTCTCCGGGAGAAAATCCAGCCCTGGTGTAAAGAGAGAACGAATCAAGGTTCATACANCTNGAGACAAGACGGACAGGCAAGNNACCAGCCCTNCGGACAACCTCGGCAAGCAACNTCCCNGCCACGCCACGGCCGGCATGATCCGGATGAGCATTCATGATTCCNAATGANACATGGGTTTCCCTNGGNTGATAAAAACANGACCCCATCATNCTCCCATCATCATCCTCAGCNACGAGACAGCAGTTCGGGTCGAGGGCCTCGTAAACCTCAGGNAAAATCAAGCANCCNGAGAAATCATCTTCGTCAAAGATCGATCGATTCAGNTTCGACTGATACCACGCATTGGTTGAGGCNTGTATCATTCTGGCAACTTCCTGCCACTCGTTGCGGTTNAGCTCTCTGACCCTCATCAGAAAGGTTNTAGCNCAATCGTCNCCAAAGGGCCAAACCGCAATTNCAGGCAGAAACCGCCATCGGNAGAGCGNCNCTGGAGAAAAAACAANAGANCCCAGNCCTCTGAGCATATGGAGNAGTCCAGACAATCGAGCGTCAATCGATGATCAATACGCGGCTTGCCCNCNAGCCANCCNCGAGTAAANTTAAAATAATGAAGNTNTTGATGACAGNNCTNGCTGGNGNTCTCGTNCTGGGNCCTGTGGGNANNAGNAGGGCCGNAGAGGTGCAGAGCTTNGAGAAAGACCGNAAGGCGATCCTTGCNATGGTTGGCAAATTCGATGTCGAATTCACTTTCAAGGAAACAGTCCCACTGGTCTCAGGNTACGANTTAAAAGCCCCCTACAGGGCTGATGCNCTCGAAATCGTCAAGGTCGTCGAGGACCACCAGNACCTGATCGTCCTTCAACATATTCTCCTCGCTGAGGTTGGACCGGTAATGCAGGTCGTAAAGCACTGGGGACAGGTATGGAAATACGAAGATCCGGTTGTCGTCGAATACCAGGGCGACCGGACATGGAANAAGCGCACCCTGCCAGCATCANANGTGAANGGCACATGGACGCANTTAGTTACNCAAGTCGATGACAGNCCNCGGTATGAGAGCTGGGGCACCTGGAGCCACGANGGGAATCGCAGCGCCTGGACCAGCAAGGANACCTGCCGCCCTCTCCCGAGAAGGGAATACACCAAGCGAAGTGACTACGATATTCTGCGGGCTGTAAACCGCCANGTCATTACCCCCGAGGGCTGGGTTCACGAACAGGAGAACAGGAAGTGGATCAAGGGAGAGAACAAGTTCCTTTGCCACGAGACTGGGCTTAATATCTACCGCAGNTANGATCAGGAAGATTTCAGCAAGGCCGAGAACTACTGGGAGGCAACCAAGGATTTCTGGCAGGAGGTTCGGACAGAGTGGCGCAAGGNAATNCGGGATCATGATGTCATCTCCTACAAGNAGGAGTTCGANGGGAGTTCCCTNATNCGGTCCACCTTCTCCATGGCAAGCAAGGTCCAGAAAGGAGAGTCCCTCAAGCAGGATGCGGTCAAGAACCTGGTCAAGGGCTTCACNGAGTAGTGCTGAATTACTCCTANGGGGCAGNCCNGCACCNTTTNGCTTNTGNCTGNTANCANGGCCNGGGAANCCCTCTTGAGAACCTTGCGCGCTAGGGCTCATTGGAGCAGTCCCTAGCGCCGCGCGATGAAATAGGGCCCACGCCCTATCCCTTCCTACGGGCGCTTCACGACTTGGAGGCGTATGAAGCGTTTTACGGCTTCGTCGACCCTCACGGAGTCAACAAACGTCACCTCCTGGCTATTACCATTCACCGTCCCACTCGAGACCGTTCCCCCGTTCAATGCAGCTGGCGACGCGCCGCCCGCGACCTCCCCAATAACCATCCAGTCTCCTCCAAGCGAATCTGCAGCCTGGACTCGATAGTCAATGTCCGTCCGGTTGATCAGTCTTTTGAAGGAGAGGGAAAGACGTGATTCGACGGGATTCCCTCCTTGGGAACCGATAACCATCACGGGATCTAGATTCGCATCCCGGTTCTTCGGGTCACCTCCCAGGGCGTATTCAACCAAGGTGGAAAATCCGTCAGAATCAACATCAGCATCCCACCCTGAAATCGAGGGATCGCTCAATTCCCCAGCACTGAAGTTTTCCGCCAACCAAGCCTCACCAGTAGAGCCTTCACCTCCAGGGGTGTAGGTCAGATGAACTGCGTTGCCACCCTCTTCGAGGATTACCGCGAATACTCCCTCCGGGGCCCCGATAAAACCATCCCTCCGTATTACAAATCCATCCGCTGAAAACCCACTCACGCCACTCGTTGTGTCCACGATCTTCCAAGAGTATTCCTGCGCCGGAGAAAATCCCACAAGCGAACCACTTTCTCCAGCTGGTGTGAGCGAGCGTACATCAATTAAAAAAGGGCTCTCTGGCGTCGCTGAGAGTCCGAGTGCTCCTTCAATCGAGATAAGATCCCAGCCAACTCCGGGGCCCGACCCTGAGTCCACAATCTCAATCTCACACGCTCCGCCTGCTTCCCAGCTCTGACTGGAGCTCCCCAGAGTCCCGACACCCATCCCAGGAGCAATCATCCCCCCTTCACCAACCTCTATACCACCAGCGAAGATTCCTGTACCCCCCGCTACCGCGCGCCCTGCCCTATCCGACTCCAAGATGACCTCCCCGCTGATCCTTGTCCCTGGCGCGAGCTCCAGAACTCCACCACGCACAAAAGTCGTGTTCGCGTAGGTCTTGTCAGCTCCGGAAAATGTTACCGTCCCCTCCGCTCCCTCTGGATTAATCTCCATGGTCAGGGAAGCATCACCACCCGAGATATCACCCGAAAAGTTAACGCGATCAAAAACCCCCTCCGCGAAGAGCTTTGTCTCAGTAGAATCGGGGCGCAACGTTACCGCTCCACTGAACTCGGCAGCTCCCGCACCGGTTCCCCGGGCACCTAGGCGCTTGTCGAATGTTCCAGCTGCAAAGGCGATCCCACGCGCAACCTCATGATCTCCCTCAATGATGAGACGGGCAGGCGTCGTGATGCCCCCAAAAACACCGCTGTCCGCTCCCACTGCTACATCTGAACTAGCGTTTCCCAGGGTCCCTGGAGAATCCACCGGGGCCGGTCCCGCCAGCACCAGATCTCCCCGGAGAACCGAAGCGCTACTTGTAAACTGGTTGACCCCTTCAATTCGAAGCTCCCCCCCAGTGCAACCGACGCCTCCGGTCACCGATCCGAAGGAATTATTCCCTTTCAGGATCATTGTCCCCTCTCCCTCCTTACGTAAGCCAGAAGCTCCTGAAATAGCACCCTCAATAACCACCTCCCCTCCTTCAATCTCAAACAGATTGTAGGCACACATCTCAAATTGACCCTCGATCGTATACGTTCCTGTTGATCCTGATCTCGTGAACAATCCTGTATTGGAAACCAGGCTGGCCGCATTCGCAATGGTGACATCGCTGGCTGTATCAAACACACATTCTCCAACGGTCTGAGGGGAGGACATCGCAATTATCACGTCGCCATCATTGCCAAAGCGCACGTTGCCGAAGTCTTGGGATGGAGACCCCTCTACCCAGTTAGCAGCATTACTCCAGTCTGTAATCCCTGTGCCCTCCCACGTCCGGGCCTCGGGTACTACTACCGAATAATCAGCTGACGTATCCAACGACACCTCCTGCAGGCTCATGCTCGACCCACTCGCACTCCATATAATCCGGTAGGAACTCACGTTCCTACCCCTCAGGTCCCACTGAAGGGCATTACGATTTCCTGAACCTCCAAAACCCGAGGTATCGCTCTCATACTCCCGAATATATTCGTCAGGGCCCAGAATGACTTCTGTTCCGCCATCGTCGTAGGCGAGTGCGATACTACTGAAATCTACAAGATTACCCGCTGTCTGAAATTGAAAGACTACAGTGCCCACTGAGAAAGGAGTCTCATCTTCGAGGACGAAGGATGTGGGCCCCCGAAAACTGTAGATGTTTCCCGTGATGGTCGGCGCAATAATAAAGGCGATCCCGGGCACCGTCTGAGTGATCGTGGGGTTCTGGGCGTGCCAGAAAGCCGACGGATCAAGGGGGCTTGCTCCGGGAGGCGGAGTAAACCCAAGCACCGATGCCGAGTCGTAGATACCATTGGGGGCGGCAAAATCCGGAAAATTGGGACTAGAATTTGCCGCGTAAAAGATATCCCATCCGGAATACTCGGTATCCGGATCATCTGCGAAGGAAGGCAGTAGATAATCCGTGTAGAGAAGCTCCCCGCTTGCGCCGGAAGCAATCAGGAAAAGGGCTGCCACAGGCACCCAGCGATTTTGTGTATTCATTATTCTGGGGAGTTAGAGTCGCCCACCCCTGGAGCGGCGAATCTTATAATCTGAATCGTTATTCATCGCCGCCTTAACACTCCAAAGGCGCATATCACGCATCTCTTCCACGTCCAGGGATCGAATGCTCCCATCAAGGAAAGAGGCGACAACTTTTCTTCCATGCCGTGCATCCAGATGTCCATAGTCATTGGGATTTGCTCCCAGCTGCCAGCTCTCGGGGGACCACATCCGGGTGGTGAGAAAGGGCGGGGTAAGAGTATTATACCCGTTGATGGTTTCGCCGTTATCCCGGAAGGATCCCGCCGTTGCAAAAACGATAATCGAGGCTGATGCTTGCTCTGGTCTCGTCACACACTCTGGACCATGTGAGACACTCCCGTCCGCCTGGACATCACCTCCGACAAAGTAATGATTGATTCCAAAGGCTGGATAGAGGCTGACTAGATAATCATTTGATGAGTCAATCTGCTTTCTCACTTCCCCCACCAGAGCAACCTCATTGACGGCAACCTCCATCTCACGGGCGAGACGGAAGGGATACCGGTTCGCTGTCGGACCGGCGACCACACGACCATTTTTCAGAGTGACCTCGTCAACTCGTCGATCATAGCCCGGNAGATATCGTCCATTTCCATCCACCGCCGTCGCCTGAAACCCGGTGGTCAGGTCCCGGGCGAGAGAAANATCCTGCGCCTTTCCGGCAGCTTTGAACCCCCGAGATACTCCGATGAAAATTAATCCGGATAACACCGCCAGAATACTGATGACAATCAGCAGCTCCAGAATCGTGAATGCTCGATGGCGGCCCAAGTTACTAGTGGTCTGAAAAACTGGAATGGTCCTCTGGAGCAAAAAAGCGGCTCTGACTGTTGCCAGAGCCGCTCTGTGAAAATGAATTGAGAGAAGCTACCAGCATCACCCTCGACGGGATCACCGCACCTTACCTGATCCGCTCTACTTGCGACGCCGGCGCAGAACAAACAAGCCGACCGCGCTCAGAGCGAGAAGACCACTAGTTGGCTCAGGAACTACGGCAGTGTCCGAAGAAAAGCCCGTCTCTGACCAATAAGTATCGACCTCAAAATTCCCGAAAGAGACGAAGGAAAATGGACCAGTGACCATATTCACTGAGTATTCCTCTGCATTTCCCGGAATTTCATATCGGGCAAGAAACTGGCCTGCTCCAGCAGCATTGGGCCCCTGCACCACGCCCGGCAAAACGCCATTGATGGGAGTAAACCCGAGGGTCGTCCCGAAATCCCCAAAGAGAGTTTGCCCCTGAAGGATGATGGTGGTGAACCCGGTTCCCGCAACTCCATTAGTTCCAAATGTGATCGTTTCATTTACCGATCCACTACCAGAGTAGAAATTCAATGAGCCACTGATGTGGTCTTCATTATTGTTGGTAGTCCAGACTCCGGAACCAATCTCCGCGGCGCGATTTGTAATCACGCCGTCGGCGCCCCCCGGTTCAGCCCACGTATCCCAACCTGCCAAAGTTGAATTAGCCCCACCCCGCGTATCGGGCGCGACGGTTCCGAAGGCATTGGATATATCGATCGTCACAGCCGAAGAGGCCGCAGGTAGCGCTACCACTGCCCCGGCGAGGACAGGAAGAAGCGAGCGTTTGGCAAAGGTGCTTTTCATCGAACCCACCCTAGGTANAACGGCAAGCTCCGTCTTGTGGCAGCTTGTCTTTTTTTTAGCGCATTATTAATCCNCGAATGCGCGAGNAAATTTAACGGGTGGAGGCCCGCCGCCCCCACCTGTTAATCGAGCGCTAACACGAGACAACTTTGCGCTAAAATCCGTCCTTGGAAGTTGGAACCGCGCCCGCCAAGNAGGCGGCCCCTAAATCTGGTCGACTCTCACCTTATCACCNGGGCACANATGGCGGAGAGGGTGGGATTCGAACCCACGGTAGGTTTAACCCTACGCACGATTTCGAATCGTGTGCCTTAAACCGAACTCAGCCACCTCTCCGCTGAGGGACGACACCTAAGGGGGCTTTCTACCTCCTGTAAAGGGGAGATTCTCCAGTTTCAAAACCTCACAAATGCGATTTAGATTCGATTCCCTTGTGCCCAGCTCGTCCAGCACCGAGGGTTTGAAGTGCTTCGCCACTCCCTGATTCTTCTTATTTTTCCTGTCTCGCTCCTCGCGCAAAGCCCCGAGGAGACATCTGCTGCAGCGTGGCCAAGCTCCTTCAAGACAAAACCGGTCGACCTCANGATCAACGATCAGACCACCGATGGCTCCTTGATNGTGACCAGTCGCCACTTCCGGATGGTGGTGGAAACCAGGATCGGACGGCAGGATCTCGCCCGGTTTGCGAGGGTAGTCGAATCCGTTCCTCAGCTTATGATTTCACATCCTCTTCCTCTCTGGACCTCTCCCCAACGGAGCATTACTGACATACTTCTCTGCAAGGACGAGTCCAGTTTTGTGAAAGCCGGTGGCGATAAGGGAGCGGTCGGATGGTGGGACGGNCACAGGGAACGGATCCTCATCCGGGCAGACTATTTCCTGTCTCCTCCCCAGGCTGAAAACTCAAGGCTTCAGGCCCGACCAGACGAGGGCCTGCTCGTGCATGAACTTGTTCACGCTGGTATGTCCGGGAGCCTTTGGCGTCTCCCCCCTTGGTTTACGGAGGGAATCGCGGAATACTTCTCCGTATGTCACCAAGGAGATGGATGGTATCTTTTTCGGGACCTCGATAGCCTCATCCGGAATCACCTGCGCCATGCAATAGGCAGGAACAAAGTGGGAGAAAATTTTCACCTTATTCCAGTCTCCTCGATTCTCGGCCTTGATCATCAGGGCTGGATCAAATCCTCGCAGAACCAACCAGCTGGGAATGCCTATCTCCCCTATGCCACAGCCCTTCTTCTGGTTCACTATCATCTTCATGGTGGAGCAGGACGCCGCGAAAAGACCTCCAANCATCTCGGAAAAATTCAGAGGCTCTCTCCTCGGGATAAATCGCCTGCCTTTNCAACAGACGAAGCTAGCGTGATCCAGAAGCGCCTTGTCAATTATTGGTCTTCCCGGGGTCTCCAGCTGGTCTTCAGGGGCCAGTAGGATGGGGCACAGCGCACCCGCCACTCTCTAATCTAGCGAATACCGGGCGGCCTTGATCGTATTGCTCATGAGCATCGCAATCGTCATCGGGCCCACTCCACCGGGCACAGGGGTAATGGCGCGACACTTGGGAGCTACTTCCTCATAAGATACGTCCCCAACCAGCCTGTAGCCTCTTTTTCTGGACGAGTCATCCACACGGTTAATGCCCACATCAATCACAACTGCACCCTCTTTGACAAAATCTGCCGTGACGAACTCGGGCCTGCCGATTGCCGGAATCAGGATATCCGCCTCGCGACAAACCTCCGCGAGCCCTCTTGTTCGCGAATGCGCAACCGTGACGGTAGCATTAATTTCCTTGCCCATGAGCAGAAGGGCCATGGGCTTGCCCACAATCATGCTTCGACCAATCACAACCGCGTGAGCCCCGCTCGTTTCAATCCCAGCTCGCTTCAGAAGATGGATACACCCTTGTGGAGTACAGGGAACAAAACCGCTCTCGTCTTCCATCACGAGCTTGCCGACATTAACCGGGTGAAACCCGTCTACGTCTTTTGCGGGATCAATCAGCCGGATGATCTCATCCTCATTAATATGAGGTGGGGGGGGTGATTGCACGAGAATTCCATGGATTGATGAATCTGCATTGAGCTCGGCAACCACCTCAAGAACCTCCCTCTGGCTTGTCTCTTCTGGCAGCTCAATCCGTCGGGAGTAAATTCCCAAGTCGGCACACGTTTTCACCTTGGAGCCGACATAGACATGGGAAGCAGGATCCTTCCCGACGATCACTACTGCCAACCCCGGGGTCACGCCCCTGGACAACAGGCCCTGCACTTGTTCCCGGCACCCTGCCAGGGCCTCAGCGGCGATCTCTTTCCCGTTCAGAATGGTCATGTAATGGTAAGTCTAGGTCATCTGCTCCCCTACGCATCAAATTCTCAACCTCGATACGCTTGGCTTCGAAGGCATCGTCATCCATCTGCCGCGGCACAGCAAGCAGCTCGTCAAAAATGATGGTCAGCTTGCTGAAGGGAAGAGGCACAACGAAACGGTCCCAAGTCCTGAGTCGAAGCGCTGAACTGAAGTGGAGGTGAACTCCCATTATCGGGGACCTGGTCACCTGGGCTAGCTTGATCAAGCCTGGACTCAGCTGATACCTTGGCCCGCGCGGACCATCCGGAGTCACGCAGATATCAAGCCCGCACCCCACAGCTCGCACCATTTCCCTCAAAGCGGCCGAACCCCGCCGGGAACTTGAACCCCGTATCGATTCAAGGCCAACCACTTTTGCCACCGCCGCGAGCGCAGCTCCATCATGGCTGGCACTGGTCAGGACTGCCCCTTTTCGCCAACCGAAGATCCGACGCCGAGCCATCAGCGTTCCCGCAATCCGGTTATGCCAGAGACACCATAAAAGCGGATTCTTGTGATTTGCCGAATCGGTAAGACCGCAGCGATCCACAACCTTGATACGGAGGGTCACCCCGTATAAGCGCAACAGCCACCCCACCAGCGAGCCGAGAGCCCGCACTTTGAGGCTAGTTCGAATCTCATGGCCCTCCTGCTTTTGCTTCATCACACGGATCGTCTCCCATCGCGGTGCTCAATCTGGATTTTCAGCCCCGTCTCAAGGAAAGTCCTTGCGGGTGATTCTGCCATAAATCAGCTCGTTTCAAGCATCTCTCCAGAGCTTCGGCACGCAAAGCCCATGAAATGAACACCCCTTGATTCAAAAGACCCGCGGGACATCTTGCAAGACTGATGAGATACTGAAGTAGAACGCCGTTCGCCTCATTCTGGTCCCAGAACAGCCCTCAATCATCAAAGGAGCCTTATTTTCTCGTTTAAACCTTTGGAGCATCATGGTTTCTTCCGGATAGAAATGACCAATTTCGAGGACAAAGCTCGCGAGGCCATGGCCAACCCCCGGAACGTGGGCGAAATGGAGGATGCTGATACCGTCGGTACTGCAGGTTCAGCCGATTGTGGGGACATGTTACGGATGTGGCTGAAGTTCACCGAGAAAGACGGCCAGAAGGTCATTGACCGGGCCTCTTTCCAATCCTTCGGATGTCAAACTGCTATCGCCGTCGCCTCAATGGCGACCGAGCTTCTGAAGGGAAAATCCGTCGAGGATGCCCGTAAACTTTCCCCCGACGAGCTGACCGGGGACCTGGGACCACTACCCCCAATGAAAATTCACTGCGGGCAACTCGTCCGTGGCGCCTGTCACGTGCTTGACGGCTTCCCTGACGTCGCGTCCGTGCTCTGCCTCGGCAGGCAAGAACGACCGTGTCCAGTCCGCCCACGACACGCCTTGAGGCCACATCAAGCTCGCGTCGTCCCGCACCATGCCCAACTGCACCAAGAGGTCCCAAGACTGGCTGAATCCGGCGCTGCGCAGGGTGCCTCGAACGAGGGTCTCCACCTCCGACAATCCGTACAGTTCACGGTATCCCAGCGAATCCCGGTTGGGGTAACCGTCGTAGGGACGTCCATCCACTTCGATGGAC
>PBTP01000020.1 GCA_002729275.1 Roseibacillus sp. | reverse complement strand
CCTCCAGCATCGTATTACGCTCATCGGAAGATGCTGTGATATCGAGAAATACGATCTCATCAGCCTCCTGTTCGTTGTAAGCAACCGCACAATCGACGGGGTCCCCGGCATCCCGGAGATCGACAAAATTCACTCCTTTTACGACACGGCCATCCGTGACGTCCAGGCAGGGAATAATGCGTTTGGCCAACATGCGAGGGCCCGAATATGACCAATCCCCTCCATTTGCCAACTCCTGGTCCGCCTTCCTGCCGCTCTCTCGGAAAACAACGCCCACTCAGCGAGCACTAAAGTAGATCATGGCTACGATCCCTACCACAAAACAATAGTAGGCAAAGTACTCGAACTTACCCTTCTGTATGGTCTTAAGAACGAGGTAGACAGCAAAGAGGCCCGAGATAAAGGCCGCCACAAACCCGAGAAAATAGGCAGTGGCTGCCTCGCTCTGCATAACATCTTTAAGCTCCTGAAGCTTAAGGAGCGTTCCGCCGCCGATCGCAGGCAAGAACATGAGGAAGGAAAATTCTGCCGCTCTCGAAGCCTTTCCACCAGCAAGGAGACCCGCGGTAATGGTAGCCCCACTCCGGGAGATCCCCGGCAGGATTGCTAGCGACTGCGCCATGCCCATCCAGATCGCCTGCCGCAAACCGAACTCCCGGTTTTCCCGGGGGAATCGCTTTGGAAGCAGAAGAATCACTCCCGTGACGAGGAGGCACCCGCCTACGAGCACAGGATTATCGTAGGCCCCCTCAAACAGGTTCCTTGCAGAGAAAAATGCCACCGTGGCCGGAACTGTTGCGATAACCAACCACAGGATCATGGTCCGGTCCTCTTTCCGTTCCTTCTGCCATAGGCACAACAGTAATCCATATAAACGCCTCCGGAAATAGATAACCACACTGAGAAAGGTTCCCAGATGGAGTACTAGCTCAAAGGTGATGTCCTGTTGGGCGCCTTCTCCCGACTCCCTAATTCCAAGGCCGTGCTGGAGTAGGGCAATATGTCCCGACGAGGATACTGGAAGAAACTCTGAGAGTCCCTGCACGATCCCAACGAGGATAGCTTTCCAGATCTCCATCTTCTAGATCCGCTTAGAGGTATCCGGTCTTTCCCGAATAAAAACTTTGCCCACACCCTTGGCGCTGGCCGATCCGCTGCCAAAAAATCGCCACCCAATCACTTCTTCTCCCTTCCTTCATCTGCTTCATTTTCTTCAACTTTTCCCTCTCCTCGGAATGTCGAGAGAATCAGAAAAAAGGCGGCTACGCATATNCANGANTCNGCAACATTGAAGGANGGCCAGTGCCCATGCGGAGTCANTTTNGTTTCNAGNCCGATNTTGAAATCGAGGAAATCAACNACATANCCCTGNGCGANCCGGGCAAAAAANCCAGCGTTCTCNTAAGCGGGAAGNAAGAATCCCTGCAGCATTCGGTCGGTCAGATTACCCAGAATTCCCGCCATCATGAGCCCTGCAGCCAGCCTNAGGGGGAGAATATTNAAGGCCCCTCGCATCCAGAAAAAAGGAATCAGGCCNAGCGCCACTACCGCTATGAGAAAAAANACNAAAGGNGCCCATGGTGTATCGTTNCCCATTCCGAAAGCCGCCCCCTGATTGTGCACCCGGACAATCGTGAAGAAATTCTCGATCACNACGTGATTCTCGTAAGANACGTTGTAGCCGGGGGGNGGAGCCTCNAAACTNAGAACNACGATCCACTTNGTTACCTGATCCAACGCNTAGAGAGGAAGGACCAGAAAGAGGAGGAGGCGNGGTANNGTCTTCATCACTCAGCACTGGACATGACCTCCTCGCAGCGACGGCACAATCCTTCTTCCCCGGAGGAACCTGCAGGGGAAAGTGGTTCATAACGACGACAACGNGGACACATTGGATACTCCGTCTTTCTCGCCTTTGCGGAAATCCNGTCACNCTCAACNAGCTTCAGGTCCGAAATGATAAAGAACTCCGTGAAGAAATCNCGNTCGCCNAGGAGTCCANGTAGCTCATGGTCGGGGGGAAGGGTCAGTTCAACCGCTGCCTCNTTATTCTTGTTAAAGGCCTTCGCCTGCACCTCTACCTCAATCGCGTTCTGAATGACCTCCCGTAATTCAANGAGCTGACCNACCTCNCCTGTGNCCTCNCTCCCGGCAAAGCGCTGATCCGGCACGGGGAAGTCCTGCTCGTGCACGCTTCCTTTTCGTCCCGCATGCTCCCANGCCTCCTCCGCAGTGAAAACGAGGATGGGCGCCAGAAGCCTTGTGAGCACGTCGACAACGTTGTTCATGGCCGTCTGGGTTGCCCGGCGGCGCCCAGAGTCTTCCCGGTCACAATAGAGCCGGTCCTTGGTGAGATCGATATAGATAGCACTCAGTTCCCTGGCACAAAATTGGTTGATGACCGTGAATACTTTCCGAAACTCATAAGCGTCGTAGGCTCTCCGGCACTCCGTCACTACCTCATTAAGGCATTCAAGAATCCACCTGTCCACCAGCGTCATCTCATTCGGGTCCACCGAATCCCGGTCCGGATCGAAACCGTGCAGATTCCCCAACAGGATCCTGAGAGTATTACGAATCCGACGGTAGGGCTCTGCAACCTGTTTGAAGAGATCTTCGCCAAAGGGCACCTCACTCTGCCAGTCAACGCTGCTGACCCAGAGTCGCAGGATATCCGCGCCGTACTTGTTGTAGTAGTGAGCTGCATCAATAGGCTTGCCGGACTTCTCGGCCTCGCTTTTGGAGAGCTTTCCCTTTTTGTCCTTATCGACCACGAAGCCGTGGGTCATCACCGTTTTATAGGGCGCACAACCACGATAGGCCACGCTCAACATCAGGGAGCTCTGGAACCATCCCCGATGCTGATCGGTCGCCTCGAGGTAGAGATCTGCCGGGCTCTCTAACTCTGCATGACGGTCCAGAACCGCAACGTGGCTGCTTCCCGAGTCAATCCAGACATCCAGAGTATCCCTGCATTTACGAGTGCCCTCTGGTAATCCCAGGCGGCTTACCAGATCAGCCTCTTCGAGCTCAAACCAGATATTGGTTCCCTCCTTCTCCACCAGATCTGCGACCTTTCGAGCGAGGTCCGCATCAAGAAGCACTTCGCCCTCAGCAGTGAAGAACACAGGAAGCGGGACTCCCCACGTTCGTTGGCGGCTGATACACCAGTCCGGACGGGATTCCACGGTTCCGTAAATCCGATTCCGTCCCCAGTGGGGCAACCAATCCGTTTGATCAATTTCGGACAGGGCGGTGTCTCGAAGCCCATCCAACGAGATAAAGAACTGTTCAACGGCGCGAAAGATAATTGGCGTCTTGGACCGCCAGCAATGCGGGTAGTCGTGCCGGTATTCTTCTCGACCCAGAAGAACAGACAAACCTGCCAGCATACCTATAATCTCTTCATTACTCTCGAAGACATGCCGCCCTACAAGATCAGGGATACCGACCTCGTCTGTAAATCTGCCATCATTATCTACCGGAGAAACTACCTCGAGCCCATACTCGCGACCTGCCACGTAGTCGTCCGCTCCATGACCGGGGGCTACATGCACAATTCCTGTTCCAGTCTCCGTCGTGACGAAAGATCCAAGGATAATTTTCGAGGAGCGCTCTAAGAACGGATGCTGAGCCTCAAGGCCCTCGACAAGCGCTCCCTTGAATTCAACCATATCCCCCTGCGGCACAAACCCAGTCTTTGCCACGAAATCCTCCAGAAGATCCTTCGCTATCACAAGCTGGTGACTAACACCGTCGTCATTCCCAAAGCGTCCGGCCAGATAGGTAAAATCCCGGTGCAGCGCCAGCCCAACGTTGGCAGGGAGGGTCCATGGAGTCGTCGTCCAGATCACAAACTTGTGCGATTCTTCCGTCAATGACCCTGTGGCCTCGCAGAACTTATTTTCCGATTGCTCGGTCAAGGCAAAGGTCACCCAGATCGCAGGGCTCAGCTTCTCCTTATACTCCACCTCCGCTTCGGCGAGGGCGGTATGAGCACCGTAGGACCATTGCACCGGCTTCTTGCTCTGATAAACCGCCCCCTTTTCGACCAACCTTGCAAAGACCCGAATAATCTCCGCCTCGTAGCTGGGATCGAGGGTAAGGTAAGGACGCGCCCAGTCTCCAAATACCCCAAGGCGCTGGAAACTTTCCCTCTGAGTATCAATCCACTTCCGCGCAAAGCGCTCACAACGTCTCCGAATCTCAGCGGGCTCCTCATCACGTGCCTCCTGGACCACCTTGAATTCAATAGGAAGGCCATGACAATCCCAACCGGGGATGAATGGGACTTCGAAGCCCGACATGGTTCGTGATTTCGCCACGAGATCCTTGAGGACCTTGTTGAGGGCAGTCCCCATATGGACATCTCCATTCGCGAACGGAGGACCGTCGTGCAGAATGAATCTCGGCGCTCCCTCCGCCCGACGACGGGCAATGATCTTATGGTAAATGCCATCCTTCTCCCACTGCGCGAGGCGCCTGGGCTCGTTCTTCACGAGATCCCCCCGCATGGGGAAACTTGTCTGCGGCAGCGATAATGTACCTTTGTAGCCCTTATCCGGAGCGCTCATCAGCCTTCCTGTAGCGGCGCACTCCCGCTGCCGCAAGCCCTGCGTGTCCCGTGATCGCAGGTATAACGGCTGGGTTTTTGACTTTTTCACGAGGATGCCCCAGACTTTAGGCATGAATCTGATCACCACGCTCCTGGGGGCAACCGGCTTACTTCTCGTGGTCGCCGTGACTCTCTCCGTTATGAAAATGGGTAAAGGTGATGAACAAGCCGAGATCAACAAGTTGCGTGCAGAGCTCGACCTCCTGAATGCGCAACAGAGCCAGCTCACCCCCATGCCTTCTCCTCCAGCCCCAACTCCCCTCTCTCCCGAGGGCCTTGTTTCATCAGGTGGGACTGCCTCGCCAACTGGGGCTGATCCTGATCTGCCCGAACCCACATCCACTCCTCAGGGTGCCGAGGACCTGCCTTCCGGTCTCATTACAGCAGCAAACCCTGCGACCGGGGAATCTGCTCCCACTCGAGCCCAGCTGGAAGAGGAACTCGCAAGGGCAGAGCAGGAAAATGAGCTTTTGAAACAAGAAGCCCGGGAAGGATTGATCTCAAAAAGCATGATCGAATCCGCGAAAAAGCAAAAAGCCCGGGCCTCGACAGTCAAGCAGGCCTGGCTTCAGGCCAAGGTTATCGAGTGGGTCGCCAAGCAACCAGATCAGCAGTCCGGAGGCTTTGCCATCATTGAACTCCACCGGGACATGCCGCCCGGCACAGTCCTCGCGATTCGCAGGCAATCGGGAATTTATGGTCGTCTCATGGTGGACCACATCTACAAAGACAAGAATCAGGCCTCTGCTAATCCGGTCCGGGGTACCTTTCCCGACGGCGAATCCCCTGAAATCAACCCCGGAGATGAGCTTATCATTGCTCCTTTCGGCAGCTGATTCTATGGTCTGGCTCAGGGAGCGATTCCAGATAACCAATCGAGGAACGCGCTCTCTTCAGCTGCCATCTGGACCGCTATTTTTTCCCGGGCGGCCAGGCATGCAAGGCGCTCTGGGATTTCCACCGCCCCGGGGCCTAGTTCCTCCTCCATCACCCCCAGAAATTTCGACGGGTGAGCTGTTTCCAGAATAACCATTTCATCGTTTGGGTGATCCCTCCTCCACGCGCGCGCGGCAAGATAGCCCACCGCTCCATGAGGATCGATCACATAGCCTGTGGTTTCCCCCACTTCTCTGATGGCCTCACGAGTAGCGCAATCGTCAAAGTGAAAGCCAGAAATCTGGTCAACGACCTTGCTGTGCTCCTGACCATGCAACTCAAGAATCCGGACAAAGTTGCTGGGGGCCCCCACGTCCATTGCGTTGGAAATGGTGGGAAGGCTGGGCCGGGGCTCGTAATGACCGCTCCGAAGGTAGTTTGGAACCACATCATTGACGTTTGTTGCTGCCACAAAATGGCTGACCGGCAGCCCCATCCGGCGAGCCAGAAGCCCAGCAGTCAGATTCCCAAAATTTCCGCTCGGAACCACAAAAACAGGCCTCGTTTCTTCAGGTAACTGCTGAGAGGCATAAAAATAGTAAAAGGCCTGTGGAAGCAGCCTGGCAATATTGATCGAATTAGCAGAAGTCAGATTCAGGTTCTCGGACAGATGCTCGTGCAGAAACGCCGCTTTGACCAATCGCTGGCAGTCATCAAAGGTGCCCCTCACTTCCAGCGCTATGACATTGTCGCCGAGGGTCGTCAGTTGCTTTTCCTGAAGGGCACTGACTTTCCCGCTGGGATAAAGCACCACGACCCTTGTTCCCTTCACCCGGTGGAACGCACTGGCTACTGCGCCCCCGGTATCCCCGGAGGTCGCCACCAGCACAGTCAGCTCGCGATCATCCTCGCGAGTCAGCCACCCCATCAGACGCGCCATGAAGCGAGCCCCGAAATCCTTGAACGCCAGGGAAGGTCCATGAAAGAGCTCAAGAACATTCATCCCATCCCCTATCCTCACTAGCGGCGCATCAAAATTAATAGCCTGTCCCACCATCTCACGCAGATCCTCCTCCGGAACGGAACCACGGAAAAACGATGACGATATCCGGTAACTGAGTTCTGCAAAAGACCAGTCTCGCCATCCCGGTTTCAAGACTTCATCCGGTCCCGGCATCTGGGCGGGCATGTAGAGACCGCCATCTGAGGGGAGCGACCGTAGGACGGCCTGCTTGAGGTCGACAAATCTGCCAGCTGATGCAGTGCTGTAGAATTTCTGGGCCACGGACAAGGGCTGGGTATTTCGTTTCTAATTCAAGACACGGAAGCAGCCCTCCGCTTGCGCGGCCTTAGTCCACTACATGAACTCCATGAGGATTGATTCTCGAAACATAGACTTGGTTCTCAATCGGAGCCTCTGTGAACACCCGCGAAACCTCTTCGCCCACACGCCGAGCAGTTTCCTCTCCTTCACAAAGGGCGAATACGCTGGGCCCTGCACCCGAAATACTGAAGCCCAGGGCCCCTGCGGCAATGGCATCCCGCTTGGCCCTGTAAAACTCAGGGATTAATTTCTGGCGGCGGGGCTCAGCAATCACGTCGTGTATCGACCGGCTGATTAACTCGTAATCATCCTGGATCAATCCGCATAACAACCCCCCGAGGTTTCCTACCTGCTGGGTGACGTTTTCGAGGGGGACCTCGCGGGGCAGAATATCCCGTGCCACTTTGGTAAGGATCTCAATATCCGGATGGACAACCGTGGCCCAGAGATTCTTCGGTCCCGGCAACTGTGCCATGTCTAATTCCTGGTTCGAGCGGATGAATACAATCCCTCCGAGGAGACATGGCCCCACATTATCTGCATGCCACGCCCCATCCGCACTCGACTCTCCAGCCATCGCAAAAGGTAGAAGCTGCTTCTTGGTCAAAGGCTCCCCGATCAGCTTATTAACCGCGTAGGCCCCCGCCACCGCACTGGCCGCACTGGAACCCAGGCCGCTACCAAAGGGCATCCTCTTGTGAATCTCCAGTTCGACACCACGGTCCAGCATTCCAAGATGGCGGAGTAAATCCTGGGCCGCCACCCCGGCAGTGTTTTCGGATACCTCCGTGGGTAATTTGCCGTCATCCCCAGTGATTTTTACAATTCGCAAACCTGGTTCAGGCGAATGCCTTGCCACAACTTCATCTCCAGGAGCCTCAATGGCGAAGCCCAGCACGTCGTAGCCACACGCGACATTTGCCACCGTTGCAGGGGCGAATACGCGAACTTCCATTGTTTCTTCCTGAGCCATCTGTCGTCGGGGGCGGAGCTCCTAACAGCTTTCCTCGCGGTGGGCCAGTGAATTTACAGCCTCCCGCTGGGAGGGAACAGCCACATTCCGCCTACAAAAACGGCACGAATGGTATTCCCCGGGATCTCTTCGCCTTTTGCTTGTACCTCCCGTCACCAACGCTCAGACATTCAACCCGCACCCTCGTCAGACCCTTCTCTTTAAACCCCAGCTTCTTTGCCGCTCGAGGAGTGACATCTATGATACGCCCCGCGATGAAAGGTCCACGGTCGTTAAGCCGCATGGTCACAGATTTACCGTTTGCCAGATTGGTCACTTTGACCCGACACGGAAGCGGGAGGGTCTTGTGGGCCCCACTAACATGAAAACGGCCTACTTTTTCGCCGAGGGAGGAATTACCTCTCTTGAAGCCAAAAAAACTACTTTCATCATACCATGAGGCAATCCCGGTCTCATTATAGCTCAAAGCCTCTTGGACGCTCATGGGGTGATATCGCACGCCCTTGATCGTATAGGGACGGGTCATGTAGCCGCTGTAGCCTCCCCCGCCGCAAGAGGTCAAACCTGACGACCCGAGTGCTGCAACAAGAATGAGGTATCTCCACATGCCGTCAGACTGGCAGAGCGGGTTTAGCAATACAATTCTTCTCAGGGCAGGAAAAGCGACCCCTCAAAGACTCCAGAGAGACTCTCCGGACAGGATTCTAGTCCAAGTCGACTCGGATCTGCTGCTGGATCACCGGAAGAATCCGGGCGACCTTCTCCTTCATCTCTTTTCCCGGCTTAAATTTCACCACCGCTCGGGGGGGAATCGGAACATCTTTGCCTGGATCTTTCGGGTTCCGCCCGACCTTGGCCTTGGTCTGACGCACCTCGAAGGTACCAAAATTCCTCATTACCACCGTGTTTCCCTGCGCCAGGTCCAAGGTGACAGCATCGAGAGTCTTTTGAACCACGTCAAAAACCTGTTGCTGCGTCAATCCCGTCTCATTGCTGATCCGGACAACCAAATCTCGTTTTGTAATCGTAGCCATTAATCTGTTACAATTTCTATATACAGCACACCCCATGCCGCATGTAACGACATAAGAGAGTTCGCTTAAGAACTCATTCATTTCTGCTGCTGGTCAACTGATTTGTGGTCTTGAAATGTAATTTAGCAACCTCTGCCAATGGCTCCTGACCGTGGAGATCGATAAAATCTCGACCCGATTCAAGCACCGGAGCACCGGCCCCCAGAGGAAAGGAAAGGCCCCATGCTTCCGAGCCATTCTCGATCCATCTCACAAAAGCCTCCCGTGCTAGAATGGATGCCGCTGCAACAGCCACATCGCTCTCACCCTTTGTGCGTTGCTGAAGCTCCATATTCACCTCCTGGCGCGCAAGAGCTCGTTCGAGAACGCGAGGATTGGCAAACTGATCGCTCAGGGCCCTAGGACATTCGGGGACGAGGCCGGAGAGCTCCTTGATCACCTTGGCATGCCCCCAGGCCAGTAACTCATTCAGGTTAGCGAATCTCTCGTAGAGCTCGTTGTAGCGCTTGGGGCCAATCAAGATCACCGAAGTCTTCACACCCGGAGTCCTTCTGATGACACTCGACAGATTGGCGATCCGGTCCCTCGAGCTCACCCTCTTGGAATCCATGACACCCGCCTCCATCAGAGCCCGCGTACTCTCTGAATTGGTGTAGGCCCCTGCGATGACCAGAGGGCCGAAATAGTCCCCCTTTCCACTCTCATCGATCCCGAAATGAGGCTGGAACATTTCAGGATTGCGCACCTCCTCATAACCCAGACGGGCCTCTCCAAGTATCTCGGGTTCGAGGACGAATTTTACGAACTCTTCCGTCTCTTTCCCCTGAACCAGCACCTTTGGCCCTTTCTCGTAGACCGTGACATTGAGCTTTCCCTTGCGTGCACCAAAGTAGGCATAGGGCTTTTCCCGCATCTCAAAGCCACCCCGCAGGAGAAGCTCTCGCAGCTTTTCCACATCCCCCTTCTCGATCTCCTGAGTGTATGTCGTTAATCCCACTTCCCGTAGTTTCTAGGTTCGACCTGGCTTGCGCAATATCCGATCCTCAGGCCGTGTCCAAACCCATAGCCGCACGTCATGCCCTCCGCAACGTCAGGGCTTTCCGGCGGGCGCTGCTTGGCTGGTTTACCCAGCATGGCGCAAACTATCCCTGGAGGTGCACGACCGACCCCTACGCGATCCTCGTGTCCGAGATCATGCTCCAGCAGACGACAATAGGGTCCGTCATTCAAAATCGTCGCTTCGAACGGTTCCTTGATACTTTCCCTGATCTGCATTCTCTGGCTGAGGCCCCGGAAAGTGATCTCCTGAGGGCATGGGAAGGACTGGGTTACTATAATCGCGTTCGAAACCTCCAGAGGACCGCGCAGGTCATTCTCGCGGAGCACGCGGGCACATTCCCAGCCACCCCGGAAGGGCTGGAGTCCCTGCCAGGAGTTGGTCGTTATACGGCCGGCGCTGTCGCAAGCTTCGCTTTTGGTTATCCTGCCCCGATTGTCGATGCGAACGTGTCACGGGTGCTGAGCCGCCTTTTTGATTGGCGCGAACAGATTCAGACATCCCGCAGCCAGACCAGGCTCTGGTCCTGGGCGGGCCAACTCCTCGACTCCAATGAGCCGCGGTCTTTTAACTCCGCGCTCATGGAACTCGGACAAACGCACTGCTCGCCAAGATCACCTGACTGCCCTCGATGCCCCATCAGAAATTTCTGTGTCACCCGCGAACCAGAAAAGCTCCCTCGAAAGAAACCCCGCCGCACGCCTGTAAAAGTAGATGAGCATGTCCTCTTCGTGCGCAAGCGCAGCGGCCCAGTTCTTCTCGCACAAGAAGACGGAACACGCCGCAAGGGCCTCTGGAAGCTGCCCGAACGGAGCCACGGTCAGCTCGCCGACCTCCCTCTCCTGGGCACTCGTAATTACGGTATTACCCACCACAAAGTGACCATGCATATCTATCGCTGTAGCCCATCCCAGCTCCCTCCTTCGGAGCAGAAAACCACCGAAAAATTCCACTCCTCACGGGAACTCAGTGACCTGCCTATGCCTTCTCCTTTCCGGAAAGCTCTTCAGGAGCTTCTTCAGGAATAACCTCTTTTAAGGCAGATCATGCTGTTACATGAGGGGCAGGGCCGCTAACCCTAGAGAAGCATGATACCCATCAATTCCCGCTCAGATTGCGAAATCTCCCATCGCCGTTATTTCCTACGCCGGGCAACGGCAGGAGCAGCTGCCCTTTTCACAGTTCCAGGCGCTCTCGCCGAGGCCCTGCAAAGAACTCCTACTGATGTTGAAGGCCCGTTTTACCCTGACAACCTCCCTCTGGACACGGACAATGACCTCCTTCTCGTAAACGACAAGATCACTCCTGCGGTCGGGGCAGTGACCTACCTTGGCGGTGTGGTCATGGATACAAAAGGTCGCCCCCTTCGCAACGCGCTCGTTGAAATATGGCAAGTCGACAATAAGGGAATCTACCTTCACTCCAAGGCCCCGAACCAGGACAAGAGAGACAGCAACTTCCAGAGTTACGGGCGCTTCCTAACCGATGCCAAGGGTCGCTACCATTTTCGCACCATCAGGCCTCCTGCGTATCCAGGACGCACTCCCCACATTCACTACGGAGTCACTTACCGGGGGAAGCGGATTCTCACAACCCAGCTCTACATCGAAGGAGAAAAACAGAACGCCAAGGACTTTCTCTACCGGAGAATCGGAGGCGGNAATCCAGANCTCCAGAAACTGGTCACCATTCCTTTCAAACCNCTGGCAACATCCAAGCTAGGTGAACTCACCGCCCGAATGGATCTAATTGTAGGTCTTACTCCCGAAGATCCCGGCCAACCTGAAGGGTAGCTACTGGCAAGGCCTCTCACAGNGGGAAGATGCCGAGAGGGACAGAGACAAAACCTTGCATCTGTGCCGCTGACCCTCCACCTCTTGCCCCGTGAGCTCCGTGATCAAGAAAGCCTTCCTTCTCGGAGCCGGGCTCGGAACACGATTGCGCCCGCTCACTGACGTTCTTCCAAAGCCCCTGATCCCGGTATTTAACCGGCCCCTGATCGAATATGCCCTCGACCAGTGCCTCGCCGCAGGGATCACGGAATTCGCAGTAAATACCCACCACCTGCCCGACAAATGGGCTGAATGCTTCCCTGACCAGTCCTACCGCGGAGCACCCCTGACATTTTTTCATGAACCCGTCCTGCTCGAAACCGGGGGTGGATTGAAAAACATCGAGGACTGGACCGGGGGGCAGCCCATTCTTGTCTACAACGGTGACATTCTGGCTACCCTCGATCTTGGGACGCTTCTGAAAACCCACTCTCTCTCAGGAAGGGCGGTAACGATGGCGCTGCGCTCGGCTGGCCACGAGACACACGTCGCTATCGAGGGGGAGTGCGTGACTGATATCCGGGGTATGCTAGGTCGTGCTGAGGGCGATTATCAGTTTACAGGGGTTTACTGCGCCAACCCTGAAATTTTCCACCATATCNCCGAAAATNAACGAGTGTCGATCATNCCCTCTTTTCTNGAGATCATTCGGTCCGGCACGATGGGGGCCTCCCTCCANGACGAGGGGATCTGGCTCGACCTTGGNACCCGTAGATCCTATCTTGATGCCCATCTATGTTCTGGGCTGGGAACGCTGCNACATCCCGAATCCTCAGTTGCCTCTTCTGCGGTGGTGGAAAACTCCGCCCTTGGNGCCGGCTCGAGAGTCGGCAGGAATGCNAGTGTCCNCTCCTGNATACTCTGGCCTGGTTCAGCAGTTGAGGAAGGTGCGCAATTGACAAACTGTATCGTCTATTCTTCCACTCCTGTGACAGGCACCCGGGACAACTCTGACCTCTGACTACCCTGACTCCAGATTCTATCTTCTTCCTTCCTCAAAACCTCCTGACCTGACCTCTCTCCATGGCCGCCGACACCCTGCTCACTGCCGTTCGTGCCCACCTCCAGCTCCAACCGGATCACACCGTAATCCTCGAACCTATTAAACGAGGAGCCTCCGGACGGACCGTAGTCCGCCTCAAGGCTGAGGGGCATCCTCCTTTTATTGGGATTCACTACACGATGGAGCGAAAGGATAATCAGTTCTTCCTGCCNGTNGCGCACTTTCTGAGGAAGAATCGCCTGAATGTCCCCGAGGTCCTCTACGATAACCCGGGCCGTCATATTGCCCTGGTTGAGGACCTCGGTGAGAGAGATCTCCTCTCNCTAGCCGACCAACCGTGGGAAAAGCGGGAACCCTACTACCGCAGTGCACTCGAACAGCTGGATCGCCTCTTTTACATTCGTCTCCCTCGAGATCTCGAACTCTCCCCCCCNTTCGGCCCCGAGACCTACGAATGGGAGCAGGACTACTTCATCGATAATTTTGTTGAGAGGCATCTTGGTCTCGATGGCGCAACTCTCCGAGACCACGAAGAACTCTCCCGGCTCAGCNNAAACCTTGGCGCGTCCCACCGCAACCTCGTCCATCGAGACTTTCAGTCTCAGAACCTTATCCTCCACGAGGAAAAAACATGGATCATCGACTTCCAGGGCCTCCGACTAGGGCGTCAGGAATACGACCTTGCGTCGCTGATATATGACCCCTACCTCGATCACTCAGAGGAGGACCAGGACAAACTTCTCGACCTGTGGGAGGAGATCTCCGAGGAGCGTCCCGTTCCTCAACTTCTGCGCGATTGCGCCACCCAGAGACTCATGCAGGCTCTGGGGGCCTACNCCTACATCCTCCATGAGCAAAGAAATGATTGGTANGCTCAGCATATCTCAGCGGGATCCCGGCTGCTTCTGGCTCAGATAGNGAACACTCCCCTGGAAGAAGTGCTCCGTCCAATTCTCGAAGGCGCAGTCGAGAAATAANATTTCGTTTTTCATAATTCGGGCTCATTCTGCCCGCCTCCCTCTCGTAGGAATACGGCTCGCCCGACTCCTCCATCATGACTTCCTGGATCGTCCGCNTGGTTCTTGCTTTCCTTGCCCTTGAGGTCGGGATCTGCGTGACCCTCCTTTCAGAAGACTGGAAGCCTCTGCGAGATCGAGAGGACGCTCTCTTTCAAAAGCTCCTCACCGAGTCCCGCAAAGAAGAAAATCTGCTTGTCGACAAAACCCAGCCAGATCCAAGGACCCGCGTTGTCCGCCCCCTCGTGGAAGGCCGTTCCCAGCCTTATCTCCAGATCACTGTCGACGAACAGGCCGCGGAGGATCTTCACTATCCGCTCGAACCGGAGGACTGGTGGGGCCTTNTTAATCATGCTCACGCCGTTGGATGCCGTATTGCAGCAATCGAAGAACCGCTCTCCTGGGAAGGAGAGGGCTTGGCCCACATTGGACGCCTGGCCAGCCTCAACACGGCACTCACCCAGTTTGAAAAGGTCATCGTAACGGTTGATCTCGAGCGCCTGCCGCGCTCTCAGNCGATCCCCTCNTATCTNAAGGCCAGCGCAATCCCGATCTCAAATATCCTCAGCGGAGCTGACGGCTTGCGCCAAGTCAACAGTGTCGTTTTCCCAACCTCAATTGACTTCACTCCAAACACCCAGTTCTCCTTCCGNCCGGATGCAAGCATCGGCACTGACCAACTCGCAATCCTTCGCTGGGGCGAACACATCATTCCCTCTTTTCCTCTGGCGGTCGCCATGGCACAGGCTGACATATCCCCTGAACAGGTTCATATCTCTCTGGGCGATCATCTTCGCTTGGGAGATGGGCCCATCGTTCCGATTGACGAATTCGGAGCATTCAAGATTACCCGGGCAAAGCGCCCCCTTTACCTCGAACGCCTTGCGGCCGAAGCCTATTCACCCAGTCAGGTGGAAGATACACGTAAGGCCATCACCGAGTCTGTTGGCGCGCTTCCCAACTCCGTCCTCTTTGCAGACAAGCTATCGGGCCCTTCCCCCCGCACGAGAAACTCAGTCCTTCAAACCATCGCAACAATCGATACCCTTCCCCGCCCCGAAAGAATAGAGCAGCATCACCGGATGAGCGCACGAAACGAAGTCCTCCTGCTAGGTGCGATTGCTATCATTGCAGGCCTCGTCGTGGGCTTTCCCACTATTCTACGACATTTTTCCTACCTCCTTCTGCTTGTTGCTTTTCCTACGATTCTTGTCCTGATGAATAAAAGCTCTGAACAATGGACTCTCTTTGCACCTGCGGTCGCCACCGCAATGACTGGTTGGATCCTCGCCATGCGAATGGCTCGCTACCTGCCTTCCCGGAAGCGATTGAAAAAGCAGTCTGAGACCCGGCCTCCTGCAGCGGCGATAGCCGATTAGAACCCCTTGGATTCATTTTCCACTTTTCGCCCGGTCAGACCGCCCGTAGGTCTATTCCCCGAAGAGAGCATCTCACCCTCCAAAAAAAGGCCTCAATACTCCATGGCCTGATTCCTGTGAACACCGAAGAAAAAGCCGCAACTCTGGTTGAAGCCCTGCCCTACCTGCAGCGCTTCCGTGGGAAAACGTTTCTCATTAAGGTCGGGGGTGCCGCCATGGACAATCCCGACTTGGTAAGCTCCCTGATGCGAGACATNGTCTTTCTTGAGGTGGCCGGCATCAATCCGGTTGTGGTTCATGGGGGCGGAAAGGCAATTTCAGCAGCTATGGAGTCCGCCGGCCTCGAGGCCAGATTTGTGGAAGGATTCCGCGTCACCAGTCCTGAGGCTATTTCGATCGTGGAGGCGACCCTCGGAAATGCCATCAATCCGGCATTGGTGACGCTTCTGAATGAGCACGGAGGACGAGCCACCGGAATTGCAGGAACCGAAGTGTTTCAGGCAACGCGCATCACGGAGTCAGGTCTGGTCCCTGTTGATATCGGCCGGGTCGGTGAGGTCGAATCCTGCCACATCGATCAAATCCTCAAGACTATTGCCTCGGACGCGATTCCTGTTGTTTCGCCCCTCGGCTGTGAAATCGACTCCGGCAAGACGCTCAATATCAACGCGGACCTCGCCGCGGCGGCACTTGCCTGTACTCTCAANCCCGCCAAGTTACTTTTTGTTTCGGATGTNCCNGGACTTCTCAGTGATCCACAGGATCCATCCAGTCTCATCCCCTCCGTTACCCCTCAGGAGGCCACTACCCTTACNAGTTCTGGTGTTATCTCTGGTGGCATGATCCCGAAAGTTCGGTCTGCAATCGAGGCGCTCCGCGCGGGGGTAGAGAAGGTNCACTTCATTGANGGACGAATTCCGCATACCGTCCTCCTTGAAATCTTNACGCCCGAGGGAATAGGGACCGAAATCACTTCCTAGNTCCACCTCCCTGCCCGGAGCGGCCTCGCGACTCCCAACACTTGACTTTGAGGCTTACCTTTTCCAACCCTGACACCCCTCCGATGAATACGGCCGACAAACTCGCCCGATACGTCCTTCCCACTTATTCGCGCTTTTCCGTGAGCCCGGTAAGAGGTGAGGGCACCCTGCTTTGGGACGCGCAGGGGAAACGCTATCTCGACTTCTGCTCCGGGCTTGCCACCTGCACCCTTGGGCACGGAGACAATGCACTCTCCCGTGCAATCGCGCGACAGGCCNGGGAATTAATTCACTGCTGNAATCTCTACCAGATCGATAAACAGGCAGAACTTGCTGAATGCCTGGTGGAAGAATGTCTCGAGCTTCAAGGCCGTGTCTTTTTCAGCAATTCCGGTGCGGAGTCAAATGACGGCCTCGTCAAGCTCGCGAGACGTTTCGGCAGGGTGGGGTCCGGGGGCTCAGGCGAGTCTCGTCATGAGATCATCACTTTTCACCAGTCCTTCCATGGCCGAACTCTCGGAGGGATTGCCGCTACCGCACAAAGCAAGGTGAAGGAAGGATTCGACCCCCTGCTTCCCGGGTTTTGCCATAGCCCACTCAACGACCTCGCCTCTCTTGCCTCCGCCATAGGACCTGACACCTGCGCCATNATGCTTGAACCCATTCAGGGCGAAGGGGGTATTCATCTGGCAACTCCAGAATTCCTCCGGGGAGTGCAAGAGCTTTGTCAGAAGAACGATCTTCTTCTCCTTCTNGATGAAGTCCAATGCGGTCTCGGACGGACGGGNGACATGGCCGGNTGGCGCAGTATCGAGCCCAACTTGNCTCCTGATGCGGTCTCGTGGGCAAAGGGCCTCGGAGGGGGCTTTCCCGTCGGGGCCTTCTGGATATCCGACAGACTNACCTCTCAAAACAAACCCCTCTTNGAACTGCTCGGGGCCGGATCTCATGGCTCCACCTTCGGCGGAAGTCCCCTCGCCTGCAGCGCAGCGTTGGCTGTGCTCCGTGAGGTCATTGATAAGAACCTGCCCCAGCGGGCGATCGAGCACGGGCAAAAAATCCNAATGACCATCGAAGGCTGGCAGCACCATGCCGTCACNGAAGTTCGGGGGAAGGGCCTTCTTCTGGGAGTCGGCCTCCACGCCGGGGCATTCGAAGCTCCCGAGGGCACCCCNGCATCGATTTACCTCTCCTCGGAACTAGCGAAGGCCGGGCTGCTGGCCCCTCCCGCTGGGCCTGACACCGTTCGCCTCATGCCGCCGCTTACGGTTTCAGACGAGGAAATCCACGAATCTCTCGAGATTTTCAGGTACACCCTCGACCGGATTTGCCAATAACTGGGTCGGGATTTTCTTCTGCTTTCCTTGATTCTCTGCCGATTCTCCGCCACGGTTCCTCTTCCTCATTTTCTATGGCCGGTGCTTTCTAGCTCCTCCATCCAGCGAATACGAAAAATTCATACCAAATGGACCACCTTCTCTCCATCGAGTCGATGTATCCCCAGAACATCGTAAAGTATATTGACCACGCGGTGACTCTTAAGACCCGACGGGGCAATCACGAGGAGTTCCCCCTTGCCGGACAAGTCTGGGCTCTCATCTTTTCGAAGTCCTCAACTCGGACCCGCGTGTCGTTCGAGGTCGGCATCCGCGAGCTCGGAGGGTCACCCCTTTTTCTCAGCTCGAACGATATTCAGCTCGGCCGGGGAGAGCCGATCAAAGACACCGCCCGCGTTCTCGGCCGGATGGTGCACGGGGCAATTATCCGTACCTACGCCCAGAGTGATGTTGAGGAATTCTCCTCCTTTGCAGGCATTCCAACCATCAATGCACTCACAGACGAAGAACACCCATGCCAGATCCTCGCCGACTTGCTCACCGTCAGGGAAAAACTTGGGGGGTGGGAGGGCCGGAGATTCGCCTTCGTTGGAGACGGCCACAGTAATATGGCCCGCTCCTGGTGCTGGGCCGCCAAACATCTTGGCTTTCAACTGACGATCGGATCACCCCCGGATTACCAGCCCGCGGCGGATTTTCTCGGTAAAATCGATGCCCCTAACATTACCGTCACCTCAAACCCTGCCGATGCTGTTGAGGGGGCAGATGTCATCAACACCGATGTCTGGCTCTCAATGGGGCAGGAGGGACAAACTGACAAAGAGACCCAATTCGACTCTTATCAGGTCAATAGTGAGTTACTGGCCGGAGCCTCAGAGGGACACATTGTCCTCCACTGCCTCCCCGCCTATCGCGGAAAGGAAATCAGCGAAGATATTCTCGAAAAACACGCTGATACAATCTTCCAGCAAGCCGAAAACCGCCTTCACGTGCAGAAAGGCATCATGGCTCGGATGGCCAGGCACCGTGTCATCTGAGAGAGGACCCGCTGGCAATGTCGGGGAGAACTCCCGGCCGCCCTGATTGCTTAAAGCCAAATCAATTCATTTTGTCGTGCTATTGGGCTAGAGTCTCTCTCTTATTCCCTTCACCCTCGGCGCCACAGGAAAGCAAAGGCCCGATCGTCATTTCCTCCCGGATCGTATGTCCATCCAACTGACCAGGAACTTTTCCATCATCGCTCACATCGATCACGGAAAGACGACTCTTTCAGATCGCCTCCTCGAGCAGACCCAGACGATCTCCGAAAGAGAGAAACAGGATCAGCTGCTCGACTCCATGGATCTTGAACGTGAGCGTGGAATCACGATCAAGTCCCACCCGGTAACAATGTATTATCAGGCCGGAAACGGCGAACGCATCAAGCTTAACCTCTTGGACACTCCTGGTCATGTTGACTTTTCCTACGAAGTCTCAAGAAGCCTCGCAGCATGCGAGGGAGCGCTACTTTTGATCGATGCCGCTCAGGGCGTAGAGGCGCAGACGGTTGCCAATGTTCACCTCGCAATGGAGCAGGACCTCGTCATCATTCCGGTGATTAACAAGATCGATCTTCCAGCAGCGGACGTGGATAAATGCAAGAGGCAGCTTGAGGATATTCTCGCTATTCCTGCCGAGGATGCGATCCCGGCCTCGGCTAAGGCTGGAATCGGAATCGAGGAAATTCTGGAAGCCATTGTGGCACGGGTCCCCGCTCCTACCGCTCCCGAAGATGGCCTTCTTCGTGCCTCGGTCTTCGACTCTGTCTACGATTCATTCCGCGGTGTGGTATCCTACGTGCGACTGATTTCAGGCTCCATGAAGCGCGGAACACGCATCAAGCTCTTCGCCACCGAAAAGACCTACGAAGTCAAGGAGGTCGGACACTTCACCCCCAAAATGACCAGTGAAGACACTCTGGAAGCAGGTGATGTTGGCTATGTCATCGCCAACATGAAGTCTGCCAGTGAGGTTAAAATCGGGGATACCATCACCGACAACGTCCACCCTTGTTCCGACCCGCTACCTGGCTTCAAGGAAGTCCAGCCCATGGTCTTTTCGGGTATCTATCCGGTCGAATCCTCTGATTATGAGGCTCTCAAGACCGCGATGGGAAAACTTCAGATCAACGATGCGGCATTCACATTCCAACAGGAAAGCTCCGTCGCACTGGGCTTTGGTTTCCGGTGTGGCTTTCTCGGCCTTCTGCACATGGAGATCGTCCAGGAAAGACTTCGCAGGGAGTTTAACATGGACGTGATCTCCACCTACCCTTCCGTCATTTACGAGGTGAGCAAGACAAGTGGCGAACAACTGCTTGTCGATAACCCCTGTCTTCTCCCCGACCTTTCTGAAGTCGACGAAATCCGGGAACCCATGGTCAAAGTCTTTATCATGACCCCCTCCGAATTCATCGGTGACATGATGGCCCTCGTTATGGAGAAAAGAGGCCAGGTCGAACATACAGAAACTGTCGATGACACCCGGGTTATGTTGCATACCATTTTGCCCTTGTCAGAAATCCTCGTGGATTTCAACGACCGCCTGAAGTCCGCCACCCGCGGCTATGGGTCGATGGATTACGAGCATCATACCTACCGTCCGGCCAATCTTGTAAAAATGGATATCCTGATCGCAGGAGAACCCGTAGACGCCTTCTCTACTATCGTACACCGTGACAAGGCCACGGGCTACGGGCGGAGTCTCGCGAAGAAACTGACCGATGTCATCCCCCCCCAGCTCTTTCCCGTCGCTATCCAAGCGGTCATAGGCGGCAAGATTATCGCCCGCGAAACCATTCGCGCCATGCGCAAGAATGTCACCGCCAAGTGTTATGGAGGCGACATTAGCCGGAAACGAAAGCTTCTTGAGAAGCAGAAGAAGGGGAAAGCAAAGATGAAGGCTATAGGAAAGGTCAACATTCCCCAGGATGCGTTCATTCGCGTCCTCAAGAGCGGTGACTAGCTCCACTCTGTTGCCGCGACCCCGCACGGCAAATTCCCGTCTTCCCCTTGCCCCGGCAGGATCACCGTGCTAGGTACTCCCCCCGCCTCGGAAAAGCGGTAAGACGACAAACGCTGCAGGGGCCCCTAAAGGTCCTTATTCTCCTCCCGAACCACCCGCCATGTTTGCTCCCCGCTGGAAAAAAGAGTCCAAGCTCCTCCACAAAGGCGCCCGGAAATTCCTGAACTATAAACGGGACCTCCTTGACTCGGAAAAAATTAAGGCGATTGAGGAGGCTCGCGATACATTGCAGACCGCGATCAAGGCCGGTAGTCGAGATCAAGCCGCGGCCGCAGAGAAACTCGTTAGCAAGGCTTGCGAGGGAGCACTTCCCCGTTACCGCCGCCCGAACCCGATCGCGGAAAACATTGAGGTCTTTTTCGTCGCGATTGTCATCGCTCTTGGGATTCGGGCCTATTTCCTTCAGCCTTTCCGTATTCCAACCGGATCAATGCAACCCACCCTTAATGGGATCATCGGCCATAACCTGAAGAAGGACGAATTCCCCGCGTTTCCCGCGAAGATCTGGCAGGCGGTTACAGGAGGAAGGAAATACATTTACAAAAGGCTGAGCGGAAACGAGAGGCGCGAAATCAAGACTCATCCTTTCCGCAAGGACCCACGCGGATTTCCAATGCCTTACATCGAGCAAAGACAGAAATGGCAGTTTTTCACCGAAACCACGATTTATTTCGCGGACGGTGGCGTTACAAGAATCAAGGCTCCCCGAACCGCTCTGGAAAAAATGGGAGCGCTGGACCGGTCTCGCCTGAGGTATAGCCCTGATGGGAGTAAATGGTGGCTGGAGCCAAATACCGTTGTGTCCGGTTACACGACCAGTGGAGATCTCGTCCTCGTCGACAAGGTCTCCTACCATTTCCGGAGGCCGAATCGCGGAGAAGTGTTCGTCTTCGACACGCGCGGCATCAAGGGCATCCAACAGCGATCCAACAGCCCCCAAGGAGCAGGCTCCCACTACATCAAGCGCCTTGTTGGCGTTCCGGGAGACAAGCTTCAAGTCGTTGGCAGTGATCTTTATGTCAACGGCGAGCCCGCCAAGGATAAGAAAATTCGTGAGGTTATGAGGGGAGAGGGCCGCCATGAGGGTTGGCCCGGGTATCAACTCGCGGCCAGCGAAGGACGGACTCGATGGCGCCGCTACCTTGACGACCCAGAGGACGTCCTGGAACTTAAGAGTCGGCAGGACCAGCTCAGCGCTGGGAAGGGACCGATCGAGGCCACCCTCTATCGAGAATATGCTGCCATGGGTGACAACACCGGCAACTCTCTTGACTCTCGCTACTGGGGACATGTCAGGGATTACAACCTCGTAGGCCCGGCCCTGCTCTCACTCTGGCCTATCACTTCGGGTCACTGGGGTCTCATAAAATAGACCTGCTGGCGCTGGACTTCTCTCCAAGGCTGGAGCAGTTTTTCCTGCCTGTCTGCAGAACCCGGAATGCCATGTTCTCTCCCCGCTGGAAGAAAGAAGCCAAACTCCTTTCCAAGGGAGCCCGCAAGTTTCTCCATTATAAGCGAGACCTGCTGGCTGAGGAAAAAGAGCTACAGATAGAAGAAGCCCGTTGTGGCCTCAACCTTGCAATTAAAGCGGGTGATAAGGAACGTGTCGAAAAGAGCAGCAAACTTCTCACAGAAGCATGTGAAAGTGCTCTCTCTGGTTACCGTCGCCCTGGAATGATTGCGGAGAACATCGAGGTTCTCTTTGTGGCTATCGTGATCGCACTCGGGATTCGGGGCTACTTCCTTCAACCCTTTCGCATCCCGACCGGGTCGATGCAGCCTACTCTAAATGGAATCGTTGGCCATGAGCTTGCGAAAGACCAGTTTCCCTCCATTCCTGTCAGGACCTGGGAAGCCGTCATGAATGGAAGACGCTACATCCACGAGGCAATCAACAGCTCGAATGAACGGCGCTACCTTGATCGTATTAGCGAAGGGCAGCACCTCCAGTTCTTCACTGTCACAGAACTTCACTTCCGGGGCGACGCTAGCCGCGGTCCGGAAATACTCAGGTTGCCAGCTCCCCGAAGCGCCCTCACCGAAATGGGACTCAGGATCAACACCGACTACGAAATGGGCCTTTCTTATGTCCCCCCGAATACAACCGTTTCAGGGTTTTCCACGACTGGAGACTTAGTTCTTGTAGACAAAGTCTCCTACAATTTTCGCCGGCCTCGCAGGGGTGAAGTCTTTGTCTTCGACACCCGCGGTATCGAGGGCATCCATCAACGCAGCCAAAGAGAGCAGGGCGCGGGCTCTCATTACATCAAGCGCCTTGCTGCCATCCCTGGTGACAAGGTAGAAATTGAGGAGCCTCTTCTGGTGATCAATGGCCAACCCGCCACCGAGAAATATCTTCGAATGATTGGAAATCGGGAGGGGGTCTATTCCGGGCCTATCGGGGTCGGCTATCAACCTACCCGAAATTATCGAGACCCCCTGCCACAGTTCATCCGTAAGCGAGGTGACCAGGTGGAGCTGAAAACCCGTGAGGATCTCCGCGCAGAGGGAAATACTGGTGCCCTGCTTGCTCTCAGACGCGGCTATTTCGCCCTCGGCGACAATACCGATGACTCTCTCGACTCCCGCTACTGGGGGCCGGTAAGGGAATACAACCTTGTTGGACCTGCTTTTCTCTCCCTATGGCCGTTTACCACGGGACACTGGGGGCTGATCAGATAAGAACTTGATTGCAGAATGACGAAACCTGCCGAAATAACCCGCCGTGCCAAGTCCAACCTGGCCTTCGCGTTCATGTGCGTACCGCAGGATCGCCGCCCAGATCTTAACGTCTTCTACGCGTTCTGCCGGGTAGTTGACGACATTGCCGACGACACCTCCCTCCCGCCGGACCAAAAACGTAAATCCCTGCAGAACTGGATGCAGGCGATTGAGAGAGATGACCATCCAGAGCATAGCTTGGAGGCACAGGTGGTGGACATGCGCAAGCGCCACTCTATCGATCCCTCTCTTCTTCAGGAGATCATTCGCGGTTGCGAGTCGGACCTAAGCCCTCAACGCTTCGGAACCTGGGAGGATCTCCAGCAGTATTCTTACCGGGTGGCATCAACTGTGGGTCTGATTCTGCTACCCCTTTTCGGTGCCAGTGAGGCTGCCCGTGACTACTCGATCAGCCTTGGCCACTGCCTTCAACTCACCAATATTATCAGAGATGTAGGAGAGGATCTCGAAAATGGGCTCCGCATCTATCTGCCGCTCGCCGACCTTCACCGATTCCAGTACACCGAGCGTGACCTCGTCGGCCGTGTCTACGACGGACGGTTCCTCTCCCTGATGAACTTTCAAGCTGAGCGCGCTGAACGTATTTTTGAGGAAACGGCCAATCTCTTGCCAGCGGGCGACCGTAAAGCTCTGCGAGCCGCTGAAGTGATGCGGAAAATATACCACAGCCTCCTGCAGCAGATGAGGCGCGATCAATTCCGGGTTTTTGANAGAAGATATCGTATTTCCACGCTNAGGAAGTTCGGAATTATGGTTCGCCAATGCCTCGGCTGACCGCCAAATAAGGGTCGCCTGAGGTGCGATATTTCCCTATTCTCTTTCACCAGAAGGGATCAGATCCCTCCTCCGTCATGACCNTCCCGCGAATTTCTCCAAGGCGTAGATTTCTCTCTGTCCTTACCTCCGCCTCATTGCTCCTCTTAAATTCCTGTAGCACCGAGCAGGACTCGAAGGAAAGCTCTGGGGAACCATCTCAAACCATCCCAAGCTCAGAACCCGGGAGCCACAAGAAAGGCTTTAAGACAGAAAATCCGGACCATATTATCAGTCCGTTCCCNCCCCATAACCTGATCGATATCAGTCGGAACCCCAAGACCGGTAAACCCTTCCAAAAAGGTGATTTCGCCCGGGATCCGAGCACGGGGGGGATCTTTCGCATCCCCTGAGCTCAAGGAGGTGAGTCTAGTCGTTGCTCACGACAAGGCGTGCTCCCGAGGGTCAAGCTTCACCCCTCTCTTCTTTTTCCAGCTCAATCCGATCAGCGANATTCCGGGCCTTCACCCGGCGATTGCGCTTGGCCCACCGCTCCGTAGCCATTCGTCGCTTCTGGCGTCTCCGGTTGAGCTCTTCAATTTCCTCCTCCAAGATNAGATAACTCTGATAGCGATCCAGATCGAGACTCCCCTCCTCAACCGCCAGCTGAATCGCACACCCTGCATCTCCCTCGTGCTTGCAGTCCGTGAAGCGGCACCTCGCACTAAGGTCCTCCACATCTGCAAAACTNTCCCTCAGGGTTTCCTCGTCGGTCCACATCTGGATTTCCCTTACTCCTGGATTGTCGATCAAAAGTCCTCCCTCAGGAAGGGCAACCAACTCACGGTGACTGGTAGTATGTCGCCCCCTTCCCGTAACCTCGTTCACCTCGCTGGTCTCCTGCCATTCTCCNCCCAGCAACTGATTGACCAGAGTTGACTTTCCCACTCCACTGGAACCAACAAGCGTAATAGTCACTCCGGGNTGCAAATAGCCCCGCAGGACATCCAATCCCCGGCACTCCCAAGCGCTAGTTACATGAATCTCCGCTACCCGGCTCAGGTTCCTGAGTTCACTGACTGCATCCATGCAGTGCTTCTCCGGGAAAAGGTCGGCCTTGTTCAGGAGGACCACCGGCCGGGCGCCACATCGCTCAATCAGGGTAAGATAACGCTCCATCCGCCGAGGGCTGAAGTCAGGGCCNGGATCCGTCACTACAACGACGATATCCACGTTAGCTGCCAGCACTTGCTCCTGCGCACTCTTCCCCGGCATCTTGCGGGAGAAGCGGGAGACCCTTGGAAGGCGTTCCCGGATGATCACTTCATCGCCTTCCCCTCCCTTATCNAGCGCAACCCAGTCCCCCACGGCAGGCAGATCCGCATCGTCTACTGCCTCATGCCAGACCTTTCCCCCAAGCACGCAATCGATCTCCTCGCCCCCATCCAGCAAGGCGGAAAAATTGATCTTGGTTTCCCTCACCAGCCGCGCCGGGATCAGGCCACGCTCCGCGAAAGGTGCAAACCTCTCAGCAAAGGCCTCATTCCAACCCAGATCCTCCAGCGTCATTTCGTTCCAAGGTTCATCCGGATCGATCCTACTGAAAATCGAAATCTTTGTCGAAGTCGATTGCAATCATTTCCTGTAGGACTTAGCCCGGGGGGAAGGAAACCATGCGAGCCTTAATAAAGAGCAAGCCAGGAACCGGTCTCGAGCTTGCNAGCCTTCCTGTCCCGGATATCGGCCCCATGGATGTTCTTATCAGAATATCCCGGACCGCGATCTGCGGCACGGACCTCCATATCTGGCAATGGGATCCCTGGGCGCAAAAGACTATCCCCACCCCAATGACTGTGGGCCACGAATACTGTGGCTACGTAGAGAAAATCGGGTCAGGAGTGACCGACCTGAACCCGGGCGATTATGTCTCCGGAGAAGGTCATCTGGTGTGCGGACGTTGCCGTAACTGCCTTGCTGGGCGACGTCATCTCTGCCCCAACACTGTCGGGGTCGGAGTCAACCGCCCTGGAGCCTTCGCCGACTTTCTAGTTCTGCCCTACCGCAACGTCTACAAGCTGGACCCAGCAATTCCCGAAAATCTGGCCGCAATCTTTGACCCTCTCGGTAATGCCATCCACACCGCCCTTTCCTGGGATCTCGTTGCAGAGGATGTCCTGATCACTGGCGCGGGGCCCATCGGATGTATGGCCGCGTCGGTCTGTCGCTTCGCGGGAGCCCGCCATGTGGTCATTACAGACCCAAACCCTTTCCGGCTTGATCTTGCTAAGCGACTGGGAGCCACGCGAACCGTTGACATTAACGAGGAGTGTCTCGGGAGCGTTAAAGAAGAACTCGGCATGAAGGAGGGTTTTGACATCGCTCTTGAAATGTCGGGACACCCAGCCGGGCTCTCCGATATTCTCGAACATACGTCTCATGGAGCTCGCGTATCTCTCCTCGGTATTTTTCCTGACAAGCTTGAGATCGATTTTGAAAACGTCATTTTCAAGGGCCTAATCCTCAAGGGCATCTATGGTCGGGAAATTTTTGAAACGTGGTACAAGATGGGTTCCATGGTCCGCGCCGGACTCGATCCCTCTGCGGTAATTACCCATGAGTTCGATGCCCCTGATTTTGAAAAAGCATTTCAAACCATGCTCTCGGGGAAAAGTGGTAAGGTGATTTTAAACTGGTCCTGAGGTCGACGGAACTTAGCGAAACTTCCCGGCTATCCGGGTATATTTCCGAGGAAGCATGGTCTGCAGCTGGAGCAGTAAAGGAGACCAGGTGCGCGACCAGAGCTAGCCTGAACCATCCCAAAATGAATGGTGCGATGCGAAACTTTAGCACTCGATAATGAGCATTTTATGCTCATTATCGAGACAAGTGGCCAACTATGATACAGTCCGCCGGGGTAGTCTTTACAAAAGGCTCGTCATTCCCCTCTCCGCTTTTGTCCTCCTCGCCTCGCTCGGCCTCGCGATCTGGATCTCCTCCCTTCAACGACGCGAATCTCTTAGGCGCTTCGAGCGAACCGCAATTAATAATGCGGGTTTCATGGGACAGGTACCACTACCGCGGTCTACCGAAATGGCGAATCGGCTCTCCACCATCCTCGAGGTCCGAGTTGCTTTTCTCAGCGGGGACGGGCAAATCACGCATTCCTCGGGAGACCGATGGCCCACCGAGATTGAGAAACAACTCAAGGCCTTTTCCGGAGACTCGACCACCGCTACCCGGATAGGGAATTACGACTTGGCNATCACCCCACTGGAAAGCTCACAAGACCACCTTATTCTGGTCCGGGACAGGGAGGAAGGCCTCACCGGGATCGGTGTCTGGATTCTGATTCCTACCCTCTTTCTCACCGCTGCTTTTGGTGGCCTTGTCTTTCTCCTAGCTGACCGGATCGTTCGTCCACTGACCCTGTTAACCCGGTGGCTCCCCAATCTGAAAACAAATGAGGAGCCAGCGAATCCTATCCCGGGATCTCTCACTGCACGTAGCGATGAGCTTGGGCAGCTCGCCCGCTCCCTAAAGGACACTCATCAATCGCTGCTGCGGGAACAGAAACTGAGGCATCAGTCCGAACGGTTGGCTACCCTCGGTCGAATCGCAACAAGCCTTGCTCATGAAATCCGGAATCCAGCAGCGGCAATTCGCATGCATGCCGATCTTATCGAACCGCGGGTTGAAGCGGAAGGGTCTGAATCGATAAACCTGATTCGGGAAGAGGTAGAGCGAATTACCGACCTCGTTAACCAGTGGCTCTTCGTCGCCCGGGCTCAGCCCCCGGAACGCAGGCCGCATGACTTAGTCGAAATGCTGGAAGACGTCGGTCGCCGGCAAAAACCTGCCCTTACTCACGCAGCTACTCATCTTGAGATAAACGCTCCAAAGCCCGCCCTGGTGGACTGTGATAAACTCAGGATCGAACAAGTGCTTCGTAACCTGATCGTAAATTCCAGCCAGGCTATGCCCGCAGGGGGCCCGATTATCGCCGGCTTGAAGCTCGCCGCAGGCGAAGCACGTCTGACCATTCAAGACTCTGGATCGGGATTCAGCAGCGAAGCCCTNGCCCGTTTCGGTGAGCCGTTCTTCTCAGAGAGGGAGGGTGGCATGGGAATCGGGCTCACTCTTGCCCGGGAGGTCATTCAGGCTCATGACGGAGCGATCGAGGCCTCCAATCATCCCGGAGGGGGCGCTCTGGTNAGCGTCACNCTTCCCCTTTCAACATAATAGCACAGGCCATAATGGAATTACCCTATATCCTTATCGTCGAAGACGAGCATGCTCTTTCCCTCGCATTGGCCGCCGCAGTGAAACAGGCCGGATTCCGGGCCGATACCGCTCCCTCCGCAGCACAGGCCAGGGAGGCTATTCAATCCAAAAGGAACTACGATGCTATGATTCTGGACATCGGACTGCCCGATCAGAATGGCTTGGAATTTCTCGAGTTCCTCCCCGCGGCGCAAAGACCGCCGACCATTGTCATCACCGCCCATGGCGAAATCGAGAATACGATAGCCGCGCGAAAACTTGGGGTNATTGACTTTCTCCCGAAGCCCCTTGATTTCGCGGAGTTTCAAGATGTCCTTCGCCGAGTAGCAAAACCAGCCCCCAGCAAGCAAGAGTCAGCAGATCAATCTCCTGAGGCGGTCGCCTTTGTTGGAGCTGCTCCAAGCATGCGCCCGGTATTTCAGCAGATCGCACATTGTTGCGCCTCCGAAGATCCTGTTCTCGTAAGAGGGGACACCGGGACCGGTAAATCTCACGCTGCTCGACTCATCCAGGGCAACAGTATGCGAAGTGGCCCCTCGGAGACNCTGGTTATTGGCCCATCGACCTCAGCCGGGCCCCTAAACTCCGCGCTCAAGGGAGCCCGCGGAGGGGTCCTTATCCTGGAGGAAATNGCCTCTTTGAATCCAGAGGCCCAGTCGGAACTCGTTCGGCAAATTGAGGCCGGGGCTCCCTCTGACTTTCCCCGCCTGATCGCTACCACGCGAGAAGATCTGCGAAGCCTGGCGCAGGATGGAAAATTCCGCAGTGATCTTTTCTACCGTCTTCAGGTCCTCGAAGTCCGTCTGCCCTCCCTCTACAACCGTATGGAAGATTTGCCCGCTCTCGTTTCCTACTTCATCGGCCAACTGATACCTGACCGCAATCTTTCCATCACGGATTCCGCTCTTGTCCAACTCATGTCGCACGACTGGCCGGGAAACCTCAGAGAACTTCACAACTCCATTGCGTTTGCTCTCACCGTAAATTCCGGTGCCGGGGCGATCGAGGACAGCGACCTTCCCGATTATCTCATGGGAGAGACCTCCGGAGNCGACGATAAGGCTCCTGCCCTTTTGGTCCAAGCCCTCGACAGCTGGCTGGACGCCCAACTCACCGAAGGNAGTGATCCAATTTACCGTGACCTTGCCGAAAGCCTCGAAGCGACCCTCATACGACGCCTTCTGGAACGCTATGATGGAAAACTGGCCCGCATGGCCTCTGCTCTCCAAGCAAATCGCACAACCCTTAGGAGGCGTTTACAAAATTCCTGAGTGATCAGTAATTGGACAGCTCATGGTCACAATCTATCCGTTAGGCAAATAGCCTGCAGTGGCTATGGGCAGAACTTGCCTCTGGGGCTCTACCAATCACATTCCCCTTCCCGTGCACCTTTCTTTCACCGTCTGCTTGCTCAGCATTAAGGCCCCCCTGAACCATGCAGCAGGCCAAATCGCTCTGGTNCTGGTCTCACTTATCATATGCAGCAGCTCGCTTCACTCGGCGGAAACACTCCTTCTCCCCGACACAGTCGTCACTGCAAGCCGTACTGGTGAAGACTCCGTGGAATCCATGAGCTCGATCGGGGTCGTCACCGCAGAGCAGTTTTACGAACAGGGCTTCCGTACTGTCCCTGAAGCTCTCGCCAATACTCCAGGAGTCATGGTCCAAAAGACTACCCACGGTCACGGCAGCCCGTTTATCAGAGGCTTTACCGGGCGACAGAACCTGCTGCTCGTCGATGGTGTTCGGATTAATAATAGTACCTATCGAAGTGGTCCCGTCCAATACTGGAACACTGTTGACGGATTTTCCATGGACCGCCTTGAACTCGTCCGTAGTCAGGGTTCGGTTCAATACGGCAGTGACGCTCTGGGCGGAACGATGAATNTCCTGACTGCTGATACGGAATACCTAGATGCGGATTCAGGCTGGTTCCANCAGGGGAATGCCCAATACCGCTTCGATTCCAACAGCAGTAGTCACCTTGGACGTCTTGAGACCCGGTTCGGAGAGGGTGGCATCTGGGGCGCTTCGCTAGGTTTGACAGGTAAAGACTTCGGCGATATCCGGGACAGCGGGGTGGGCCGCATGAAGAACACCGGGTATCCCGAGCAGAATCTCGACCTTAAGGTGGAGACTCTCCTCAACCCTTCCGCCCGTCTTACTTTTGCTCATCACTATCTCAATCAGGACGATGTCTGGCGCTGGCACAGCACCATCTACAACGACACTTCCTGGAACGGTAGTAGCACTGGATCCTACGCAGCTCGTATCTACGATCAGGAGCGCAGCCTGACCTACCTTAAGATCGCGGGTGAACTGAACGACAGCCCCGTCCAGAATTACAGCGCGACTCTCTCGTTCCAACGTTCGCAGGACAGTGCGTTTCAAGACCGCANCCCCACGGACGTCCGGACCCANGTCATCGACGTGGACACCCTCGGCCTCGACATCCAGCTGGAGAGCAATCTCCTCGGCGGTAATCTGGTCTACGGTCTCGACTACTACCGCGATAGCATCGACTCCGCAGGCACCCGAAGCGGTCGTGATCCCCGGAGCCGAAGGCCTGTCGCTGACGACTCGACCTACCATCTTCTCGGGGCCTTCACCCAGTTGCGCCAACCGCTCAGCGAGAAACTGGAGACTACCTTAGGCGCGAGGATTACCCGCGCTGAGGCAGAGCTTGGCAGGGTCTGGGATCCCGATAGCGAGACGGATATTTCCGCAAGTGAAGATTGGAGCAATGTGGTCCTGAATGCACGGGCCCTTTACCGGCTCGATGACAACTGGAATCTCTATGGTGGAGCAAGCCANGGTTTCCGGGCTCCTAATGCNCATGATCTCAGNGGCAATATCACCTCNAGGAGCGGTCAGGAGCAGCTTGGAACCCTCGACCTGGNGCCAGAAAAATCATGGACGTTCGAGCTGGGATCACGCTTCACGAGTGGTGAGGTCAGTTTCGGGGCTGCAGGCTTCTACACTCTGGTTGATGACCTTATTATCAGTGTTCCCACTGCTCCGGGCGGGGATACAGTCGAAGCGACAAATGCCCAGGAAGCGGAAATTATCGGCCTCGAACTTGAGGCCGCTGTGCGTCTCCTTGATCACCTGACCCTCTCCGGCCACCTCACCTGGCAGGAAGGGGACACTACCAGTCCTTCCTTCCTCGGGGGTCCCAGCGAGGAAGCTCCGGTGAGTCGTCTCTCGCCCCTGGTGGCGAGCCTGGCTCTCCGTTATGACTCCCCGGACCAGCGTTGGTGGGTGGAAGGTCGTATCACGGCCGCCGGCAAGCAGGACAGGCTCAGCACCCGCGATGNAGGAGACACCCAGCGGATCCCTCCCGGTGGCACTCCCGGTTACTTCGTGACCTCCATCCGGGGCGGTCTGCAGGTCTCTGACAACCTTGAGCTGACTGCCGCCCTNGAAAATATTACGGATATAGACTACCGGATTCACGGCTCCGGGGTAAACCAGCCCGGGATTAACGCCATTATTGGCGGCAAGCTCAGCTGGTAGCAAACCGGTAATCCGGCATANATCACCCCTTCAGCAGACTCAGGTCTCCCTGGCTGGTCCCGAAGCTCNCTACATCCACCCCATGCCGGTGGAGCAGCTCGAGGTAGAGGCTGCAGAGAGGAGTGGGACGGTCCAGAACAGTGTGGGCCTGATGGCGATATCCTCCACCCGCAACAATAGTAGGGAGGTTATTATGAGTATGGTTGGAGGCATCGCCGAAGTTACTTCCCACCATCACGGTCGTGTGATCGAGCAGCGTTCCGCCATCTTCCTCGATCATGTCGAGTTCCGAGAGGAACTGGTTGAGATGCTTGACGATATCTGTCTCGACCCGGCCGAGCTTCTTAAGAGTGTCTGCCCTGCCTCCATGGTGGGACATAGTATGCCACCCCCCAGTTACCCCGGGAACACTGATAGCTCCGTAAATCCAATCAAGTGAGAGTGTAATAATCCGGGTTGAGTCCGTCCGGAAGGCCAGCTTGGAGAGCTCAAGAAGGTTCTTAATCTTAACGGAAAAGGCGAACTCACCAGCCTCCAGCAAGGTATCGGGAACTTCCGGCTTTCTTGCCTTAAGCCAGAATTCCTCGTGNCTNAGCCGCTCTTCTAGCTCCGCAATGACAGCACGATACGACTCTATTTTCGCCCNGCTACCCTGGACCCCCTCTANCTGACCTATATCACGGTAGAGGCATCGGACTACATGCTGGTCATTCTCGATCTGCTGGCGCCTTGCAGTAAGATCCTCTNTGCCGAANAGCTTGTCGAAGATCTCGCGCTCGTCATGCATGGGCGGAATGGCTACGCCCCGTTCGTTCCAGGAGCACCCCCATCCTCGATCGTAGAGGCTGAAGGAAAGAAAGGGGAACCGGGTTTCCCCGCCTATCTCGCGGGCAAGAATCTGATCGAACGAGACCGTATTATTGAAATTTGTGGCTTCGGGGCTAGGTGCTCCCGTGAGAAAGGACTTTTCCGAGTCATGGTTACTGGTCTCCATCCCCGGATGATACAGGTTCTGGAAAACCGTCATCTTATCCTGCACTCCTATCTCACTCAGATAGGGAGATGTGCTGAGGTCGCCAGGCTTGGCAGGGAAAAAGTTTGGTTCGTAAAATCCTAAAGAATTACAAATCAGGAGAATTCGCCGGGGTGGAGTCTTCGCAACAGGCTTAGCCAAACCCCGCATGCCCAACGACTGCAGCGCCAGCGGCAAGGCCGCTCCACACTTCAAGAACTCCCTTCTACTACGTTGCCTCATTGTTTTGCTTTGCTCAGCGAATCACATAACACCTCGGTGACCAGTGTTTTCAAGCGAGCTCTCTCTGGACCTCGCTCAAGGAATGCCCACAGCTTCAGACGATTTGCAAGAGTCGGCTCGTGACCATTGGCGTATTCAAAATACTTTTTGGCGAAGTTATAAGCAATCTTCCGTTTGTTGGTGAGAAGAACCCTCTTCAATCCGAAGATATCCTCGAAATTGACCTCGTTGATCTCACCAGAAGAATCTACCCCTGCACCAAGTTTGAAGTAGCCACTCGGACGATACTGAAAAGTGCCACCATGCGGCTGCTTGATCTTATATCTATCGCGCCACTCTCCTACCGCATCGAAGCTCTCGAGTGCAAAGCCATAAGGATCGATGCTTTTGTGACAGGAGTTACATGTCTTGTTTTTCTTATGCTGCTCGATTTGCTCCTTAAGCGTCTCGGCATGCCCATGCTCAGGCTCAAGGGCGGGCACACTCTCGGGCGGCGGCGACAATGGGGTCCCTACGATATTCTTCGAAATCCAGGCTCCGCGCAGGATGGGAGAGGTGTCAAATCCGTCGGTGGTGACCTTGAGCACACTCCCCATTGTCAGCAACCCACCTCGCGGGACTTCAGGCGGGAAACTCACCCTCCGCATCTCCTGGCCGATTACCCCCTCGATCCCATAATGCCGTGCGAGGCGCTGATTCAGGAAGCTGAAGTCAGAATCAACCAGGGTTTCTGCAGGAAGATTCTCCCGGATCAGGTGATCAAGATAACTCCGCGTCTCGATCGGGAGGTAATAATCCAGAAGATCATCGTGAAGCGGGTAGAGCTTCAGCGAGGGAGTTACCTTGTTCAGGGTGCGTAGATTCAGCCATTGATCACTAAAGGAACGAATCATCCGCCGGCTGCGTACATCTCCGAGCATACGTTGGATCTGCGCACGCATGACGCCGCCCTTGAGGGCATCAGAGCCCGCAAGGTCAAGAAGTTCACGATCCGGCACCGAAAGCCAAAGGATCCGAGCCAGACTCGCCGCCCTGGCATACGACGGACTAGCATGCTCTCCCGGCGTCATCAGGAAGCGGGGAGAACAAAGGACCGACTTAAGCCCAAGCTTCGCAGCCTGCACGAGGCTGCTACCGCTCCCGAGGCCACGTAGCGCGACCTCGAAATAAGGAGCTAATTCATCATCGCTAAGCCGGGTAGAGAACGCCCGCTCCGCGAATCTCCTGATAACCTCCTTCAACTCCGCAGGGCGCCGGGAGGTCACCGTGACTCTGGAAGTCGCTACCGAGTCCTCCAAGGGGGTAAGAACATCCAGCTTACCGACCGAGGCAATCGATTTCCCGTCCAGCGACACCGCATCTGTGACCAGAAACTTAATAAAGCGGCAGGAAGTCCGGCGGGGGAAGAGAATCGGTTGCTCGTTGGCCAGTCTCACATCGAGGCCACCTGTCATGACTTTCTCCCCCCAGGACTCACCATCATTGGAAAAGTAAATCTCGTAGGCCTTTACTAGACCGTTGCCATTGCCTCCCTGCCATGTTGCGAATGAAAGCCCTTCAATCTCGGCGCCGCGGGGATTCTTAAGGATCACGTAATGAGGAGGCTTTGCCCCGGTCGGGCTGAATCGCGTGTGCCAGAAAGTCAGATTTGATCCATCCTGCATCTTGGTCCTTTCCATTCCCGGTTGAAAACTGCTGACCGCAACACTGCCACCAATCTTCTGGAGGTTCGTCTGGAAATCCGCAGCGCGACGGGTTTCCCGGGGAGCAGCCTTGATCTCCAGATCCCCAAACACAGTCCGGTAGGAAGTAGGCGGCCATGAATCCAGCGTTGGGCCCCGGACCTTAACCTGCTTGATATAGATGCCTTCCTTCGGACTCTTCCGGCGGAAATTATGTCGAGAAAAGCAATGGACCGAAATACTCTCCCCAGGCCTGAGGAAGGCTTTAAGCGTATGCGATTTCAGTTCTGGGTTTCCGAGGGAAATGACCCCAAGGAGCCGCTGGGGCTGCGGTCGGTCATCAGCATAGTAGTATTTCCCGGCGTGGATCTGCAGGCTCATATCCTCTTCAATCCCAGACACCTTGGCGGCGTCGAAGGTCAGTTCATACCACCCGGCGCTTGGGGGGCTGAACCCCTCATAAAAAAAGGAATAGCTGTTGCCGTTGTTCGCCCGGGTCCAGGAAAACAGAGTGCCCTCAAGGTAAGGGCGATGGTAGATTCGGTAGGTCTCATGACTATCCCTGACCTTATCGGTCACCCAGAGCCTTTCGGAGGGAAAGCCCTGCTCTGGGAACGCAAAGTCCAGCATCTCATCCGCAATCGCGAAGTAGGATCCGAGCACCTCCCTGCTCAGCCGGATCTTCCGATTGGAATCGAAAGCGTTCGTTCCACGGTCCTCGGGAATCCGATCCGTCAAATCGAGATTCGTACCAAGCAGATCATTGAGCGAGTGGACAAACTGATGTCGGCTCAGCCGCCCAAATGGTGCAGAGCTGTAACTGGCCTTCCGTCCTGCCAGCCAGGCAAGAACATCACGCTTCTCCTCTAAACTAGGGGCTTCCTTCTGCGCGGGAGGCATTTTCCCTGCGAGAAGATTCTCGAACATGAGGGATCCGTCGAAATCACCTTTCTCAAGAAGCTCCTCCATGTTGAGACCCCCTTTGCTTGTGTCACTATCGTGACACTGGAAGCAGTGATTCTCGAGGACTTCAAGGGCCCGGTCCTGCAGCCCCCGGGCAGGCGCCACGGAGGCCAGTCCCCCGAGTCCGAGAACCAGAGAAAACAGGATCGAGGGTTTCATCCGCTTTCCCGGTTACCTAGTTCCCCTCATAACCTCCGCTCTTCCGACAGGGCCCGTTCCAAGTCATATCGATCAGAGGTTCCAGCCCTTACGGTAAGGCCGGTGTAAAAGAGCGCTGGCTCCGGCGTGATCCGGAATTTCGCCGGTCAGGGTGTCATAGTGGAAGGGCTCCCCTACAATCCCAGCAATGTTGGTCAGCTGGATCATTTCCGTCAGCGGACCTCCAATGGCAAAGCTCGAGAAGGTCTCTCCTTTTCCTTTACAGGCCTCAATCCACTCCCGGTGATGGCCAACTCCGCGCGGAAGGGTTTTCGGTGGCTCCTTGATCGAACCCTTGTCCTTGGAAAGAATTTCCGAACTCGTGTTCCATGGGTTTGAGGAGTAAATGCTTCCCTTAGTCCCGATGAGCAAGGACCCAAAGGACCCCGGCTGCTTTCCGTGAAGCAAGTCCGCGGAAGGGCGCATCTTCTCGCCGCTGGAAACGGTCAACTTTACTGCCGGCAGGTCACCGCGGGCAGGAATGTGGAAATGCACCCGGGTAGAGGCGGGGTAGCCTTCCGCATGCACTCCGGTAGCTTCGCCCTCGATCCGGATCCGCTTGGCCTTGCTGGAACCACCAGACTCCCAGAGTTCCCCGAGATTCAGGCAGCGGAAGAGGAAGTTCCCGGTATGACAACCCATGTCCCCTAGGCTACCACTCCCGAAATGACGCCATCCTCTCCAGATGAAAGGAAGGTAGCTGGGGTGGTAGGGCCGCTCGGACGCTGGGCCCAGCCAGAGGTCCCAGTCCAGGTTCTTGGGAACCGCGGGGGTGTCCTTGGGGCGAGTCATGGTGGCACTACCATCACTCACCCAGAGATACGCGTTCTCGACAGGTCCCACCGTTCCGGCAGCGCCCCATTCGGTAGCCCGACGCACACCCTCCGAGGCCGACCCTTGGTTACCCATCTGAGTCACCACCTTGTGCTTGGCAGCAGTCAACCGCATCATGCGGGCCTCGTGCACTGTGCGGGTCAGCGGCTTCTCACAGTAGACGTGCTTACCCTGCTTCATTGCCCCGACCGCTGCGACGGCGTGAGTATGATCCGGAGTACAAACCATCACTGCATCGATTTCCTTATCCATCTCGGAGAGCATCAGCCGGAAATCAGTATACCGCTTCGTCCCGGAATACTGCTTCAACATCTGGGCCGCACGTTTCTCATCGACATCACAGACCGCCACGATGTTCTCCCCGGAGACCCCACGGGTATTACTCACCCCCTGCCCTCCGACCCCGATACACGCAACGTTCAACTTTTCGTTAGCCTTGTAACCAAAAGCTACCTGACTGCTGCAGATAAGAAGACCGGCACCCGTTGTGCCCTTGAGAAACCCCCGCCGGTTTAAAGATGTTTGCTTAGCCATACTCCTTGTTCCCCCAATCACGGCCAGATCGCAAGCAAACTCGCGACCCGCAAAAGCTGACGATCACACGATCGCAGGATTCCCCCGCTGGTCTGCCCAGCCCCATCGGCTCTGGCAGAGACTCCCTGGAGGCGGCGGTCGGATTCGAACCGACGAATAACGGTTTTGCAAACCGTCGCCTTAGGCCACTTGGCTACGCCGCCATCTCAGAGCGTTCCGGGTGGTAGTCCCGTTAACCTCCGGTGTCAATAATTGGTCTCTCCACTCCAAGTTGAGCCGCTCCCTCGTCCGGGGACTCCTCAGACTTGATGGATGTCATGTGTATGCAGAGGGCCCCTTTTCCCCGAGATGATGTGGACAATGCTGCCCGTCGTCGAACCGCGACGAAGACCCGAGAAGCATGCGGAAGTGCCCCCACGCGTAACGGTCTGCGCACGAGGCCGCTTCGAGGATCGCCCGCTCCAGGCAGAGGACCATTGCCCGCGGCAAGGACTCCGCT